>CALGAD010000001.1 GCA_937951955.1 uncultured Bacillaceae bacterium
GAATTTTTTATTTTCCTCACTCATTGTACACCAAAATAAGCTCGGAAAGGGAAATTTGCTTTATTTCCTTTCAAAAGAATCGATAGAAAAAAATAAAAAAAATCATGATGATACCATCATGATTGATTAAAGACCGACTTTAT
This sequence comes from uncultured Bacillaceae bacterium, assembly GCA_937951955.1. Taxonomy (GTDB): domain Bacteria; phylum Bacillota; class Bacilli; order Bacillales; family Caldibacillaceae; genus CALGAD01. The sequence goes on from CALGAD010000001.1 coordinate 144, forward strand.
AATCGTATTCTATATTTTTCGTTTCGTCTTCCTTTTTACTATTAAATTCTGTTCGTAAATACGGACGGTAAGAAAGCTCGACTTTTTTCACATAAGAAAGTGATTCTAATTTTTTGATAATGGCATCGCGATTTTTCATATCACAATAAAGAACAGCATATTTCAATCGTTTTGACACGTAATGGACGTTTCCGAATCGTTTTAAATGTCTAGCATGTTTTAATGAATATAACCAGACAATCAAACCTTGTCTTTGTCCTATCATATCCATTCTCCTATCTAAGATCAAGCGCTACAGCCGCAGCTACCTCCCGTGGAACACCCACCACCAGCTTTTGTAAAAAATGGGTTTCCGGTATCGACGATAATTTTTTCAGATACGGAACGGCCGATCATTAAACTAATTTCATCAAGGATATTTTGCAATTCCGTTTCAGCCCGTTTGAAATTGGCCACATTTTCATCCAGGTCCATTTCCCGTTTAGCAATGCGGATTTCCTTCATAACGGTTTTATAATCGGGATGGTAGCGGCCAAAACGCTCGACTTCTTCATATTTTTCTTTTAACTGGACAAAACGCTGAATTTTCTTTTGCGTTTCGGGATCATGATTCATTTTATATAAACAATCGCGATATCGTTGGGCAATATCGCTATGTACAATCATCCTGGCGAGTTTTTCACTTTCATCAAGAATCTTTACACTTTCTAGCGTAGCGAGCATCACTCCACCTCCAAGTTCATCTTAGCAAAAAAATAGTTTAAAAACAATGTAACGGTGCTTACCTTAAAGAGGCAAAGACTGAGAAAAGGAAATATGTTAAGGAACAATTCCCGAAAAAGTTGGGTATAAACGAAAGTCTGTCCATTCATCCGCTCTGATGCATCGGCTGGATAAGGACAGACTTTATTGATCCTGAAAAGATCGGAACATATGAAACATCATCTGTGCCATTTGTATAGAATTTGTGAACCGTTCAATCCGATCCGGCCATGTTTTGCGAAGAAAAATCCGTGCTTGCTTTTCAAATTCTGGTAAATACCCCGGATTTCTTGACAACCGTTTATACCATTCCGGTTCACTGCGAATAAAAAGCAACAAGTCTTCGTTTTGGGAAATATATTCGTACAGTTCTTTTCGCAATGTTTTCCCCCCTAATCCTTCCGGAAAGCAAATGGATTGCGAGGCAGCGCTGGTTTCGTGTTGTCAGTATTTGCTGAACCGGGGGTTTTCAGTTCATTGAGAAACTCGATGGCAATATCCAGAGCCTGACTCAATTGACCCGCCAATTTTTGAATTTGCTCCGGATCGAGTTTTTTTACCGATTCCAGAAGCTGATTTACAAATTCATTTTTTTCCGTAACTTTACCTTTCTTGTTACGGCTTTTCTTTTCTGTTTTTTCCGGTTGATCGATCCGGTAATCTAACCATTTCGGATCATCTTCCCCGAGTAAATACCACTCTTCAAAAAGCTCCTGCCAGGTCGTCTTATTTTGCCGTACCTCTTTGATTAATAACGGATGTTTTTGCACGAACGATTTAAACTGTTGAACTTTTGGAGAAAGCTTTTTCGTCATCCACTTCACCTCTTCCCATTCGTCTATAGTAATATATGTCGGAAGAGGTAAAATGGGTAACCATCACTGGCTGTCCCAGGTTCTTTTTATAAAATTTTGCGTATAATACTTTTTGTAAACACCGACTCCCAAATGGGTGAACTCTTCATTTAACAATGTGTCCCGGTGGCCTTTACTATTTAACCAGCCGCTAACGACGGCAACACTATCAATATACTGGGAGGCAATATTTTCCCCGGCAGCTTCATAATACACTTCTCTCGTTTTCAACCGTTCCGCCAAATCACCATATTTTTCCGACTCATGGGAGAATGTTTCTGTTTCGAACATATCTTGACTGTGAAAATAAGCCACTTCCGCCGTCTTCTCATCCCAGGTTAAATCGGGAAGACCGTTGCGTTTTCGAACGATATTCGTTAATTCAAAAATTTGCTTTGCCGATGCTGTATCAGCACCATCCCATTCGTCTTCAGTTAGCTCGGGCGGTTCGATTAATTCTCCCCAGTAAGTTAAATCGTACGGGCGGAGGACGAGTAATGTTTCTTTATCCATAAAACGAATGAACAATAATTCACCGGAAAAATTGTCAAAATAGAGTTGTGCAAAGATATCGCCTAACGGGATGAGCGGGCGGCTGTTTAAATCACTTTCATATAGCTCAAACCGATAAAGTCCTCCCTCATATTCCAGTTCTATTTCTGGCTGCATTTTTATATCATGGTAAAGGGATTCCAAAGTCGCACCAATTTTAAAAGGGGAAACATCCGTTTTCGGACTTGTAGCGATAACCGAAACGACTCGATTATTTTTCACGCCAACTTGCATATACGGGATGTCCTCCCCATCATAAATCCACCAATCAAATCCATAATAGGAAGGATCAATCCGCACCGGATTACCATACGTATTTATTAAACTTTGCGATGGCTTGCCGATTATCCTTGAAATTCCTTGCTCCGGACGTTCGCTAGTCTCTTCTTCCGCTGCTTTTATCGTTTCGGTATCCAGATTCGGATCCAGTTCCACTTCACTCGGTTCATCGTCCAGAGTGTTATCTTTAGCCGTGTAAAGCAAATTCTTTACGGACAGTCCGAGTATAAACAATACAGTGATAATGAGTAAAATCCGGACTAAACTTTTCAGAGGGTATCCCTCCTTTTTTCATTACTACTATAATGTATGTCCTGATAGTAGAAAAAATAATAGAAATCAGTTCATTTTGCTGATTATTTTTATTTTATCACTAAAAGTGACTTTTTAATAAAAAGCAACCGATTTTTAATATTTTTAAAATAATATTTTCTAAAGCCCCCATCATGATGAACAATCGGTATCACATCTTTCCACCATACCGGTGATACGATAATAAAGCTTTGATAAATCGATTTAATTCAATTATAAACAAAGCATTTAGCTAAAGTACATAACACTTGCAAAAAATTGAGAACAAAATCGGAAATTATTTTACCAACAAAAAAAGAAAGGCAAGAATACCTTTCTTTTTTTCATTCTATTGTAAAAAATTTTGTCCGCGGGTAGGCTCGGAGATTTCCGATAAAGCCTTTTTCGCCTGGCTATCGGATTTTTCATTGACCGCTAGATCCCCCAGGGCCACAATCCCTACTAACTCATCGCCATTGACAACCGGCAAGCGACGGATTTGATGCTCGGACATTAAATGAATGGCATGCCGAATCGATTGATCCGGTTTTACCGTGATGACATCCGAAGTCATTACTTTTTGTACAGGGTCGGAACCGGTTAAATTTTCCGCAATCCCCCGAATGACGATGTCGCGATCGGTTACGATGCCCACTAATTTTTTACCATCCACCACCGGCATCGCCCCGACGTTTAAATCATTCATCTTCACGGCAACATTATAAAGCGTATCATGTAAAGAAACGGTTTCCACATCCGTTGTCATAACATCTTCAATCCGATCCAAATAAATCCCTCCTAAAAACGTACTAAAATTACTGTCTCCAACTCTTTGAAAAACATACATCCTATTACGTTTTTTCAGAAAAAACTTTTGCATCCTTGTCCAAACACTAGATAGAGTGTTTATATTTGGAATAGACGAAATACAATTATTGTTTGAAAATTTCTCGCTGATAGACTATTATTGTGATAAATGGATGGAAATTCGGGGAGGGAGAATGTTTGTATATTGAAAATACAGGTTTAGAGAATTTAGTATTTGATTTAAATGTACTTGACGATATTTTACCTCAATACGGTTTAATCCGCGCAGGTCAGTGGGACTATGAAAGAGTTACATACGACCGGAAAATCGTCTTGAACAATCATACGTATTATTTACGGGTTCAAGGCGTGGCGATTAGAGGGGATGTGGGTGCACATGATGCCACGATCCGACTAAAGGTCCCCATTCTCGGTAAACATTACTATCCCCATGGTGTGGAGTATGGGGAAGATGAAAACTTTCCGAAAGCACTCGTGAAGGAATGCCAGGAAATCTTGCAGGCGGTAAGAGAAGAACTGGAACCGCTCGCCATTGTCGAGAATAAGTAAAAATTTTCATAGAACAACTCAAGGAAAAATCCCCTGAAAGCGAAAATTATTCACGCTTTCAGGGGATTTTCTTTTTTAAGAAACGGTGTTCTTTTCGTTCCGACGGCTTCGAGGAACGGCTCATTACTTGCATAAAACTGATTTCCAAATAGGAAAAAGGAACGATACTTAATCCTTTGAAATGAAACGGAGATTTACGTTCTCGTATGGACAGAAAGCGGTAGTTCCACCGCTTCCCGCAGCCGCTCTAAATCTTCTAAAGTATCGATTTCATACGTATCGCTCGCAGCGATTTCTCGCAAGTACACATTCAACTCGGCGATATGATCTTTTACAATATGATCCCAGTATAAATCCTGGAAATTTCCACTGTGAACGATTTGTTCGAGCTTCGTTACTAGTTTTTGTCCATCTTCCGGACTCCAATAGGAAACGCCACAAAGAATATATTCAATCCCTTCCGGTTCAATCGTGATGTTTTTAACTTTATTTTGCCGATTAACATGGATGACCCATTCATCGGTAAATGGCTTTTTCGCACTGAAATATAATGATGTGTTTGGATTTTCTACTAAAAAGTTGCGACTTAAATAGTTATCCGCATCGATGACGTATGCTCCCGGTAAATACTCGCGAACGAGATACATCGAATAAATATTGTTGTATTGATCGTATTTATCATTATGAACGAGCCGGACTTTATATTTATCTTTTAAATATGTAAATTTCTCCTGGAGATAACCAGTTACGATAATAATCTGTTTAATCCCTATTTGTTTCAAAAAGCGAATTTGTCTTTCGATTAAAGGTTCGCCGTTAATCGGTATGAGCGATTTCGGTGTTTTCAATGTCAAAGGACGAAGCCGTGTCCCCATACCTGCTGCAAGTAATATTGCCCGCATTATTCCCCCTCCTTTGGATCCGGTAATTTATTTCTGAAATAGGAAAGCGTGAATTCATTTTCTTCGGCTACTGATAGAACGGAACCAAATATAATCATGAAGCTATAAAACAGTAATTGCAGCGAAAGAGGTTCGCCAAATAATAGGAACCCGAGGAAAATCGCCCAGGCAGAATAAGAGATATTGAGTCCCATCGCCCGCGTCGGTCCGATATCGCGGATGGAAATATAGTAGAACAAATAGGATAGAGAACCGGCCAGAGCAACTAGAGCAAGAAAGAGAAATTCCCGGTTCGTTAACACTTCAATAGTTAACGACCAGCCATTAAAAACCGGTAAAATGACGAGGCCATAGACAAAAGCAGATACGAACTGGCGTAAGAGGAGCGACTGTTCCGGTGTAATTTCACCGTCTTTCATCCCGTATGCGACAACAACGGATTCCAGTCCCCAGCTAATAATACAAAGGACAATAAACAACATTCCGAGCAGAAAATTCGGGGACGTTAAATTATCGGAAGAGTATCCTAGTAAAATAATAAAGATTATACTCATGAGCAATCCGAACCAGTTTTTGGGGAGTAAGCGATCTTTTAAAAACAGGAAAGCGAAAAAAGCACCAACGGCTGGATAGACGGAGGAAAATGCGGCGGCGTAAGAAGATCCGAGATATTTAATCGCCAGGACATAAAACGTCATGCCGAGGGGCCCGCCAAGGAGCGCGGCTAACATCACAAACATGCCACTTTTCGTTTTGACTTTCGCCAAAGTCCTTTTCAACTCACCCTTAAGTGAAAAATAACCAGATACCCAAAAACTGGAGGCGGCATCATGTAAAAACGTGCTGACGAGGGGAGCGAGGAGAATGGCCTGCTTTGTCGAAACAAAAATCGCTGCTGTCAAAATTTTACCGATCAAAACGGTATCGAGCGCCCACGTGATCCCCGATAAAAACCCATAAATGACGCCTCTTTTTTTCATGCAGTCACCTTCTCAGTTAATAAACGTTCACAATTTTTGAGCGCCCGGTGATGGCGGGTAATCCCGTAATCGCCGAAATTATCCCCCTTCGCCTCTTTGTAAACGGTCCATAAACTCCAAATATAATCTTGAAAGATTTTGTGCATGAGCATCCGCATCCGGATTTGCTCGTTAACGCCTTCCGGATAATATAAAGACAGGAGCAACTCTTCCTCCCGCTTTGTTAGGGATGATTCCAGTGAATAAGCTGCCAGATCCCAGACCGGATCATTGAGTCCGGCATATTCCCAGTCAATCAAGTAAATGCGATCATCACCGCTTTTTACCCAGTTATCGGGTAATGTATCGTTATGGCAGGGTACTTTCGGAACATGCATGGCATCATAAATTGCTTTAATTTTTGTTACTGCTTCTTTCAATTTCGGATAGTTCGGGTAGTAATCCCCGCCTACCGAATCAGCCAATCGTTCATACAGTTTCATCATCGCCCCGATATCAAATTCGTTTTCCATGGGAAGATCGGAATTATGAAGTTTTTTCAAAACTTGAACGACGAGCTTCATATTCCCTTCCCACTTCGCCATTTTCGGTGTCAGCGTTTTGGCATCAGGAATCAATTCGGAAATTTTGATCCCTGTTTCGTCATTAAAATAAACGATTTTCGCATCAATGCCGAGTTGACTGGCCAGTCTGGCATTTTTCCCTTCATTAACCCGGTTGATCATTTCTTCTGTACCGACACCCGGAACACGCAGGACATACTTTTTCCCGTTATTGATGGTTACTTTATAATTTTTGTTCGTCATTCCACCAAGACGGGAGATGTTGGTGATATTTTCAAGCGGGATGTCCATCACATCTGATACGATACGTTTTAACTGATTGGCGAGATATTTTTCTTCCTTTCGCTTTAATTTCGGGAAAATTGAATTCAAAATGCGAATATAATGTTCTTTCGTATCAATATCCGACCAGATTAAATCATTGATTTTTAAAAAGCCAATCCGATATTGCCGGGAAACGTCCAGCAATAAGTATTCATAATTTAAAAACGGATTTTGATTATCTTCGTATTCCTCTAACATTAATTGGTAGACATCGTAAGAAATTTTACTAATACCGACGACTTCGCCATCGATGCGATTAAGCTGATGAATGTCTTTGGAAATTTTGAAAATATACCGGTTGCGCAGCTCGACATAAGCTTCATTCCCAAGACCACTTTCATTCGCAATGAGCATGCAGTCCCGTTCATTATTTTCAATCAGTTCTTTGACCGCCTGTTCTTCAATTAAAACATCGTGCTCGAGAAGTAAAAAGTCGCCGCTAATTTCGTCCCGGGCACAGGCTAATGAAGCCATTGAACCTGTCCACTGATAACGGGGATTTTCAACAAAGACGACACCGTCGATCTCTTCCATATTTTGAAACGCTTCCTTCTTATAGCCGATAACAATCGTAATTTTTTCGATCCCATATTTTTTTAATAACTCAATATTGCGCTGTAATAACGTTTTTCCGTTAATCGGGAGCAAGCTGACAGGAAAATTAAATTCTTTATTTTCACCTGCCGCCAGAATCACCGCTTCCTTCACTTGTTTCGTTTCACCGCGGTGGAGATCGACTTTTTTATCCTGATAGGCGGCAATGCGATTTTTCAAATAATGAATTCCTTTTTTGGAAAGGTAATATTCCGTACTCCGACCGCGTTTCTCTTTTTCAATTAAACCTCGATCAAATAAATCGCGAATGAGATAGTTTACTTTTCCCGTCGATATATTGCATATTTCACCGATTTCTTTTTGACTGAGATGGGCATGGTTATTAATCGTTTCCAGTATTTTTAAATGGTCGTCCATTCAATCCCTCCCGTATTTGTTTTTCTTTGTTCTTTTTAATGGAATGAACTGAGATGTGAGCGAGGAAAGGTAGTTTTGCGAAGAGTTGGGTGGTGAGATAAATTGATTCAATATTTGAACACATTTATTGTATCATATAATTTAAAAATTGTAAAATTCACATAAATTCGACAAAAACCGCCCGCAACGGGCGGGCATCCGGCTGATGAATCGCAAAGCATACGATTAAGATGTTAATTTCAGATCGATATACTCATGTTTGAATACTTGCTTTTCCTTCGGAGGGATTTCCATATAGTCATCTCCATAGACGGTTCGCAAATACAAATCCCTGTTTTTCATAGCCATGAAACGGTGATTTTCAAATTCGATTTCTTCCAGTTCCTCGAAGACCGAGATTGGCATGATCATGGAATCATCGATTTCCGAGTGGATGATAATCGCATTATCACCATAAGTATATTCATATTTTGAATTATGATTGTATTTCGTTTTGAGGGCGGTTTCCCACTGGTTCAGTCGATAATTACCTAATAATTTTCCAAGAGGCCGGAGAATTCGCGACCAAACTTTTCGGAATCGCGTCGTTTCTGGTTGCCGATATTTCATTGTCAATGAGTGTTTCGTAAAAAATACGAAGGCGAGTATCTTGCGGTCAATTATGCGGAGGAATTTTGAATTGGGGATCCGGTCAATAGGAAATACATCTATGAACACGGATTTTCTCATATCGAGATTGGAAGTCACATATTCCACTAGCTTTGTTCGCGTATCGATGAGTTTAATAAAATTATGCGGATATTGCGGATCTGTTTCATAATGCTGGATGAAAAGATGGTCCGGAAGATATTTGTGACCTTCTTTTAAAAATACTTCGTAATCCTCCCGCAACATGGCTACGTCGACATCGTCATCCCATGGAATAAATCCTCCGTGGCGAACAGCGCCGAGGAGCGTCCCCGATGAAAGGGTGTAGGATAAGCCCATTTCTCGACAGGCTTTGTCAAAGGCAAGTAAAATATCGAGTTGAATTTTTTGGAGCTCGCGAATATTGTTCATGGTTAATTTCATGGCATGTCTCCTTTCTTTTAAGTCTATTAATATATTATCACATATCTATTATAATAATTTTTTGATAACGATAAATCAGGAAGTATCACTTAAAACATCGAGGGATGAAACTTTTATCATCTAGTAAAAGCAATA
>CALGAD010000002.1 GCA_937951955.1 uncultured Bacillaceae bacterium
ATATTGTATTAATACAAAAAATATCATATAATCAGCGACAAATCTAAGGTTTCTTCTATCGCCTCTCTGATGACCTTTAATTTGTAGTAATATATTATTAAAACAACGTTTAGGGAGGGGAGATTCTGAATAATGAATAAACAGATAGTTTATTTTGTCATAGGAATTATCATCATATTGATCAGCACACCTTTAGCGTATGAATTCGTTAACTTACTGTATACGCATCGTAATTTAACAGGAGAATATGTTCCAATTTTAAATGGTTTTATCCATTCCTTGAGGATAGTTGGGATATTGATATTCAGCATTGGTTTGGTCTACTTAATAAAAGGTAAAAAGTAGTCATTATAAAAGCAGAGGAAGTCCTCTGCTTCTTTATTGTGAATATAAATGTTTCTAATCAAACACACTTTTATTCTAGCTTTTATTTTTTTGATGGCGGATAAAGTGTAACACTTTGGCAACGGTTTGTTTATTTTTTTCTTCGATTTCTTTTTTTCTCGGAATGGCGGGGTAAATTCCTGGCGGATCTTCCCAGAACTCCGGCAATTTCACATCCGTTTCCTTTTGCCACTCATCGATCCATTCTTGTGGTAATCGCTCCGCTGTCAAAGGAAAGTCGGTCATGGTGATCCAGATTAACGCCCAGGACCGGGGAACAACCCGCCAGATGTCATATCCGCCACCCCCCAGGGCAATCCAGCGCCCGTTGCAGTATTGTTCGGCAATTTTTTTCGCCAGTTTCGGGATTTCGTGGTAAATTTTCATCGTCGCCGATAAATGGGTGAGTGGATCATAATAATGAGCATCAGCACCATTTTGGGTTACGATGACATCCGGCTGAAAATAATCCGCCACTTCTAAAACAGTAGTTTCATAGGCTTCCAGCCATGATTCATCTTCTGTAAAGGCTTCTAGTGGAATGTTAAAGGAATATCCATACCCCTTGCCATATCCCCGTTCGTAAATATTACCGGTTCCTGGGAATAAGTATTTTCCGGTTTCATGAATGGAAATTGTACAGACATTCGGATTATCATAAAAGGCCCATTGCACACCATCGCCATGATGGGCATCTGTATCGATATAGAGAACTTTGGCTTGAAAGTTTTCGACAATCCATTGAATGGCGATGGCACAATCATTATAGATACAAAAACCGGATGCCCTTCCCTGTAAACTATGATGTAGGCCGCCACCTAAATGGAGGGCATGTTTGGCCTTGCCTTTCATGACATATTCCGCGGCTACTAATGTACCGCCGACAATGCGGCAGCTTGCTTCATGGATGGCTGGAAAAATGGGAGTATCTTCGGTATCGAGTCCGAAACTGGCCAGTTTTTCGACAGGCAATTTCCCTTTCTCCGCATTTTTCACCGCATTGATAAATCGTTCATCATGGAAGAGTAACAATTCTTGTTCTGTTGCTAAACGCGGTGCAATAATGTGTTGCTCATCAATTGCGCCTAATTTTTTTAATAAGTCCAGTGTTAATACAATCCGTTGTTGATTGAAAGGATGCCGGCCGGGAAAACGATAGTTAAGTATTTCATCGGAATAGATAAAAATGCTATCATTGATCATTTTGTACCCCTGGTATTAAGGGAGTTTTCACTATGTATTCGTGTTTTTGTAAAGTTTCAATGGCCGGTAACGGATTTATCGTGTCTAAGCGGATGGCAAGGATTGTCGTGTCTTTATCCTGATGATCTTGATAGATGAGCATATTTTGGATACGAACATTGCATTGGGACAGGATTTTGATAATATGTTCGATTGTCGTGCTTTTTTCATCAAAGATAATTTCGATTTTACTTCCCGGTTTATAGGCTCCGGTCAGTTCAATAAAAGTCTTTAATACATCGGTTTGGGTTAAAATGCCAACGAGACGACCGTTTTGTACGACCGGTAAGCAGCCGATACCGTGTTCATAAAACAATAAGGCAATGTCCTCTACATAGTCGAGCGGATGGGCGGTGATGACATCTTTCGTCATGATTTGCCCGACAGGTTTTTGAAACACTTCTTGATGTTCATCGGCATAAAAAATCGATGGTATCGCCGTGCGGATGTCGCGATCGGTTACGACGCCAATACATTTACCATGTTCATCGACGATGGGCAGGTGGCGAATTTTATATTGTTCCATCATTTCAATAGCTTTTTTAATCGTGTCATTTTCGTAAAGAACGTGTACATCGGTAATCATTTTATCCTCGACTAACATCTTGATCCCCCTTGTTGTTATCAAGCGTCAATCTTTGCAGGCGTTGTTCGCTTAATACATGTACCGACGTCTAAACCGTAGTTGATCAAACCGCTCAATAGATTCACTGTCGACCCGCTTACCGATCCGGACCATTAAACAGTTGGCAGGATGGGAGCAGATTTCTGGATCGTCGGTGGCACACGGTTCAAGCCCACCGGCAGCCATCATTTTCTCCATGACTTTGCGATATTGCCAGACGTTTAACCCGGTGCCTTTCAAATCCCAGTGCCAGTAATACTCGGTGGAAATAATTATGTAATCTTCCATCGCATCGTCCATCATGGAAAGGATTAATAATTGTTTTCCGATGGAAAGGCTGCGATAAGGTGGCGTAACTTCAATGGCGCCTAATTCCAATAAATTTTCCATATTTCCTTCTGACCAGCTTTCCAGTGGATCCGGATATAAATAGGTGACATAGCCGACTACCGTATTGCCATCCCTGGCGACGATGATTCTTCCTTCTTCAAGACCCGCAATTTCAATTAATGCTTTTTTTTGCTCTTCGGGTGGTCTGAAGGCGACAAGTCCTTCATGAAAATTGAGTTTACTGATTTCTTCAGGTGCTAGTGGACCTTCGATAAAAATGGTTCCTTTCTCTGTTTCCCATTCTTTTTTATAATAAGTCTTTTTATGTTCCAACCCCTCACCACCAAGAACAGTATGTTTCCATAATCCAGTTACATTATACCAGAAATGTTCACTAACATTTAGAGTTTTTCAAAAAATAATACGCTTCAATTGCGAAATTGTGAGGAATTGCGATAATATTAATAGTATTATCAATACATTGCGTGGGGGTACGGCGATGAAACTGGAAACGTTACCAAGAGAAAAAGGTCCGTACAATTTAGAAGATTATGATGCCCTTTATGAATCATTTCGTTGGGAAGATGTGGAAGAACATTTTACCTGGTCCAAAACGGGGAAAGTAAATATTGCCTATGAAGCCATTGATCGCCATACAGAAGGAGGTCGCAAAAACAAGGTAGCTTTATTTTATCGGGATGAGGCGTGCAAGGAAAAATATACATTTCAAGAATTGAAAGAGTGGAGTAATCGGGCGGGAAATGTCTTTAAAGAATGTGGAGTTAAAAAAGGGGATATTGTCTTTTTTTTCATGCCCCGAATACCGGAATTGTATTTTTCGATCGCTGGAGCTGTAAAAATTGGCGCCATTGTCGGAACACTTTTTGATTCCTTTATGAAAGATGCGCTTAGAGAACGATTACGGGATAGTGGTGCTAAATATCTTGTCACAACACGGGAATTATTGGAGCGGATTCCCGAAGCGGACTTAAAGCAGATTTCAACGATTTTCCTTTTTGATCATACGAAAGAAGAATCGGATCGATACGTGGATTTTTCTAAACGAATAAAAAGCGCAAGCAAACAGTTATCAATAACATGGGTAGATCGGGAAGATGGACTATTTTTACAATATACTTCCGGTTCCACAGGAACTCCAAAGGGAGTTTTGCATGTACATGATGCGATGCGCCATTATTATGTAACAGCCCGATGGGTGCTCGATTTAAGGGAAGAAGATGTGTATTGGTGCACGGCAGATCCGGGCTGGATTACCGGAGCGGTTTACGGCATGTTTGCACCATGGCTCATGGGAACATCGATTTGTGTCCTCGGAGGACGGTTCGATCCGGATGTCTGGTACCGGACGATTGAGGAATTTGATGTAACGGTTTTATATACAGCTCCGACTGCCCTTAGAATGTTAATGGGAGCCGGAGATGAAGCTATTCGCGAGTTTGACTTATCCTCTTTACGACATATATTAACGGTGGGAGAACGACTTGACCCGGATATAATCCGCTGGGGGCTAGATGTGTTCGGTCTGCGCATTCATGATACGTGGTGGATGACGGAAACTGGTGGTATTATGATCAGTAATTTCCCTGCCCTGGAAATCCGACCGGGTTCTATGGGAAAGCCGATTCCAGGAGTGAGGATTGCCATTGTGAATCAAGAGGGACAGGAACTCCCGCCGTATCATACGGGGAATTTAGTGATTCGTCCCCCGTGGCCAGGGATGATGCGGGCAATTTGGAATAATCGGCAACAGTATGAAGCGTATTTTCTACCGAATGGCTGGTTTTTAACAGGGGATTTGGCCTATATGGATGAAGATGGCTATATCTGGTATCAAGGAAGAAGCTATGATGAAATTTTAACAAGTGGGGAGCGGCTCGGACCTTTCGAAGTGGAACGAAAACTGATGGAGCATCCCGCAGTGAAAGAAGCTGGCGTTGTTGGGGTACCAGATCAAGTAAAGGGTGAAAAGGTTAAAGCGTTTATCGTACTGAATGAAGGATTTGATGCTAACGAGTCGTTAAAAGAAGAACTCAATCGATTTATCAAAGAAAACCTGGCAAAGAATACGGAACTGGAAGAAATTGAATTTTTACAGGAATTACCCAAGACGCGCAGTGGAAAAATTATGCGCCGGGCTTTAAAAACGATCAAATAAAGGTTTAGTGCAACCTCACGGAAAGAACGGCCTGGTTTCATTACCGGGTCTTTTTCTTTCAAAAAACCTATCATGATTATTGTTGTAATAAAAAATCAGCGGGATGATCCCGCTGATTTTTTATTCATCTGTATCCGGGTCTTCATGATCCGGTTCATCTTTATTTCCACCATTGGCGCCAGAATTTTCATCTCCGGGCATACCGTCATCAGGTGGAGGGAAGTCTCCCGGTTCATCTCCGGGTATATCGGGAATCTCCGGTACTTCGACGATTCCGTAGGTGACAACATTGGATAATGGTGACTCGTTGCCGGCTATATCAACAGCCGTTAAAGCATACTCACCCGGTCCCGGTAATGTAAAGGATAGGGAGCTTCCAGCAAGTACGCTACCGACTTTGGCACCTTTTTTACCGTCAGTTAACCGATAAATCCGGTATCCGATAACATCCCCTTCCGGATGCTGGTTCCAGCGAATGACATTGTTGGACAGGGTTATCGGAATTCCGGCGGGAACTTTGCCATTTTCTTCGATTCGATCATTTGGAATTAAAATATTACTCCATCTGCTGTTATCCGGTATTAATTGTCGTAAATCAGTGAGATTCGGTGCGATTTCTTTGACAAAGTCCGGATTTAACATAACGCCAGTTTGTGCAAATTCATCCGGTGTCGAATCGAGGGCTAAGTACCGCTTATCACCAATTGTGACGAATTTGCCCAGTATCAAACTATTGTCCACTTTCGTCGGGACGTAATCGGCAATAAATAAATCCGATACGACTAATCCTGCCTGGGAACAGGCTTCAGATGGTAGATAGCCCGATATACCACAGAAGCTTCTCCGGACAATTCCTCCAGGCATCTTGAACGATTCTGAAGGGTTAATTAATTCAGGTCTTAACTCATGGGCAGCGTTCATGAATTGGGCCCATAACTGGAGATGGACAGCTGTGTAACCACGAGGAATCGTTTTTGGCGAATCGTATCCTAGCCAGATACCCATGGTGACATTCGGGTTAAGTCCAACAAACCAAATATCGTGTGTGTTCTGACTCGTCCCCGTTTTACCGGCCCAGTCACCACCAAAATTCATATAGCTTCTTAAGCGGCCTGCGGTACCGCTGGAAATGACATCCCGCATCATATCGATTGTTAAGTAAGCCGCCTGTGGTGAAAAGACTTCGACGGGTTCCGATTGATGTTCATAAATTAAGTTGCCATCTTTGTCATAAATTTTCTCAATCATATACGCGTCGACAAATTTTCCTTCATTGGCAAATGTTGCGTAGGCATTGGTTGTTTCTTCCACCGTGACACTCGGTGAACCGAGCGGCAGGGAAGGTACTTTATATTCCTGGGTTTTGAGACTTTCCATTCCCATTTTTTCTAAATAACTATATGGATCGTATCCCGCGTTAATAATGCGGTCAAAGACGTTTACGGCCGAGACGTTATATGATTTAGCCAGCGCGATTCGGGCAGATGTTAATCCGTAATAACGACGGCTGAAGTTTTGCGGCCATGGTCTGCCATTTACTCTCCGGCCATGGTCCACATCGGCTATTGGCGTACCGGGAGCAATGACCCCTAAATCAATGGCCGGACCATAGGCGGCTAAAGGTTTCATCGTTGAACCGTTGGAACGTAAGGCAGTCGTATGGTTCGTACTTTCCCGCTCATAGTCACGTCCGGCGACGAAGCTGATAATTCGACCGGTATGATTTTCTATGAGCTTCATGCCGACTTCCATCGGTTCTTCAACAATTTTCTTTTCACCTGTTTCCTCATCTACTTTTTCTTCAGGAAGAGGGGGAGCATAATTACTAAAGTTTTTCGCGATTTCTTGATGTTTATCGTATATTTCTTTATCTATGGTTATATGAATTTGATAGCCGTTCTGCCTGATCGCTTTTTCAGCTTCAGCTCTATATCGTTGTTGCAGCACGTCACTATTTTGAATATCTTCTTCCGTATAACCGTCTTTTTCGTAAAATAGTTTGGTAAGAATTTGTTTGGCCCGTTCTTCCACTTCCATACTTAAGAATGGATATTCTTGAATGAGCGTCGGTTGTGGTGGAATAAAATCACTAACGATATCGTATTCAAGCGCTTCCTTATATTCTTCTTCAGTGATAAATCCCATTTCGTACATTCGCGATAATACCGTTTTTTGTCGATCAAGGCCCGGCTTTAACCCCTCAGGGCTTTTTAATTCACCGGATCGGGTAAACGGTGTATATCCGTTCGGACTTTGGGGTAGGCCAGCAATAAACGCTGCCTGGGGCAGATTCAAATCTTTCGCATCGACCCCGAAAATTCCTTTTGCAGCGGCTTGCACCCCGGCAATATTTTGCCCCGATGAGTTTCTCCCAAAGGAAGAAACGTTTAAATACGCTTCGAGAATCTCTTCTTTACTGAAAAATCTTTCTAACCGTAAGGCAAGTAAAATTTCCTTTGCTTTCCGTTCAAAGGACACTTCATTTGTTAAAATCTGGTTTTTTACGAGCTGTTGCGTTAAAGTACTTCCTCCTGTTTGAGTCGGAGCGTTGGTAAAGGTTTGCAGCAATGCCCGTAATGTAGATTTCGGCACTACTCCTTTATGCTCATAAAAATTTTGGTCTTCCGTGGCGATGACGGCATCGATCACGTACTGGGAAACTTCCTCAAGGGGAATTTCTTCCCGGATAATATCCGAGCGGAGTTTTCCCATCGGAACGTTTCCTGCAAAAAATACTTCAGACGGTTCTTCATAATTATAGATGTCCCTACGCATACTTTCATAAGAGCGGGGGATTTCATCTTTTACGAGCGAGGCGAAATACCCGGCTCCGGCACCGAAGCCGAAAGATACGACTAATAATAGACAGATTAGAAAGATCAAAATAAGATTCCAAATAACCGAGTAAGTAATCCGCAATCCCCTGATTAATTTAGGTTGAAAAATCTTGTCTTTAACAAGACGGATTTTTTCAAATATATTTTTTAATTCCTCTTTCATCGGCTTTCCTCCATTTGATAGCTGGAAAACGCTATTGATAAAAATCTTAAATCATTATAGCATAGAAATACCACAAGCAATCGGTAAAAATTTGCATTCTTCTTATTTATATGTAGGATTGACGCTATCTTATCTTTAGCAATAAATTTATCAAAAAATTGTTAACTAGAAAATAGAAAAGTGAAAAATTATTAATAGGGGCTGGCAAGAAAATCCATTCCAATCGTTAATCCGAAAGAGCAGGAAGGGTTTGACAAGAGCGATGAATTGTGATAATTATAGGATTACAATTGAAAATTAAGCGATGACAGGATCCAGTAGTCAATTCTATCCCTGTTCCAGAGAGCTGGTGGTCGGTGCAAACCAGTACAAATAGAATGGCGAATTACGTCCTGGAGCTTCTGCTGTGAACGGTAGAGTAGCAGCGGACGGGAACTTCCGTTAACAAAATGAGTGGGGAACAAGGAATTTTGTACTTGTTCTCAAGTAGGGTGGTACCGCGAAAAACTTCGTCCCTTCGACATTTGTCGAAGGGTTTTATTTTGAGATAAAACAATAAAAAGGAGCAAGGAGTATGCACTTACTAGATGATTTACAATTTCGTGGGTTAATTAATCAAGTGACGGATGAAGAAGGATTGCGCAAAATACTTTCTGAAGAAAAAATCAAGCTATACGTTGGTTTTGACCCAACGGCGGATAGTTTGCATATCGGCCATTTATTACCGATTTTAATGTTGCGTCGTTTCCAGTTAGCAGGTCATCATCCGATTGCTCTTGTCGGTGGGGCAACCGGCTTGATCGGTGACCCGAGCGGGAAAAAAGCCGAGCGCACGTTAAATCCTGTGGAAACGGTTGTGGAATGGGTAGAGAAAATCAAAGCCCAGTTAACCCGTTTCCTCGATTTCGAGACGAAGGAAAATCCAGCCATCGTCACGAATAACTACGAATGGACCGCGAACATGGATGTGATCACGTTCTTGCGGGATATCGGGAAAAACTTCGGTTTGAATTACATGTTGGCAAAAGAAACGGTACAGTCTCGATTGGAGACGGGAATTTCCTTTACAGAGTTCAGCTACCAAATCCTTCAGGCGATGGACTTTCTCAAACTGTATGAAACGGAAAATTGCCGCCTGCAAGTCGGCGGGAGCGATCAGTGGGGCAATATTACCTCCGGCCTCGAGCTCATTCGTAAAGTGAAAGGCGATGAAGCAAAAGCCTTCGGTCTTACCGTGCCGCTTGTCACAAAAGCAGACGGAACGAAATTCGGAAAAACAGAAGGAAATGCCGTATGGCTCGATCCGGAGAAAACAACACCGTATGAATTTTATCAATTCTGGATTAATACGGATGACCGTGATGTCGTACAATACTTGAAATACTTTACGTTCCTTTCCCATGAAGAAATCGATGAACTGGAAAAATTAACACTGGAACAGCCCGAAAAACGTTTAGCTCAAAAAGCATTAGCGGAAGAAATGACCAAACTTGTCCACGGGGAAGAAGCCTTTAAACAAGCTGTTCGTATTTCCGAAGCCCTGTTTAGCGGAGATATAAAAGAATTATCCGCAACCGAGATTGAACAAGGATTCAAAGATGTTCCTTCCTTTGAGAACAAGGAACAGATTACGAATCTTGTCGAACTACTCGTGCAGGCGAATATTTCCCCTTCCAAACGCCAGGCACGGGAAGATATTAAAAATGGAGCGATTTATATTAATGGTGACCGTACGACAGATCTCCAGTATGAATTATCCGCTGCGGATAAAATTGAAGGAAAATATACGATTATCCGGCGCGGGAAGAAAAAATATTTCTTAATCAAAAATTAAATATGTAAGGAAAGATACCAGTAAAAGATTAACCGCAGCCATGTGCTGCGGTTTTATTTTTGAGTTCGCTTCAAACTATATTTGTTGCAGGATGATTTGTATAATGAGGATAAACGTCACGATTTTAAGGAGCGGTTTCACATATTTTGGCTTCAGTTTTTCGGCTACGCGCACGCCGATTTGCGCTCCGGTCAAGGAACCGAACAATAAACAAAGCGTCGTTGGCCAGAGAACATGACCATTGAGGAGATACGTTATAGCGGCACCGCAACAGCTGGAAAAGGTGGCCAGTCGCACATATCCCACAGCCTGGATATAGGCAACTTTTAAAAATCCGAACAGCTGCATCATTAACGTCCCTTGCCCGGGACCGAACAGGCCATCATAAATCCCGATACCATATAACCCGGGGATCGAAATATAGTTTGGGGTTAAGGAACGTTGACTCGAAAACTGGTCTTTTCTGATGAACGAAATGATAAAAGTGGCGAGAAGGAAAGTGATTGCCAAAAGATACATACGGTCTTCATGAATACGCGAAGCGATGAACCCACCGCTTATTCCTCCCCCGAGACTTACGGGTATGATCCAAAATGATTCCTTGAGACTGATTTTCTTATGGCGAAACAGGTAAAAAAAGGTGCTAAAGGAACTAATCGTATTGGATACTTTATTAGCGGCAATCGCAGAATGGATCGGTGTCCCTAAAAGAAGTAACATCGGAAAACTGATAAATCCACCACCACCCGCCAACGTACCGATTGTCGTTGCCAAAACTCCGGTTAAAAAGATTAACATATACTCCATCCTGCACCATCCCTTTCACTTTCATTATAGGATGGTTGTAATCATAAATAAAATATATAATAATTTTATATTTCAATAAGTAAAACTTATTAAAGGCTGATAACGCATCTTTTAATAGCTGCCACTTTGTAAAAAAAGGGGTACGTGATGATGACATTTTTTCTCGATATATACAAAATACTATACCGTTATTACGGACCGCAGCACTGGTGGCCGGCAGAAAGTCCTTTCGAAGTGATGATCAGTGCGATCCTGGTACAAAATACGAACTGGAACAATGTCGAATTGGCTTTACAGCAATTATCTCCCTATCTGGAACCGAAACGATTAGAATCGTTATCCGTTGAGCAACTGGCAACGCTAATTCGTTCCAGCGGGTATTATAATGTGAAAGCCAAAAGAATCCGGGCATTTTTAACATGGTTGAAAACGTACGATTACGATTTGGAAAAAATAATGCAGCGAGATGGAGTGACACTACGGAACGAACTATTGCAAATTAACGGTATTGGAGCGGAGACGGCGGATTGTATCCTCGTTTATGCTTTGGAGAAACCGTATTTTATTGTGGATAACTATACGCGGCGAATATTTTATCGAGTCGGGCTGGACATGCCGAAACATTATGATGACTTTCAACAAATGGTTGAAGCATATTTACCAAAGGATGTCGCTCTATATAATGAATACCATGCTTTATTAGTCGAGCACGGGAAAAGGCATTGTCGAAAAAAACCTCTCTGTTTTTCCTGTCCTTTAGCGGAGTTATGTCAAAAAAGGTTAGATGATTAAAAACATTGTTAAAACTTTATTGAATTTTTATAGGAAAACGATAAAATAGGGATAAATTTATATTGCAGCAGGAAGTTTTGAGAAAGGGGAGAACCGGTGATGATACGTCAATTAACAGAAAAAGACCGTAATATCGTAATGCCATTTCTAAAAAAAGATCCATCTATGAATCTATTTATTATCGGGGACATTGAACGATTTGGTTTTGAGACGGATTTTCAAGAAGTTTGGGGAGAATTCCAGGGCGACGCATTACGTTCGATTTTATTACGCTATTATAATTCTTTTGTTTTTTATGCAGAAGGCGATTATAACGTTCATGGTTTTGCCGGTATTATTAAAAACTATTCGCGGGGAACACAAATTTCTGGAAAAAAGGACATTATAGAACAGTTTGAAACGGTGCTCGATTTCACAAAAAAAGAATCGTTCTATTTCGCGGAATGTAAAGGTGATGAACAATTAGGTTCAACCGATCTGCCCGTAAAAAAAGCCACAATAGAGGATATCGATAAAGTGTATGCCCTGTTAAAAACGATTGACGAATTTAATCTTACAGATGATTTTCGTGAGCGCATGAAAAATAACTTGCGAACGAATCTCGGACGCATCTATTATCTTGAAGTAGAAGGAAAAGTTGTCGCTACGGCTTCAACAACGGCAGAAACTCCCCTTTCGGCGATGATTGTAGCTGTAGCTACCGATAAATCTTACAGAAAGCGGGGATATGCTACGGCAGTGATGCGAAAATTGGTGCGCGATTTATTAGATGAAGGCAAATACTCGTGTTTATTTTATGATAACCCTGCTGCAGGAAGTATTTATAAACGTTTAGGGTTTAAGGATATCGGGTTATGGACGATATATCATTTAAGTACATGAAGGCTAGCATATGGCTAGCTCTTTTTTTGTTTTTCAATTATCTTTTCGAAAAACTTACTTTCAATCTATGAAAAAAGGCATCTTATCACGAAATCATTAGAAAAAGCAATTGAATCTTACGTTTTTACAGTAATTTCATGCTATTCTAAAGATAGTAAAAACGTTATCAATCGCGGTAGATTTTAGTTGTATACGGCACTATTTTTGATGTTAGAGAGAAATAACGACTCCTTCATGCTATTCGATAATCGGGAGGAAGCAAGATGAGAATTTTTAAACGGAAGAGGAAATGGAAGATAAAAGATTTAAGCATTGAACAAAAAATTTCATTTTTATGTATAATCGCCGTTTTATTGACTGGGGGAGCTGCTGTTGTCCATTCGGTTACCAACCATGAAGCCAAAACGAATAAAGAGCAAGTAAAGGAAGTTCAAATCAATAACAAAGGGGACGAAGAAAAGGAACATGTCCTGGATTATGAACGGGTCAGAATCGAAGAACAAATGAAGGAAATTGAGAATGAAAAGAGCGTTCCGGAAGCGGAAACTGCAGAAGAGAAGACCGTACATGAAGAACAGCAAGAGCCTGTCATGAAAAACAGCGTCCCTAAAAAATTACAAACAAAAAATGAGCAAGTAAGCTCTCCGGGAAAAAGGAGCGCAGGAGAAAAGAAAGCTAAGACAATTAAAGAGAAAAATGGGCTGAATGAGAACCCTTCGGAAGGTTCTGTACCTGAAAAACCGGAAAAAGAAGAAACTCTTTCCAATACTTCGCCCGAGATTAATGAACCAACCCCTACAGATCATGAGGAAAAAGATATAGAGGATCCGGAAGAAAAGCAACCTGTACCGAATCCAGAACTTGAGGAAAAGGATCGGGATGATGAAACGGAAGAAGGGGAACCAGTAACAGAACCACCGGCGGATACGGAGTCCGGAAATGAAGATGAACCCGCGCATCGTAATGAATAAAATTTTTAAAAGCTAATATATTTTTCTAATCAGACATGCCAAAACGGTACTGTCTGATTTTTTATTTGCTCAGGATTATATAAAATGAACACCATTAGTACTGCTATGATATAACGTTTCTTATTTTATTTGCGAAATTATATTTCGCTTAATTGGATATATTCGTGAAATTAGTAAAAATAAAAAAAATGTATTTACAATAGTTGGAATATTCTTTATAATGCAAAATAAATTTGAAAATTTTTTCGTTCTTAAAAGGCTATTGAAAAGGGGATGGGTATATAGGAAGAGATTTTGAAACGGGTGGAGCAAATTGGTTCGGAAATTATTGAAATGCGGACGTATTTTCATCGAAATCCGGAATTAGGCGATGACGAGTTTGCCACAGCCAAATTTATCGCCGAAAAATTAACGGAATACGGGATTCTTTTTCAAAATAAAATCGCGGGAACGGATGTTTTAGGAATCATTGAAGGTAGTTATAAAGGTGCGTTGTCGCGTTACGAGTCAGAATGGATGCGCTTCCAATCCGGGGAGAAAGCGATCATTCGTTTGTTTCGACGAAAAAAATATCATGCATGCCTGTGGCCACGATGCACATATGGCGATGTTACTCGGTGCAGGAAATATTCTCCAGCAATTGCGCGACTAACTTTTCGGAACGGTACTACTAGTCTTTCAAGCTGCAGAAGAAAAATCACCCATCGGGGGCACCAAACTAATGCTAGATTCCGGTGTTTTCCAAGATTACCGACCATGTGTTTTTATGGACAACACGTCTGGCGTATAACAATGAGGTGGAAATCGAATATCGGGATGGATACCCGGCAACGATCAATACACCGAAATGGGCTCAATTAGCCCGGATATGCGCGCAACGTTTATTTGGAACAGATGCTACACCATAAGTCCAACCTTCCCTCGCTGCAGAAGACTTCAGTCGCTTTTTAGAAGAGATCCCCGGGGCGTTCATCTGGCTCGAGTCGGGGTTAGAAGATGGTGAAATGCAAAAAGGGTTGCATCACCCGCAATTGAACATTAATGAAAAAGCTTTGTTAAAAGGAACTGCTCTATTTATCAAACTAGCTCTTGATACGCTGCAAGAATTAAAAAAGGAAAAAAGCTATTTGTCGGAAATACAAGCAGAATAAATCTTTTTTACAGCGACATTTACGAAAATACAGACAAATAGAAAGGGGATTGTATGGGTGAATTAAAACGCTGGTTAGAATTTACGATGCTTTCTTTGAATAGCACCGATTCATTAAAGCAGGAGCAAGGTTTCACCCGTTTAGGTTTTTCAAAAGAAGAAAAATTAGCCCATGAACAATTTCGACAGATCGCTTCCAGCCTCGGATTAAAAACATGGCAAGATGCAGTAGGAAATCAATGGGCGTTATGGGAGGTGGATAATGAAGCGCCGACGATCGGCATGGGCTCCCATCTTGATACCGTTGTGAATGGCGGAGCTTTTGATGGGGTTAGCGGGATTGCCTGTGCGCTTGGGGCGATTCGTGAATTAAAAAGAAAAAAAATCAAACCGCAGAAAAATATCGCTGTTATATGTTTTATTTGCGAAGAATCCGCCCGTTTTGGAATTTCGACGATTGGCAGTAAAACTTTAATCGGTGCAGTTGATAAAGACAGATGGGAAACAATAACCGATCAAAACAACATCACGATTCGTCAGGCGATGGAGGAATACGGAATTAATTGGCATTCATTTCAGGAGGCGTATTGTGACGATCACCGGTTAGAATGTTTTATCGAACTCCATATCGAACAGGGAAGTCAACTTTATAAAAATAGGAAAGAGATCGGCATCGTTTCCGGCATCGCTACACCGATTCGCTTAAAGGTAGTAGCCAAGGGAAAGACGAATCATACGGGAACAACATTAATGAATGAACGAAAGGACGCCTTAGTAGCCATTGCACCACTGATTAATTTCGTCCATGAAAAGGCAATGGAAGTCCATCAATCTTCCAAAGTGCCATTCGTGGCCACGGTAAGCACCGTCAATGTCGTGCCAAATGTGATGAACGTTATTCCCGGAAAGGTTGAATTAGGGATCGATATCCGTAGCGTGAATGACGCGCTAAAAAGGGATTTTGCTGCGAGTATTTTTGCTTTTTGTAAGCAGCTGGAAGCGGAACATGCAGTGGAGATAAATATTGAAACTTTGGTAGAAGAATACTCCGTCATGTTGGATGAAAAAATGCAGGAGGAACTATCGGAAGTTTGTGATCGTTTAGGGCTATCCTATTGCACGATGTATAGCGGTGCCGGGCATGATGTGATGAATATGGCGAAACGGTGGCCATCTGCTTTATTATTTATCCCATCTGTCAATGGAATTAGCCACCATCCCGAGGAGTATACTCCCCTTGAGTTTCTAGAAAAAGGTGTTCATGTTCTGGTGACATATTTAGAAAGAAAGGCAGGGACAGCGGGCAAAGGAAATGATTCCATGGTCGAGGATATGGTTTAAGTTTAGCTTGAGCAAAAAGGAACTCAAGTTTATGAAGTAACTTATGCTACCGGACCCGATTGAGCAATATTTTAAATAATCTACCGGGCTTTTAGAGAGAGAAAACGATCGGCCAATGGCAGATCTAACATACGGAATTTGAAGTTCGATTTAAGCTATTGGCGTTCACGTGATCTGAAAAATACTGATTTCAATTCGGAAATGTGAAAAGCTTATTAGAATAATAGCGGGATAAAAAGACGGAATATTTTTAAAGTTAGAACTTTGCAAAATTGAAATAGGAACCCATCTTATAAAATTATGAAAAAAGTAGGTGACCTGTAGATGAAGAAAAGTTTTTTCCAGCGGTTTCTAGATATCGTGGAACGGGTTGGCAATAAGCTACCGGATCCATTTATCATCTTTGTTATCTTATCCGTTATCATGATTATCGTTTCCTGGATATTTAGCTTGTTTGGCGCTAGTGTAGTCCATCCCGGAACAGGTGAAGAACTTCCGATTAAAAATTTAGCTTCTGGCGAAGGTTTGCAATTTATTTTATCGTCCATGCTCGATAACTTTACTGGTTTTACACCTCTTGGCCTTGTATTAGTGATGATGCTCGGGATTGGGATTGCTGAAAAAGTCGGATTATTAGATTACGCCATTCGGAAAACAATTTTAAAATCACCACCTGCACTCATTACTTATACGGTAGTTTTTGTTGGTATTTTAAGTAACCTGGCATCAGATGCAGGAATCGTTCTGATTCCACCTCTGGCAGCCCTCGTTTTTTATAAAATCGGCAGGCACCCAATCGCAGGTTTAGCGGCAGGGTTTGCCGGAGCGGGAGCAGGTTTTACGGCAAACTTATTTATTGCCGGTACCGATGTATTGCTTTCCGGAATCTCAACAGAAGCTGCACAAATTATTGATGAATCCATGGTCGTCACTGCCGTTGACAACTGGTATTTTAATATCGTTTCTGTATTTGTTCTGACAATCATTGGGGGATTGGTTACGACACGATTTATCGAGCCCCGTCTCGGAAAATATACGGGTGAATCGATAGAGGAAGAAAATACGGAAGAGTTACCGAATGCGAAAAAGGGATTTATTTATGCAGCGTTAGCTGGATTGGCATATATGGTTATACTTGTCATCGTCATTCTCCTTCCAAACAGTCCGTTAACGAATGAGGACGGAGGACTTGTACCTTCACCTTTTATAAGTGGAATTGTGCCGATTTTATTCCTCTTTTTCGTAATTATTGGCGTTACCTTCGGGATTACAGTCGGAAAAATCAAATCAGGAAAAGATGTTAGCTTTTACATGGCTGAATCTGTAAAAGATCTTGCGGGATATATCGTCCTCGTTTTTGCAATCGGTCAGTTTATCGCATACTTCAATTGGTCCAATTTAGGTGTTTGGTTAGCTGTAAATGGTGCCGAGTTTTTAAGGGATATTAATTTTACCGGCATAGGATTAATTATCTCGTATATTATCTTTACCGCCTTGCTTGATTTTATCATTACATCCGGTTCGGCAAAGTGGGCTGTCGAAGCACCGATATTCGTGCCAATGTTTATGCAATTAGGCTACCATCCAGCTTTTACCCAGGTGGCTTATCGGGTCGCTGATTCCTCAATTAATGTTGTAACACCACTCTTCCCCTATATGATCATCATCCTTGCATTGATGAAACGTTACGACAAGAACGCAAATATTGGAACGTATATGTCTTTAATGATCCCGTATGCTGCATCATTCTTACTGGCCTGGATTATTTTAATTCTAATTTTCTATTATGCTGGTATACCATTAGGACCGGGAATTTATCCGCATTTATAAAAAAATAGTTAGTTGAAAATGGCGGAACTATGGCAAAGGAAATTTTTAAAAAATAACTCAGGGAATTATTTTAAGGAAGATATGGAAACACATTAACAGTTCAAAAGAGGTTCAAAAGGATCGTTTTCCTTTATAAGAACCTCTTTTTTATGGGATGGAAGAAAAATAGTTGGCTAGCTTTTGTTGGTGCAAGTAGTCCTTTCTTTGTTAACGCGTCAAAAAAGTTTTTTCTTGCTATATTTCTATTAACTTGGTATTTTCTTTTAGAATAAAGACGAGCGGACCGTTTGTTTAAATGCAACCAATGAAAGCGATTCCCTTTTTGGTATAATTTTAGTATGTGCCTGTTTTTAACATGAACTTGATGACAATTTAGAAAATCCCGTTATTCAACTTAATAATTGATTAAATTTTGGAGGTTGTGTTGCCATGATCCAATTAGTCGAATGTATTCCCAACTTTAGTGAAGGACGTAACAAGGAAATTATTCAAGGCCTCGTTCAAATCGCCAATAGCGTGAAAGGTGTGACTTTATTAGATTATTCAGCGGATGAAAACCATAATCGCAGCGTGTTTACATTAATTGGGGATATTGAAGGTATTCAAGAAGTTGCCTTTCAACTCGTTCGATATGCCAGTGAACATATCGATATGACGAAACATACCGGGGAACACCCACGAATGGGGGCTACGGACGTTGTTCCTTTTGTTCCGATTAAAAATATAACGATGGAAGAATGTATAGCTCTCTCGAAAAGAGTGGCAGAACGAATTCATAAAGAGTTAAATATTCCCGTATTTTTATATGAAGAATCAGCTACAAAACCGGAAAGAAGAAATTTAGCAACGATTCGCAAAGGACAATTTGAAGGCATGCCTGAAAAATTGTTACAGGAAGAATGGGCACCGGATTACGGAGACCGAAAAATTCATCCAACTGCAGGCGTGACGGCTGTTGGTGCCAGGATGCCCCTTGTCGCATTTAATGTGAATTTAAATACAAATAATCTTGCCATTGCCAATCAAATCGCAAAAGCCGTTCGTGGTTCATCCGGAGGTTATAAATACTGTAAAGCAATTGGTGTCAAGCTGGAAGATCGCGATCAGGTACAAGTGTCGATGAATATCGTCAATTTTGAAAAAACGGCTCTATATCGTGTCTTTGAAACAATTAAATTTGAAGCTGAAAGATATGGCGTACAAATTGTCGGCAGTGAAATTATCGGTTTAACACCCGCAAAGGCGTTAATCGAAACCGCAGCGTATTACTTGCGCCTGGAAAATTTCGATTACGATAAACAAGTATTAGAAAATCATCTATTATAATAAAGGTAAATAAGTATAGTAGTCGTTTTAGAAATTTAGATAAATGATGCGCTTATTCACAAATATACAAAGGTAGCTGAAATAAACGGATCAGGCGCTGTTTCCTGATGAAAAAGGTGAATGCAACAGCTAACATTCATTCGATCTTCTTTAGAGAAGACGCAGTCTTTCGCAATTGCTTCCTTTCATTATATGAAAACACCCTGGAAACTTTGGTTTGTTTTGTTTCCAGGGTGTTTGTTATTTGGAGGGATCTTTGATTGTATTAACCTTTATTTGTTTCTAAATAATCGTAAGCTACCCGGGCCACCGCTTTTGCAGCAACAAGGAGGGCATCTTCATCGATATCAAATTTCGGATGATGGTTAAAGTAAGGTTTTTCCACTCCTTTTGGACAGCAGCCGATATTAAAGTAACAGCCCGGGATCTTTTGTAAATAATAAGAAAAATCCTCAGAAGCAGGCATCATTGGATTTTCGATAATTTCTTTAATGTCGGGATCGTCCATCGTCTCCAAGGAAGATTGAACAAATGAAGTGATTTCCGGATCATTATATAATGGTGGATAATCGACTGTATAATCCAACTCACAGCGTACACCGAACATTTCTTCCAGTCCTTTGACTAACCGGTGTACCTCTTTTTGGATTAATTGTTGATTTTCCACTGTCATATACCGGATATCGCCTTCAAGTACGACACTATCTTTAATGACATTGAACGATCCTTTGCCGTCAAAGGAACCTATTGTCACCACACCCATGTCGAAGGGATTTAACCGACGACTGATAATCGTCTGAGCGGCTGTGACAAAGTAGGATCCGGCGACGATGGCATCGTTCGCCTGATGGGGTGAGGAACCGTGACCGCCTACGCCTTGAATTTTTAATTTAAAGAAAGAGCGTCCCGCCATAAAATGTTCACCTCGGATGCCGATCGTTCCGGTGGGCATCGAAGGCATGAGGTGTATTCCGAAAACGGCATCTAAATCATCTAAAAGACCGGATTCCATAATGCTCTTCGCTCCACCGGGTGGTGTTTCTTCCGCATGCTGGTGGATGATTTTAATCGTTCCATGAATTTCTGACTTTAGCTGAATTAAGCAGTCAGCAAGGACTAAAAGATAAGCGGTATGCCCGTCATGACCGCAGGCATGCATGATGCCGTCGTTTTTTGATTTAAAAGGTAAATCAGTTTCTTCCTGTATGGGGAGGGCATCAAAGTCAGCGCGAAGCCCGATCGTTTTACCGGGTTTGTCACCTTTGATGGTGACGACAATGCCATATCCGTTCCCGACATTGGTTGCGATTTCTACATCTTTTCCTTTATAAAAATCAGCGATGTATCGGGCGGTTTTTTCTTCCTGGAAAGAGAGTTCAGGATACTGGTGTAAATAGCGGCGAATTGCGATCATTTCATCTTTTCGTTCTTCTAACATTGTTAATAATTTATCAATCACGTTTACATCCTCCTTATCATTTTCCTTAAAAAGCCGTTTATGAAGCAGCATCGGATACTTCGTCAACGGTATACGTTTTACGGGAAATGGTGTAAGACAATGTTATACAGATCATGGAAATCAAGGCTATGATTGTCAAACCAATCCAGGCCAATTTATAGGAACCGGTAATATCGTAGACAGCTCCAGTCATTACTCCACCTAAAGCCATACCGACCTGGAAGGCACTGTTTGTAATCCCCATCATCACGCCAGCATTATTCGTTCCGAATATATGACTCACAAATAGCGGCAGGGAAACGCTGGCAACAGAGTTTCCTAGGGAGAAGAAGATTGCCATGATAATTAACAAGGTTTTATTTTCTCCGAATAAAAGCAGGATGAAGGAAATAGCGATGGTCAGATAACCGATATTTCCAGATTTAATGACACCTAATTTATCACTGAGCCAGCCAAGAATTAATTTGCCAAAAACCCCGAGAATGGAATACATGGATACGATGGTAGCCGCAAAAGCCATGCCGTGAAAATCGCTCACATATGGATTAATCTGCTGCAGTGATCCGGTTGTAATTAATCCCAGGGTAAAGACTCCGAATAAATAAATGTAGAAAAATACTTTTTTCTTCGCTTCAGCTGGGGTGATATCGATTTCGATTTCCGAATTCGAACGTTTCGACTGCTCTACTTCGCCATCTCCATATGGTTTTAAACCGATTTCTTCAGGAGTTTTCTTTATGACAAATAAAGCAATCGGAAGACCGACGATTAAGATAACGAGTCCCATGATGATATACGTTTGCCGCCAGCCAAAGTTCATGATGAGATTGGCGATAATCGGGCTGAAAATAAAGCCACCTAAACCGATACCTGATATGGCAATACTCATTGCCAGTCCTCTGCTTTTCTTAAACCAGTTAACAATGATCATTTGCATGATTAAATTCCCACAGAATAAGAAGGCAATACCGAGAACAGCTGCGGAAATATAGAGATGGATGACCGATTGGGCCAATCCATAGGACATGTAAGCAAGGGAAAATACGATAATGCCGATCGATAAAATCCATTTAACGTTGTATTTTTGTACCACTTTTCCCACGGCAGGAGAGATAATAATCCCACAAAATGCGATGATGGTCGTTGTCAGTGTAAAGGCACTGCGTGCAATTCCGAATTCTTCCGTCACCGGAATCATGTATAAACTAACGAGTGCACTTGTAAAAGGGACAGTGATCGTTATTAAAATGAGTCCAGCAATGACAATCCACCAACCGTAGAAGAATTTACTTTTCTTTAGCATATGAACACTCCATTCTTTTTTCTGGTAAGCGTTTACAATAAAGTTGTAATAATATATTTTCCTCTTTCAATTAATAAGGTTTTCAACCTGAATATGGTGAGATTCGTGATTTATTTATAATTTTACAAGTTTGATAGCGTTTTCGTAATGAAAAAAATTACAATTTTTCAGAAGTTAAATGAACTTTTTTTCAAATTAGGGGTTAAGGGAAAAAACAAATCCCCCTGAAAGCATGGGACATGCATATACGGATCAGGGAGATTAAATGTGAATATTTGTACTGCTATCTAATTATTTATGTTTTTCTAAATAACTGAGAGCCACCTGTCCAACTGCTTTTGCTGCCACTAACAAGGCATCTTCATCGATATCAAATTTCGGATGATGGTTAAAGTATGGCTTTTCTACTCCCTTAGGGATGCAACCAATGTAGAAGAAGCTACCTGGTGTTTTTTGTGCATAATAGGCAAAGTCTTCGGAACCTGATAACATTGGACCTTCAAATATACCTTTAATATCAGGGTCGTTTACTGATTCCAATGTAGATTTAACAAAATCCGTAAGTTCAGGATCATTGTATAACGGCGGGTAATCTGCTGTGTACGTTAACTCACAAGTAACCCCAAATTCTTCTTCAATTCCTCTGACGATTCGCCGAACTTCTCTTTCAATCAATTGTTGTGTTTCCTCGGTCATGTAACGAACGTCTCCCTCAAGAACAACACTATCTTTGATCACATTGAAGGAACCCTTTCCGTCAAAGGAACCGATGGTGACAACTCCCATATCAAAGGGATTGATACGACGGCTAACAATGGTCTGAATCGCTGTGACAAAATGTGCACCGGCGACAATGGCATCATTAGCTTGGTGAGGGGAAGAACCGTGACCGCCGACTCCTTGAATTTTTAGTTTGAAATATGTTCTTCCCGCCATCGCTTCTCCGCTCCGTAATCCGACGTAACCAGCCGGTTTAAACGGGAACAAATGAATGCCGAAAACAGCATCCAAATCGTCCAGGAGCCCGGACTCCACGATACTTTTCGCTCCACCGGGTGGTGTTTCTTCCGCATGCTGGTGGATGATTTTAATCGTTCCATGAATTTCTGACTTTAGCTGAATTAAGCAGTCAGCAAGGACTAAAAGATAAGCGGTATGCCCGTCATGACCGCAGGCATGCATGATGCCGTCGTTTTTTGATTTAAAAGGTAAATCAGTTTCTTCCTGTATGGGGAGGGCATCAAAGTCAGCGCGAAGCCCGATCGTTTTACCGGGTTTGTCACCTTTGATGGTGACGACAATGCCATATCCGTTCCCGACATTGGTTGCGATTTCTACATCTTTTCCTTTATAAAAATCAGCGATGTATCGGGCGGTTTTTTCTTCCTGGAAAGAGAGTTCAGGATATTGGTGTAAATAACGCCGGATTTCGATGATTTCATCTTTTCGTGATTCTAACATGTTCATCAATTTTTGAATCAAAGTGATTGCCTCCTAACCAATTATTGTTACCTTTGTAACAAGATATTCTAGAGTAGTAGACATTGGATAATCGCTAATGAGAAAGTGCCCAGGCTTTCTATTGCTGCATTAAAAATGGAAATCTTCTAATTGTAAATCAAGATGCAAAGGTAGGGCTTGAGAATTGTCTTGTGATTTTTGCGATATATGTTTACAAAAATTTTCATCACAAGAATACTATTATGCATTGAAAAAGAGCCGGCAATGACAGCATGTAAGCTATTTAGCAACAAATTTAAGAAGATTTCATTTAGTATAACTATATTTTAGGTTATTGATAGCGCTTTCGTAATGAAATAAATTATAATTTTTTCCGTGGAAAATGAATAATTTTTCAAGTGATCGGTAAAAAGCCGTTATTATTCGCCGGAAATGAACATTAAGTAAATAGTTTTAGTAAAATTTCAAGTTGAAGTCGATTGAAGGGATCTTCTAAATCAATGGGAATACGTTCTTTAATTTGTTCAATCCGGTTTCTGACTGTATTGATATGGACATATAGTTTTTTTGCAGTATGGCTGTAATTCATGTTGTTTTCGAGATACACT
Source organism: uncultured Bacillaceae bacterium (assembly GCA_937951955.1). Lineage (GTDB taxonomy): Bacteria > Bacillota > Bacilli > Bacillales > Caldibacillaceae > CALGAD01. The sequence continues at coordinate 23,522 of CALGAD010000002.1, forward strand.
TTCAAGGTTTCGATTAATTCTTTGTTTTCATCACTCTTGAACAAATCATGCAATTGATGAAGCATGATGTTAATTTCATCTTCCTGTACATCGAGCCAGGCAAATGCCCCTAAAGCCGAGTACAAAAAGAAATTTTCCTCTGGAAAAAGCAGTTTTCCGTTTGTAATCGCTTTTTCACAACGCATGTAATTTCTTTTAATGGCAAAAATCGTATCGCTGACATCGGCGATGCCAAATTGCAGCTGAATATTTTCGATTCTTTTTTCAAGATGATCTTGCAGTTCGATCAAATGTTTTTTTATTCGCTCGAGGTTTTTTTCTTGTGAGAGCGCATGATCCTCAGGGATGAGGAAAAGGAAACGATTATCATCAAGAAATGCTATTCTAGTATTCGAGTATCCCATATTCGTATAGACAATATTTTTCATGCTACTTTTATAAGTCGATAAATGGATATCGGGATTTGCTTGCTGCATTAAAACAACATAATACTTTTCATTCATATCAATCTTTAAATCTTTTGCCTGTTTTGCGATCTGTTCCTCATCCGTTAAATTTCCCGAGATGCAATCAGTAATAAATTTTTCAAACCGGGCATCACCGATATTTTGCACGATTAACATTTGTTCAAACAGGGATTGCAGTAAAATGAACCCAATCCGGATAATAAATTGATCGAAATAGTCGAGCAGTTCGGTAGCTTCCACAACAACAAAATAGGCGAGTACTTTATCGTCAACTGAAATAGGGACGGTAATCCAGCTGTAAGGGCGGTCAAATTTTTCATCGACATAGCGATAACGGACCATGTTCAGGTAATTACACAAAGTCACTTTTTCATAGTCAAATGAAGGATTCCAAAAATCCTCGGCATGCAAATGTTCAGTCAATCGTAAAAACGTGGGGGAGCTATAATAAGCTTTTTTGTTTGTTAAATCGTATAACATCGCCGGGAAATTCATTTCTCTTTCAATTACAGATAAGATCTTGTGAATTTTTCTAACTTGATAAGATAAATTGGATGAGTTATTCGGATTAATGTTTCGAATATTAAATTGGCGAATATTCTGATTCATCACCAGAACATTCAGCTGATTCATCAGTTCCATCCATGAAATTTCAAAGGGAATAATTATTAAGGGGATGTTGAACTTATTAAAGGTTGCGATTACATGGTCTGGAATATCATCGAAGTAGCGGTGAAGTTTGATACCGAATGCAGAAATCTTCTTTAAATCGCCGGATTCGCAAAGCTCGCGAAATAAACCGAGATTTTGGTGAAACACGTATCCCGTTGTGATTAAAAATTCCCGTCCCTGAGCCCATTGAAAGGCATCCGGGGCATCCATTACGGCAATTCCTTGTATTTGATTATCAAGACCTCCATGGCCGGCGATCAACTGGAAATCCTGAAACAATTCCGATTTTAGTAAATCTTTGACATATATACCCATGATGTACCTTCTTTCTACCGGATATTTCTTATTTCTATTATATCAATGATATATTTGTACGACCATCTCCCAACTATTTCCAAAAGCGAAAAAAATGATTAAAAGAATTGAAATGCATTGATTTCATAGATTGTGGGAATCAACAGGAAAGAGTTGTTATGGCTTTTAATTGTGTCATTCCCTCGTTTATCAAAATGGGATTGACGAAATTGAAAATGCAAATTTAAATAGAGTATTCTATAAAAGGTACTCAATCAATATATTGAAAAAATATTTTCTTTTTAGTAACGCTGAAAATGTTTACCGAATATTCCAGTCCGTGTTATTTTCAACAAAAAAAGGCTGTTTAACAGGGGGGACGACTTTTACAGCCTCAGACATTTCTAATGATTTAATTTGAAAAATAGCGTTATCGATGAAACCCAACAAGCCAACCGGGTGTTGTCTAATCTTTGACAAAGGAACATTTACAGCTGTTCCGTTAATTTCTTCCTCCCCTGGCATTCGATTTTCCTTTTGAGTTTCTCTGTTCAGCCGGTTTCTTCGGGGGATTACTTTTATTTTTCGGGGCGTGCGAATCTTTTACCATTTCTTTCCTCCATTTCCACTTTTCTTCCAAACAGTTATTTCTAATCGCAACAGTATTAAGTTGACCAATAATCATATAAAATATACACGCTTTTGCCATATATAGTTTGTTAATTTTGATACACTGGCAAATTATGCAGTTTGAAAGTGAAAAAATTGATTTTTTTGAAAAATATTTTTATATTATTCGTATAATTGGAAATTTCCAACGAATGCAGGGGGAGAATTTTTATGGAAAAGAGTGTATCGAGGCGTGTATTAGTTGCAAGTTTGGTAGGAAGTTCGATCGAGTGGTTTGACTATTTCCTTTATGGAACGGTTGCTGGATTAGTGTTTAACAAACTTTTTTTCCCGGCAGAAGATCCGACAGTCGGGTTACTCTTATCGTATGCCTCTTTTGCCTTATCATTTTTTATCCGACCACTAGGGGGAATTATTTTCAGTCATATTGGCGACCGGATTGGTAGAAAAAGAACCCTCGTATTGACGTTAAGCTTAATGGGTGGAGCCACTGCGGCGATGGGACTGTTACCAACGTATGAAACGATCGGAATCATGGCACCTATTCTATTAATCACGCTACGGTTAATTCAAGGAATCGGCCTCGGCGGGGAATGGGGCGGTGCTTTATTGTTAGCTTACGAGTATGCACCGCAAAACCGGAAAGGTCTATTTGGCAGTATTCCGCAAATGGGAGTTACTATTGGCTTACTGTTAGGAACATTGGTCATGTCCATTATGACATTAATGCCCGAACAAGCCTTTATGAACTGGGGCTGGCGCATTCCATTCTTATTGAGTGCCCTGTTAGTCGTCTTTGGTTTATGGATCCGTAAAGATATTGATGAAACACCGGAGTTCAAGGAAGTACAGAAAAAGGGTGAGGTTGCGAAAATCCCGCTCATTGAAACAATGCGCACCCACTGGAAAGAAGTTCTTATTGCTATCGGTGGAAAAGTAGTTGAAACAGCACCCTTCTATATTTTCGGTACATTTATTATCAGTTATGCGACGAACAATCTCGGCTTCGATAGTACAAAACCGTTAAATGCTGTTACATTTGCAACAATCGTTACAACCATTTTAATTCCTATTATGGGACGGATTTCGGATACAGTCGGCAGAAAACCGCTTTATAACTGGGGTACAATATTGATGATTCTCTTTGCTTTCCCGTATTTCTGGATTTTAGAAATGAAAACAGATTTATCGTTATACCTTGCCACAATAATCGGTCTCGGCATCATCTGGGCGCCGATTACCGCAGTTTTAGGTACGATGTTCTCGGAAATTTTCCAGTCGAAAGTACGTTATACAGGGGTTTCTTTAGGTTATCAGATTGGAGCGGCAACAGCAGGTGGAACCGCACCATTAATTGCAACAGCGCTGCTTACGGCATTTAATAATTCCTATGTACCAGTAGCTATCTACATTATCATTACGTCACTTATCTCATTATTTAGTGTGATGTTTGTGCGGGAAAAGAAAGTCGAAACGACAAAAGAAAAAGATTCATTAAAGGCTTAATCTATGTTGACTGTAAAACTTCCAGGGAAGGATCTGCAAGATGAAAATATTAACAGAACAGCAAATCCAGCAAATTTATCCAATGGAACAGGCTATTCAAGATGTCCAGGATGCATTAATTGCTCATTACAACGGAAACGTGGAAAATCCGCACCGTACCGTTGTTGAGTTTCCAAAGGAACAAGCATCGATTCTTTATATGCCGAGTGTCTGGGAAAAAACTGGAATTGCCGCGGTTAAAGTTGTATCCATCTTTCCAAATAACCCCCGGCTTGGTAAAAAAACGACGCAAGGGTTGATTTTACTGACGAATACGGAAACCGGGGAACATATCGCCTGTATGGATGCTTCGTATTTGACTAGATTACGTACCGGTGCCCTCAGTGCCCTGGCAACGAAATTTCTTGCAAAACCAACAGCAAGCACTTTGGCGATTATCGGTTGCGGGAAAATGGCAGAAGAACAAGTTCGCGGTGTTCTGGCTGTCCGCAATATTGAGGAAATCCTACTTTATAATCGAACGAAGGAAAAAGCTGAAGCATTTGTCAAAAAAGTAAAAGAACAAAATCCCTCATATTCCGGGAAGATTACCGTAGCGAAAACCGCAGATGAAGCGGTTCAGCGAGCGGATATTATCGTCTGTGCAACGCGGTCGGACAAACCGGTGTTTTCCGGTCATTCTTTACGAGCCGGTACCCATATTAATGGCGTCGGCTCGTATCTTCCCCATATGCAAGAAGTTGATGAACGGACGGTTCTCCGCTCCGCCAAAATTGTAGTAGATACTGTTGATGGTGCGAAAGATGAGGCGGGGGACTTGATCATTCCTGCTAATAAGGGAATCTGGAGCTTTGATCAGCTCCACGGTCAACTCGATGAATTAGTGGCAGGAAAAATTCCCGGACGGGAGACCGCTATGGAGATTACCTTCTTTAAATCCGTCGGTACCGCATATTTTGATTTAGCTGTTGCCGCTGCGGTTTATAAAAAGGCGGTAGAATTAGAGATGGGGATAGAATTGGATCTTTTTTCATAAAAATAAGGATTGCAGTTCCTACAAGCGCGTGCAACATAACGGATGCAAATAAAAAGAAAAATGGTTATTTGGGATGTCGACAAATATTAGAAGAGATAAACGGTAAATGTTTATTTGAACTGGGGGAAGAAGCTATGAAACCAGTTTATTTTTTTACCGGTTTTCCGGGATTTATTTCCTGCCAGCTGCTTCGAGCATTGTTAAAAAAGCATGAAGAAATCGATAAAATGTATTGTTTGGTTTTGCCGGCGCTGAAAAAGGACGCTGAAGATAAAATACGAGAAATTCTTCAGCAATCCAGCGCGAGAGATGGGAAAATCGTGATGATTGAAGGGGATATTACCAGGGAGAACCTTGGAATCGATGAAGCGGTAAATGCCGAGCTCCGACAATCAGTTACCCATGTTTTTCATCTGGCGGCGATTTATGATCTTGCTGTTCCGAAAGAAATCGCCTATCGTGTGAATGTGGATGGTACCCGTCATGTGAATGAGTGGGTTTTACAGCTCGAAAACTTGCAAAGATATACGTATTTCAGCACGGCATATGTAGCGGGAACAAGAACGGGTTTATTAAAAGAAGATGAATTGTTGAGACCGCCAGCATTTAAAAACTTTTATGAAGAAACGAAATTTGCAGCAGAAGTATTCGTGGAAGCATTGAAAAAGCAAGTTCCAGTAACGATTATCCGGCCTGGCATTGTGAAAGGACACTCAAAAACAGGGGAAACGACAAAATTTGATGGGCCATATTTCTTTTTAAACTTTATGGATCGGTTAAAGTGGTTGCCCCTTTTTCCCAAACTAGGGAAAAAGGAAGCGGTCATTAATCTTGTCCCGATTGATTTTATCGTTGAAGCGACATTGTATTTGAGCCATGCGCCTGTCGGTGTAGGAAAAACGTATCATTTAACGGATCCCGATCCGTATCCCGTTACTGAAGTGTATGAAATGATGTTAATGGAAATGTTAGGAAAACGTCCGAAATGGAAAATGCCTTTATTTTTGATAAGGCTTATTTTATCCCTTTCCATATTCCGAAAGTTTTTTCGTGTCGAAAAGGAAACGCTGGATTATTTAGTCTGGGAAGGGCAATTTGATGCGAGTCACGCACAACGGGATCTGCGGGAAGCCAATATTACCTGCCCAGATTTAAAGGAACAGATCCCGTCTATGGTACGTTTTTATTTGCAAAATAAACATAATGAAAGTTACCAGATCCGCATTCGGTAACGATTCATGAACTAGAATAATAGAAAAGAAGGTTGATCAGGATGGCGATTTTACAAGTGACGAATCCGGCAACAGGCGAAGCGATTGGCAAGGTTGAAGAAACGAACATCGAGGAAGTAGCGCAATATTATGCCAGAGCAAGAAAGGCTTTTTCCGACTGGAGTAACCGGACGGTAAGGGAGCGCCTCCATTATCTTGAACAATTAAAAAACGTAATGGTCGAACAGATGGATGAACTGGTGCAGGTGATTGTTCAAGATACGGGAAAAGTACCGGTTGATGCTCTTGTAGCTGATGTGATGCCGACTCTGGAAAGTATTGAATATGTAAGAAAACATGCAGAAAAAATCCTTGCCCCAAAAAAGGTCAAAACCCCCTTATTGTTAATTGGCAAAAAGTCATACATCGAGTATATGCCACGGGGAGTTGTCCTCGTTATTTCTCCCTGGAATTATCCCCTGCAACTATCAGTAGTTCCTGTCATCAGTGCTTTAATCAGCGGGAATACCGTTATTTTGAAACCTTCGGAAGTAACACCGCTTGTCGGTAAATATATCGAGGAGTTGTTTCAGAAAGCGGGTTTTCCCGAACATGTAATTCAAGTGGCTCACGGCGGAAAAGAAGTAGGAGCCGCGTTCGTATCCGGGAATCCGGACTACATCTTTTTTACCGGATCTGCCCGTACCGGACGGATCATCCAGGCGGAAGCTGCAAAAAAGTTGATACCGACGACTCTTGAATTAGGCGGGAAAGATCCTTTTCTAGTTTTCCGTGATGCGAATTTGAAACGGGCCGCCAAAGGAGCCGTATGGGCCGCTTTTACGAATGCCGGTCAAGTTTGTATGAGTGCGGAACGGATATTTGTGGAGGAAGCGGTTTATGATGAATTTTTGCAACTTGTTAAAGAAGAAACAAAAAAACTAACCCTGGGTACGGATGGCGATTGTGATATCGGGTCACTAACCTATCCCGTACAGCGAGAGATTGTTAAAAAACAGGTGCTTGATGCTTTAGAAAAGGGGGCAAAACTGGAAACGGGAATTCATCCCGAGGAATGGGATGACACGATGTTCATCGAACCGATGGTTTTATCCCGTGTAACTGCGGAGATGGATATCGTTTGTGAAGAAACCTTTGGACCGGTTATGCCCATCATTCCTTTTCAAACGGAAGAAGAAGCGATTCGCCTGGCCAATGCTTCGAAATATGGACTGAATGCCAGTGTCTGGACTGAAGATTTACAAAAGGGGCGAAGAGTAGCCCGACAGCTTGTTACCGGTGCGGTTAATATAAATGATGTCATTGTTTCGGTGGCCAATCATTATTTACCATTTGGTGGCACGAAGGAAAGCGGCATTGGCAACTATCATGGCGAGAAGGGGTTAACGATTTTCTGCCATGAAAAGGCGATTGTCGTGGACCGGGGAACGTTCAGTTCAGAAATTCAGTGGTACCCCTATAAAGGTAAGTATTCCGATTTTTTGCAGCTTTTCCAAAGCTATTTTGCCAAAAGACGGAAGTGGGGGAGATTTTTAAAAAGTTACTGGAACTTGTTGCGGAAGTAAAGTTTCATTTCTTATGGTACGGAGTCCAGTATTAACAGGACAGTTAGCGGTGGGAGGAATTTTGTTCCAATGTTGTTCAGAAAAAAATAAGAAAACCCTGGAAATGTTACAGTCGATAACATTTTCAGGGTTTTTATTGTGCATAATGCAGAGATATTAACGAGAGTAGAACTCAACGATCAAGGCTTCATTGATTTCTGCTGGAAGTTCAGAGCGTTCTGGTAAACGAGTATAAGTGCCTTCCATTTTATCGGCATCGAATGTTAAATAATCCGGGATAAAGTTGTTCAATTCCATCGCTTCTTTAATAATTTGTAAGTTGCGGGATTTTTCGCGTACGCCAATTACTTGACCAGGTTGTACCAGGTAAGAAGGAATGTTTACGCGACGACCATCAACAAGAATATGGCCGTGGTTTACTAATTGGCGAGCTTGACGGCGTGTTCTTGCCAATCCTAAACGATAAACGAGGTTATCGAGACGGGATTCAAGCAAGATCATGAAGTTTTCGCCGTGAACACCTTTCATTTTACC
>CALGAD010000003.1 GCA_937951955.1 uncultured Bacillaceae bacterium
TGGGTTATGAAACGGCCTTTGGTCCGGAAATTAGTGTGGATGGTACCTATCCGGAAAGGGAAGATTATCAAGATGTAATTCTAAGAAATCGCCTGTGGGATGCGCTCCAGCAATTGAATCCCGACCTGCCGGAGGATGCGCTCGAAGAAGCATACCGGAAAGTACTAATTTTTAACAGTCCGTCGTTAGTTGAAAATAACCGCCATTTTCACACTCTGTTAACCGAAGGCATTGATGTCACTTTTCAAAAAAATGGCGATTTCAAAACGGAAAAGGCGATGCTCATCGATTTTGAACATCCGGAACGGAACAACTTTTTAGCGGTTAATCAATTTACCGTCATTGAAAACGAAAACCGCCGTCCCGATGTCGTGATCTTTGTCAACGGCATTCCACTTGTTGTGATGGAGTTAAAATCCGTTTCCGATGAAAAGGCGAGCATTGAACGGGCTTACAACCAAATTCAAACATACAAACACGATATTCCAACGCTTTTCTATTATAACGCTTTTTGTATTTTAACCGATGGGGTTAATGCTAAAGCTGGCACGATTACCTCCAACCTGGAGCGGTTTATGAACTGGCGCAGCATTGATGGGGAAACGATCATTCCCCTTAATGAATTCCAGTATGAAGTTTTAATTCGCGGTATGCTCGACAAACGCCGTTTTCTCGATATCGTGCAAAACTTTATTGTTTTTCATGAATCCTCCGAAGCGGAATATGATGCGGAAGGAAATAAAATCGGCACGAAAAAGACACTCATCAAAATTTTAGCAGCCTATCATCAATATTTTGCCGTGAAAAAAGCAGTGGAAAAAACGCAAGAAGCCACCGCTGTCGAAGGCGACCGGAAAATCGGGGTCGTCTGGCATACACAAGGATCGGGTAAAAGTTTGACGATGGTTTTTTATACCGCCTATCTCGTCAAAGCATTAAATAACCCGACGGTTGTCGTGATTACCGACCGGAACGACCTCGATGATCAGCTGTATCAAACCTTTGCCAAATCTCGAGATTTACTGCGGCAAACGCCGGTGCAGGCCGATGTGCGCAAGTTAAGCGAAGAACAAAAACAACAACAGGCCAAAGCGGGAACAAAAGATGTCCACGGTCTTTTCGATTTATTAAATGAGCGCAAGTCCGGTGGTATTATTTTTACAACGATACAAAAATTTATGCCGGAAGCAGGAGAAATGCCTGTTCTTTCTGACAGGCGCAATGTAATCGTTATCGCCGATGAAGCCCACCGCAGTCAATACGGTTTTTCCGCCAAAGTGAACCGGAAAACCGGCGATGTGAAATACGGGTTTGCCAAATATTTACGGGATGCCCTGCCCAATGCATCTTTTATCGGCTTTACTGGGACACCGATCGAATTTGAAGATAAATCTACACCGGCTGTTTTCGGGGACTACATCGATATTTACGATATGACCCAGGCGGTGGAAGATGAGGCGACGGTCAAAATTTACTATGAAAACCGGGTGATCAAGCTCGAGACCGATGATGAAGAGCTAAAGAAGATTGATGAAGAGTTTGAAGAAATTACGGAGGGGCAGGAAGAATTCGTCCGGGAAAAATATAAAAATAAATGGACCCGGCTGGAGGCGGTCGTCGGCTCCCCGAACCGGGTGAAGAAACTCGCCCAGGATATTGTTAACCACTTTGAAGAAAAACAAAAAACTGTCTTCGGAAAAGCGATGATCGTCTGCATGAGCCGCCGTATTTGTGTCGATTTATATGAAGAAATCGTCAAACTCCGACCTGAATGGCATAGCGACGATGATGAAAAGGGAACGATTAAAGTCGTTATGACCGGAAGTGCCTCCGATGATGAGCGACTTCAAAGACACACGGGCGGCAAAAAACGGCGGGATCTTTTGGCACGGCGCATGAAAGATCCGAACGATGAATTGAAACTCGTTATCGTTCGGGATATGTGGCTTACCGGATTTGACGTGCCAAGCATGCATACAATTTATATCGATAAACCGATGAAAGGCCATACCCTCATGCAGGCTATTGCCCGAGTCAATCGTGTGTTTAAAGATAAACCTGGCGGTGTCGTCGTTGACTATATCGGCATTCTCGAAAGCTTGAAAAAGGCTTTGCGCCAGTACACCGACAGTGACCGGAAAAATACCGGAATTGATACAAGCCAGGCTGTTGCGGTGATGCAGGAAAAACTGGAAGTGCTGCGAAGCATGTTCCACGGGCTTGATTATTCCGATTACTTCGGTGAATCGAAATCAGCGATGATGAATGCTATTGCAAAAGGCATGGATTTTGTCCTCGGATTCTCTGAAAAGGATCAAAAAGAATTTAAGAAACTCGCCGTGGAAGCGGCAAAAGCCCATGCCCTTTGTGCAGCAACACCGGAAGGGAAAGCTGCAGCCCTCGAAGTGGGCTACTTTAAAGCCGTTCGGGCCAGTTTAACCAAACTCGGTGAACGGAAAACGCAAAAGCAAACGAAAAAAGAAATCGAAACCCGGGTTACACAAATGTTGCAGCGTTCGATTATCTCCGAAGAAGTGATTGATGTCTTTGATGCCC
>CALGAD010000004.1 GCA_937951955.1 uncultured Bacillaceae bacterium
TCTTAAACAAAAGTTTTATAAGAATTTATAAATAGACGATTTGTCGCTTGATATCTTCTGATGTGCGATTCTCCGCCCGTCCTTCTTTAAAAATCACTTCACCAGGAGTAATGCAGTTTGCAACAGGGCAAACATTCAAACAGAGATGGCAGCCAACACATTTGTCTTCCAAAATGATGGGGAGTCTCTTTTCATTATCCCAGGCGATGGCTTGATGGGAACCATCGTAACAGGAAATGTAACATCTACCGCAACCTAAGCATAACGATTCATCAACTTTTGGCAAGATGATAAAAGAGCGATCCAGTTCTTCCGCAGGAATAATATTTTCCAGTGCGATTCCGACTAGCTCGTCGAGACGCTCGACACCGCGTTCAGCCATAAAATGACTCAAACCGCTAATCATATCTTCCACAATTCGATACCCGTACTGCATAACTGCTGTGGTCACCTGCACATTGCGGCAGCCGAGTAAAATAAATTCTAAAGCATCTTGCCACGTTTCAATTCCACCGATACCACTTAATTCGATCGACTGTAAACCTTCACAATGAGCAAGTTCGGAAATAAAACGCAGTGCTATGGGTTTCACCGCTTTTCCGGAATAACCCGAAACGGCTGACTTTCCGTTCACCACCGGTTTTCCAGTCATATTATCCAGGTCAATATTCGTGATACTTTTGATCGTATTGATAGCCGAGATGCCCTTCGCTCCGCCTTCTACCGCAGCGAGGGCCGGTTCTGTCATATGGGTAATGTTCGGTGTCATCTTGGCTACGACTGGAAGATGGGTGCTTTCAACTACAGCTCTCGTGTATTTGCGGACGAGATCCGGATTTTGTCCGACGTCCGAACCCATATCATGGCTCGTCATTTGCGGACAGGAAAAGTTTAATTCCAGAATATCCGCACCTGCTTCGGTGACGGCCTTGGCGAGAGTCCGCCATTCGTCTTCATTCGATCCCATTATGCTGATGCCGAGAACTTTATTGGGATATTTCTTTTTTAATTTGCGAATTTCCTCACAGTTTTCCTCTAAAGATAACTCGGATATTTGTTCCATATTTTTAAATCCGGCCCACGGAGTCGATTCTTTGGTCAATATATCAAATCTTGGTGAACATTCGTCCACACCTTCAATACCGACTGTTTTATAAAAAATCCCCGCCCAGCCTGCATCAAAGGCTTTGGAAATTTGTTCAGCGTTATTACATACCGGTGAGGATGACAAAAAGAAGGGATTTTCACATTTTACGCCAAGAAATTCGATGGATAAATCTTTTTTCATGTTTCTCGCCCCCTTACTGGAAAGATTGTAAAATTTTTCTCGCAGCTTCTTTCCCTTCACCAACCGCCCGCACAACCGTGTCGCCACCATTTGTCATATCGCCCCCGCTGAAAAGAGCTTCATCCTCTTTCCAGGTCGCTGCATCGTCCCGCAACGATTGCCCGATGGCTAAAATCACCGTATCGGCTTTTAGTTCCATCGTGGAGCCATTTTCATTATGCTCAAATTGCACACGTTCTACTTTTCCATCACCAATGAAGGCAACCGGTTTGAACTCAGAAATCATCGGTACGCCCAGCTTGAAGACAAAGTCCTTTTCTTGCTGAACAGCGGGTGCTTCTTCTAACGATTCAATGAAGACAGCGTATATCGATGTCGCGCCAAGATACTTGGCAGTAGATGCACAGTCCATAGCCACATCACCACCACCGATGATGACGACAGACCCGAGCGGTTCAATGTTTCCGTGATTTTTTCTGGCTTTTTCTAAAAATTCCAGAGCAGGGATGACACCTTCCAGGTCACTCCCAGGAATATTCAATGTTTTCGGTTGCCACGTTCCAGCACCGACAAAAACGTGATCATATTCTTTTTTCAAGTCTTCTAATTCTTCTTTGGTCACTTTATGATTCAAAACAAAGGTGACACCAAGTTTTTTCAACTGGTAAATATCGTGGTCGATGATTTCATCCGGCAAGCGGTAAGGCGGAATTAAATAACGAAGCGCGCCACCGGGTCGATCATGCTCATCATAAATGGTTACCTGGACACCTTGTTTGGCTAGTTCTGCTGCACAGGCAAGACTGGCCGGTCCGGCACCGATACAGGCGACTTTTTTATCAGAATATGTATCCATTTTTCTTAAAAAGGTTTTGTTGGCAAGCCGTTCATGCTCCATCGCATAGTATTGCAGTTTAGCAATTTCAATCGGACGGTCAATGCTAGCGCGGGTACACGCCTGTTGACAAAGTCGTTCCGTCGGACAGACAAGAGCACACACTGAACCGAGAATGTTGTTGTTGCGAATCGTTTCTGCAGCTCCATTCACGTTATTGAAACGAATACTGCGAATAAATTTCGCCGGATCGGTACCGGAAGGACACCCTTTGCTACACGGGGCATCTTCACATAATAAGCAGCGAGAAGCTTCTTCCATTGCCAGTCGAAAGTCGTACGCTTCGATATGCTTCGGTTCGTATTCCAGAACTTGACTATTTTTCATCGTAGAACCTCCAATCTGATCTATAAAATTTGTTAATTAGCAAAATTCGATCCGTATTGATTATCCTGTTGATTTTTCACCTGTTAATGCCGGCTGTTTCGCAAACTTTTGTTGCCACTTCATGAACACTTTTCCGAGTTCATCGCAAAAATAACCGAGTAAAGCACCACACAATAAAGAGATGATTAAAATTATGAAGTTGCCACCTGCTGCGAAAGTCGAAAAGCAACCAATGAAAATGCCGGGTGTATAGTTAATGAAAGCAAGTGTTCCCAACAGACACATGACAACGGTGATTATTCCACTGAAAACAGCACCGCTATAAGGAAAAGCCAATGCGTTAGACAGCCAGAGAATAAGCATTCCACAAATAACGCCCGTCACATTACATAACATCGCTTTTTTAACCGTTTGCATACCACCTTTCCCGATCGCAAAAAAAGTCGTACAGCCAGCAAAACCGGCCCAGGTGAACAAGTTAAAGAGGGGAGCCAGGAAAGACCAGATACCACACAACAGTCCGGTCACAAGGGCAGCGGCCATTGATAGCCTCCTTTCATCGGCCAATATATTGTGAAATATTTAACATACTTACTTCCATATTAGTAGCAAACTGAGAGCAGGTAAATAGAAATGTGAAATAATTCACAAAAAATTCTAAAGAATAATAACGTAGTAAAAATTGTTGATACGGTAAAAATAATTAAGATATCTAAATAGGTATTTAATAGAAAAGAAATATATTTTTCGAAATGAACACATAGGATTGTTTAACGATGTACAATAATGATTTTATTATTTCCATATATAAATCTTTATTCCCAAATACAGCTTTACAAGAAGCTATCCTGGGAAGGATTACTAAATCAGGAGCAAGAAGTGGCAAAGGCTGGCTTCACTATTCAAGGCTATCATGCCCACTTCTTCATAAAAATTTGTTTAGGGGAAAATATCCCGAATCGGTTGGAGACTCGCGAAAATTGCTGAAAAAGTAAGAATTTGATACAACAGGAATGCATCCAATAGGTAGTGCAAAGACTACATTGCGAGTATTCGCCAAGAGGCTAAAAATTGGACTTGGTTAGGTTGATGAAAGGATTCAAACCACGATAACTGGGATTGCGGCCAATTTGGAGAATATGTCGTTAAAAACAGTGTTTGGACGTGTAGAACAATGGAGTACTGAAAAGAAGAACAAAATTTTGCTCTGATAGTGATTACAAAGAAAGTAAGAAAATCAGTATGAAACAATATTGCTTATTAAAAAGGTATGCCAATAACCAAATTTACTAAGCGTTAAAAGCTTTGCTAG
>CALGAD010000005.1 GCA_937951955.1 uncultured Bacillaceae bacterium
CCCTCTTTTTACTAATTGGAACCGTCATTTTCCTTTCATTTCTTCTATTTATTAAGTAAAAACATCTTGTGACTTAAAGTATTTTGGATAAATAGATAAAAATTATCTATTTCACGTTTTAAATTCCAGGACTTTCACGAATAAAGCTTATTTTACCAACACATTTATCGTTCATATCATGGTTTACCGAACATATAGACAGCCATCCCCTCCCAATCGCTTCACAATTGGGAGGGGACTTCTCGTCTAGTTTTGTTAAAAAGATATACTCTCAATCAACTCGATATGTGGATTAATAAAGTTTTATTGTTTCTAATATTTCCAGAAAATCTTCTTCCACCATCTCTGAAAATTCATTTCCTACGTCAATATATGGTTCGTAATATAGTTGTTCAGGAAGCTCACCCGGTCTTCGATAAACATATATGTAACGACTGCCTTCTCCTAAATAGAATCCGAATATCGGTTCTTGATAATAATCGAGAATCTCTTCTTTGTATGTTTGCTCATAGACTTCGATAACGGATAAACTACCGATATATTTACCCTCATGGACCATCCCAAAGTTGATGATAGCAACCGGTTCCGCAACAGGTGAATACCATACAAAAGGATTCATTTCATGAGCGATATATTTTCCCCGCCATGATTCCGGAAATTCCAGTGAAAGCCCATATTCCTTATTTTCATAGGTTAAGTTTGTTGCAGGCTCTACCTCATCGCCAAATATGTAGTACGCCGTTGCTTCCATCTCTTCTTTTCCAATTTCTTCCCAGAACACTTCAATTCCGATCATTCCTACAAAACCAGGGAAACCAATAAGACGAGAATCGAAATAAAAGATTATCGAATCTTGAGTGAGTGTAAACAGGGAGTATTGATCCTTAATGGGACGTGTTTGTTCAACGACTGCTTGTATATATTCAGGGGTAACCTCCCCTCTATGTTCTGCAAATTCCTCATCATAAATGAGTTTTTTAGCGATCCAGTAGGATAATTGTTCCAGGGACGTTTGATGTTTGTCTAAAACATCCTCTAGCGAAATCAATTCTCCTGTTTTTAAATCAAAGTTAAAACTATAGCCGTAGTCCATCCCCATGGGTCCCCCCCAGAATATCCGATCCCGGAAGAATATAGAAACAAAATCTTCGGTGATCACCGGATCATCAAAGGAGCGAGTAAAAGCATAATCAGCACCCCCATTCGGAATTTCTTCTTCATTGTTCATACCAAACTCTTTATTTTCTTCTAATGTTTCTTTCATTTCCTTTTCGATGATTTGATCGAGCGGTTCATAGGAAAATTGCGGATATTCTAACTCGATAAACGTTCTTTCATCTTGATATTCCAACTTTTTCGGTTCATAGTTTTGTAGATCCGCAATTAATTGGTCCATGTTGCTATCCTTTTTTTCTTCTTCATTTGTTTGTTCTGCCAATTTTTCCTCCGCATGTTGATCTGTTGTTTCCTCTTGGTTCGATGCAGAATCTTGATTGCAGCCGATTAATAGTACGAAAGACAGGCTCAGGAAAAAAATAAATTTTACGAGTTTCATGATGAATTTCCTCCAAACATTTATACTCTTAGGCGTAAAACTACAAGTATTGCCACACACCATCATATGAATGAGCTGTAATCTTTATATCGGTTAGTATGTTAAAGTATGCACATAATGAAAAGAATCAATGGGTAAAGTTCCTTTTAAATCTGTTCTCAATTTCTCTTTTGTCATGTATGATAAAACTTTTTCACCGATCATCTGTTTCATCGCTAGCTTATGGCTTCTTGTCCTGATGAATCCTTCATCTGTTGATGACCAGGTAATCGATATAAAAATATCCCCAGAACTTAATTCCTTTTTAAAATCTGACATATTCTAAGATTGCAGGAATGTTTAAAACAATTTAAAGGGAGCTGTTCTATTTGCATTATGTATCTTTTAAAACCCGTATTTGTGCGTTTTTACTGGATTATCTCCTCATCCTTTTATACGGGATTTTTGTTGTTGGAACCATTTCCATCGTGTTCCGCCCAATGGTTCTTCCCTTATTTTCCAATACTCCCGCCCTGGCCCAATTAACGGGATTTTTTCTAATCACCTTGCCTGTATCCCTATACTTTGCTCTATGCGAATGCTCCCGCTGGCAAGGAACGATAGGGAAAAAAGTGTTACGGATTAAGGTTGCGGATCATGAGGGGCGGCGAATTCATATAGGGCGTTCCATTGTTAGAACAGCCATCAAGTTTCTCCCCTGGGAAATCGCTCATTTTGCCATCTGGCATCTTGTTCTTCCCTCACAGCTTTCTGAAATGATCATTTATCTTTTCTTAAGTTTAGCAAACATTGCTCTTATCCTTTACGTTATCGTTCCTTTTACAAACAAAAGAAGAAAAAACATTTACGATTGGGTGGCTCGCACGATCGTTATTCATTAATCCGTTTTTGTATCAATCAAAAACCTCCCCTTCACCTCTTCCGTAAGCGAAGAGGTCTTTTTGTTCATACAAAAAATTTCCTGTAAAACCAAGTCTAACCCGGTAAATTTTGCTTCCTTTCATCCATCCCTTCCCCATTCACTAAATACAAACAATTTACAGCTTATCAACTAATCGACTCGCCTAATTTTTACATATTAGTTGACATATGAAAACAAAACAAATATACTTATATACACATGTATATAACTATAAGACGAGAGGGGAATTTTTGTAAGAGGAAATGATTTTTTAGGTGGTGAATGAAGTGAGTCGCTTAGACAGCAATAAGCCGATTTATGTACAAATTCGGGAAGTGATTGAAGAGCAAATTGTCACCGGACTGTTAAAAGAAGGAGAGCAAGCACCTTCGACCAATCAGCTCGTGCAATTTTACAAGGTCAATCATATTACAGTATCCAAAGGGATTAATCAGCTCGTTGACGAAGGAATCCTTTATAAAAAGAGGGGTGTCGGTATGTTTGTTAGTGAAGGTGCAAGGGAGAAATTGCTTCACAAGCGCAAGCAAAGATTTGTCGAGGAATATATTGTGAATTTGGTAAAAGAAGCCGAAATTTTGGGGATTAGCGATGAAGAATTATTTGAATTAATCCGGGAAACGAAGGGAAGGGAGCAGAATTGACACCATTAATTGACATTCAAAATCTAACGTTAAATTATGGCAGGAAAAAAGTATTAAAAAATATTTCCTTTTCACTGGACGGGGGAAAAATTTACGGCTTATTAGGACGAAATGGCGCTGGGAAGACCTCCTTATTATCCCTTTTAGCTTCTTTTCAACGTCCTAAATCCGGAATGATCAAAATTCACGGAGAAGAACCGTTTGAAAATGCCCGAATCATGCAAAACGTTGGCCTTTTTTACAACCAAGATTATGCCGGTGAAACTGACTCTGTCAAAGAAATGCTTGAGTTTGTCCAACGATATCGGCCCAATTTTGATATCGACTACGCCCAATACCTGGTAGAGCGTTTTGACCTTCCAATGAAAACAGCTATAAGTAAACTCTCGACAGGAAAAAAGTCGGCCCTAAATGCGACCATCGGTTTGGCAAGCCGGACTCCCATTACGTTATTTGATGAGGTTTATTTAGGGATGGATGCACCGAGTCGGGAATTTTTTTACAAAGAAATTTTTGAAGATCAAGAACGAGTCCCGCGCACCTTTATTTTATCTACCCATCTCGTATCGGAAATGGACTATTTGTTCGATGAAGTGTTGATTATTCATCGTGGTGAACTTCTTCTACATGAAGATTATGAAACAGTAATTTCCAGAGGGGCTGCCATTACCGGTGAAGCAACCAAAGTGGATCGATTCACTCAAGGAATGACCATCTTAAATGAAAAAACTCTCGGTCCAACGAAATCTGTCATGGTTTATGGTCAGCTGTCAGAAACTGAACTGGAAGAGCTACGTATTTCAGGACTTGATATCGGTCCCGTTCCATTACAGGATTTATTCATTCATCTGACAGGGGGAGGGAAAATTGATGAATAGAACACCTTTCAGGATGAAAGTTTCTTTTGATGTCTTTCTCATGCAAAGCATCATCACTTTATGGTATTTAGGAATCTTGCTCATCATTCACTTCGCCCCGATTTTCATCAATTTTGGTAACAAAAACGGGTTCAATGATATTTATGCAAAAATATATATCAGCGGTAATATTTTCATGTTTGTCATCGGCATCATCGCAGCAGTAGGGATCCTTCCGTTTTATGTCAAAAATGGGGTGACTCGTAAAGATTCCTATATCGGAATTGCTACAGGAACGATGGGCCTGGCGATCGCGATACCAATCATTGCTTTCTTACTCAACTTGATTACAACCCCGATATTTAATTGGTTAGACGTACCGATCAAACCGGCCAATCTAACGGAGATTGCTGCCGATCCAGGTGATCCATTCTTTGCCCATCTTATCTTAAGTATCGTCGGGCCACCGGCTATTGAAGGAATCAGCTTCCTATCCTTAGCATTGTTTATGCTCAATTTATTTTTCTATTATGTTATCGGATGGATGATAGGATCAGGCTTTTATCGCTCGAATGGGATTACGGGCTTTCTGTATATCATTCTTGCTGTATTTCTGTTCGCCTTGAATGCACAAATTTGGGGAAAAGGTTTGTTTGTCGATCTTTTTATACCGAATTTATCCGCATACTCTTATGGTGCATCATTCGCTGGAACGATTTTCTTCATCACGATTGTACTTCTGATTATTCGCTTGACGACAAAAAATATCCGCATCAAATTATAACCGCTAAACGCACAACCTCTGTGAATGATTGAAGCTTGGGATACAACTGTCCCGGGCTTTTCTCATTAAAAAGAGCAAGGCTTTATTAGCCTTGCTCGCTATTGGACGGTGACTGTGCCCACCATGCCTTCCTTTTCATGGAAACGGCAAATCAATTGAAATGTACCGGACTTTTCTGGCTCGATTGTGACCATTTTTTCAACACCCGGTTTGACTTCCACATCGACATCAAGCTCTTTAATCGTAAACGTATGGTCTTTTAAACCTTTATTTTTCAGCCAAAATACCGTCTTTTTTCCTCGCGGTATCGTAATTTCCTTTGGTTGGAAAAAGTCATCGTGTAACTCGACGACTACTGGCTTTTCCTTACTTATTGGTTGAGTCTGAGAAAAGACAGTTTGTGCCCCCAGAGTTAATACGAATACGGTTAGGGCAACCATGACGATGATTCTGATAAACAACTTGCGCACAGCATCCCTCCTTCCTCCCCATTTAGTATTTTCCAGTTTCCTAAAATTATCACGTGGTAGTGCCCATGCTGATGGGAAGGAAGAGAAAGCTTGCATTAGTCTAAAGAATCATTTTGATATTTCGGTAATACAAAGACTGATTTAAATAAGTCACCATCAATTTCAATATAAAATTTCCCTTTTTGGATTTCAATTAAACTTTGCGCAATGGATAATCCGAGTCCGCTTCCTTCCGTTGAACGCGATTCATCTCCCCGTTTAAATCGCTCCATCAATTCATCGGCGGAAATATTCAGCTCATCAGCTGAAATATTTTTAAAGGTAAGCTGTACCGAATTTCCGAAATCTTCCATATCGATATATACCCTCGACCCTACTAGGGCGTATTTGCAAATATTCGATAAGACATTCTCAATAGCCCGCCACAATAAACGCCCGTCCGCATGAACGTACAACTTATCTTCAGGAACAGTCAATTTCAACTGTAAATTTCTCTCGCGAATTTTATCATCGAATTCCCCAAGCCCCTGGTTAACGAGGGCGATCAAATCAATTGTTTCCAGATGCACCGGTATATCTCCGCTCGATGCTTTCGCCGCTTCAAATAGGTTATCGGTTAATTGTTTGAGCCGCCTGGCTTTTTGATCCAATACGTCAATATATTCTTTCGTTTTGGCCGGATCCTTTTCATGTTTCAATAGATCGACATAAGTAATAATCGAGGTTAATGGTGTGCGAATATCATGGGAAACATTCGTAATTAACTCTGTTTTTAATCGCTCACTTCTCAACTCATTTTGAACCGCATTTTTTAATCCATCCGTAATTGAGTTTATATTCCCGGCTAAGGTAGCCAGCTCTCCTTTTACATCCACTTCAATATGATGTTGCAAGTCTCCAGCTTTGATTTTGGCAACCCCATCTCGAATAGCCGTGAATGCTTGAATTTTTTTCAGCGTATACCAGGCGGCAATCCCGATGGTTACCGGAAACATAAACCACGTTAAACCGACTAATAGAGGATAACCAATGACAAGAAGCATTGTTTTTACGGCAGAATTTCCTTGCGCATAAACTTCGCCCACAAAGTTTTTAACCTTTATAAAAATCGTGTACAACAACGAATGGGTGATAATCGTTCTGTTTTTCATATGTTTAATCAGCGAAAAAATTAGCGCGAAACCAAGTGTAGCTATGGTAGCGATTATTGGTGGAAGTGTGGCCTTATTAATCTCAAAGGTAAAATCAAGGAGCGCGATAAAAAACAAAATGAGAAAGCCACATAACAACATATTCACGTCTGTATAAATCCGGTCCCAGGCATAGAAATGGACTTGCTGATCATCGGGATGTTTCCTACCTATGACGATGGCAAGATATATAAATGAAAAAACAAACCCTACCATGTAAAGTGTCAATTGATATAAACTTGTTGCGGCCAGGTCGCTTGCTTCTTCCCATTCCTGAATTTTCGTTTGGAGAAATTCCTTTGTGAAAGCCAGGTAAATCACGGTATTTTCCGGGTCAAGCTTCTCCACTTCATCCGTTATCCAATGTAAAAATGGGTTATCGTAAGTCTCTTTCGGGTAAAATTTTTGTTCATAGTTTTCAAAAATAAAATACGCCGGGTATGATTCAAACTGTTTTCTTTCTGTAATCGACGTATTGGTATATACTTTCGTTCCATCCGTCGCATAAAAGAGCGGCACTTCAACATTCTTGATATTTTGCACTAACGTATTGTATTCCTTCAATTCTTTCTGGATGAGTTCATCCTTTGCTTGAGTAATTTGATTCGCATATTCTTCTAAAAAGAGTGCATAGTTTTCCTCTTCATCCCGCTCCGGACTATATTTACTGGAATTTTCTTTAAAATCATCGTATAATTCACTTTCGACCTCTTGCCATTCCTTTTCCGATATCGATTCCCCGGCTAAAATATGTTCCTCATTTTTATATTCGCCCATCAGTTTTGTTAAATCGTTAATCAGGTACTGACTCTCGGTCAAATATTTTCCACTTTCAAAATAGCTTTCTTGTATCACACTGCGAAACGGAGTCGTCACAATATTTACTAACGATAAGACAACACCGGTAAAACAAGCAATCATCAAAATAAATGCAATAATTTTTGTAAAACTGGCATAGCTATATTTTTTCCACTTTGTAGCCAATGCCCCACACCACCTTTAAATATTTTGGTTCTTTTGGATTGATTTCGATCTTCTCGCGGATTTTGCGGATATGAACGGCAACGGTATTTTCCGGATTCACCGGTGGTTCGTTCCAAACCTTTTCATAAATTTCTTCAATCGAAAATACCCGTCCGGCATTGGCTGTGAGTAACTTCAAGATTTTATACTGGACCGGTGTTAAATGAACTTCCTCGCCATCAACGGTGACTTGTTTTCGTTCGTCATCAATGACGAGACCCCCTGTTGAAAATACATGACTTTTCTTTTCCATGCTGCCTAACTGGGTATACCTTCTCAGTTGTGATTTCACCCGGGCGATGAGCTCTAACGGATTGAACGGTTTCGTGATGTAATCATCCGCTCCCATATTCAAGCCAAAAATCTTATCGGTATCTTCCGACTTGGCCGATAACATGATAAGGGGAATGTTATTTTGTTCACGAATTTTAATGGTCGCCCGGATACCATCCATTTTCGGCATCATAATATCCATAATAATTAAATGAATGTCCTGATTTTCGATAACATCCAAGGCTTCCGCTCCATTGTACGCCTTGAGTACGTGATACCCTTCATTTTCTAGATAAATTTTGATCGCTTCGACAATTTCTTTATCATCATCACAAACTAAAATATTCATTCTCGTCCACTCCTACATCTTTCTCCTCGAGTAACTAAATCGTATCACGGATATCTTAACAAACATTGGTGCAAATTCTTAAGAATTTCTTATCATTATCTTGAGCGATTAAAAAGATTATCAGAATAACCACTTTCAGGAAATATCAGTTTTCTAAATGAATCAGGTGTTTACGGTCGATGCTCCTTATTTACAGGACGGTAAGTGGTAATCGATGATGCCAACAGGATCAACTCCGATTTTCGTAATGCCCCTGAAAGAATACAAACTATCGCGGATGGTTATTATACATAAATGAATGTTTCCGAACTCAACCATAAATCCCTTAATAGTTTTGTAATTCGGGCATCGGTAAAATAGAAAATGAACGGAAACTTTCATATGAAACCCATCTGTAATCAACAAAATTTGCATTGTGAAAGGAATGGTTATGATGAAAGCGATTGAAATCAATATGGTGGTTTCGGATAGCTTAAAGGCACTCGAATTATACGAAAAAATATTTGAAGACATTGAGCGCGTCGAAGTAACAAACTTTAATCAAGGCGAAAATGAAGCGATTTTCAATCTGTTTGGCATGCGAATCCATATGTTAGATGAGAATCCGCAATTTCAATTGAAAGCACCGGATTCCGAACATCCAAATACGATGTGGTTTAATGTCGTTGTTCCAGACATTAAAAATACGTATGACAAGGCGATTGCCGCTGGCTGTAAGGAAATCCAGCCGGTTACGGAAATGAAAGAGTACGGTATCTCAAACGCCATTTTCACCGATCCCTTTGGCTATCAATGGTTGCTCCATCAAATCCATCAAGAAATGAGCTTTGAAGAGCGGATGCAAGTTTGGGAAGAGAATAAAGAAAACGAATAAAAACGGTTAAAAGCTCGTCGTTTCCAGCTAAGATAGACGAGCTTTTTCTATTGATTACATACATTCTTAACTTACTATAGGAATATTTCTATTTTTATAAAATAAAATTTGACAACCTAATTATGTTTTGGTAGTTTATTAATTAATTATTAAGGCAAATTGTTAGAAAAATGGGAAATAAATGTTTTTTTGTAATTGGTCGATAACTATATCAGTATGATAAATGACGAAATGATTTATTTATCATGTTTTGAAAATCAAAAAGGAGTAGTGATCATGAACAGCAAAAGGGTAACCATCATCGGGCTAATGCTTTTTTCATTATTTTTCGGAGCCGGTAATTTGATTTTCCCACCGCTTCTTGGAATGGAATCCGGTAATGCCTTTGTACCGGCAATCTCCGGTTTCATCTTAACGGGTGTTTTCCTTCCTTTTATTGCTGTTCTTGTTGTCGTTGTTACTAATGGCGGATTGGTGGAAATTGGCAGTCGGGTGCATAAAGTTTTCGGTATTCTTTTTGCAATCATTATTTATTTATCGATCGGACCCTTATATGCTATTCCACGGACAGCTACCGTTGCCTATGAACTTAGCTTCCAGCAATTTTTCCCAACAGCAGGAAACTGGACCTTGATCGTTTTCAGTGCCCTATTTTTCTTACTTGCCCTTTACGTGTGCTTAAGACCGCAAAAAATCGTGGACTGGATCGGTCAATGGCTGACACCGGTATTACTTGGCGCACTCGCCCTTCTGTTCATCCGGGCATTTTTCCAATTGGATTACACGAATACACCGGTAGCAGAAAAATACGCCGCTAACCCATTTTTAACGGGATTTATTGAAGGGTATTTTACCCTTGATGCCGTAGCTGCCCTTGCTTTCGGTGTTGTAGTCGTCAATGCATTAAAAGATAGTGGGGTACAGTCCAAAAAGAATCTTCTAAAAGGTTCAATCGGTGCTGGATTGATCGCTGCCTTTGGACTTGCACTCGTTTATATCGCCCTCGGCTGGATTGGTGTCGTCATACCGCGGACCATGGAATTTACAAACGGGGCAGAGCTATTAACAGCGGCTTCGCAATTGTTATTCGGAAGTTTCGGCAGCTTCCTGTTTAGCGTCATTGTGCTCCTTGCCTGTTTTACGACTTGTGCAGGTCTAATTAATGCTTGCGGAAGCTTTTTCCATGAACTGTATCCAAAATTTCGTTATCAAACGTATGCCATTGGATTTACCGTAATCGGATTTCTTATTTCCAGTCTTGGCTTAAATACATTATTAAATTCTGTCGTACCTGTTTTATTACTCATTTATCCGGTCGCCATTGTATTGATGGCCCTTTCCCTCCTGCAACCTTTGATCGGTGCAGGGAAAA
>CALGAD010000006.1 GCA_937951955.1 uncultured Bacillaceae bacterium
ATTTTAATAAATGAAAATATCCTCCTAACATGAGGAAACCATGGTAAAACAACATCACCCAAATTATGAACAGGGATATATATATTAACAAATTCGCCATCATTTAAACCCCTTCGGATATTTATATCTCCTCTTTAAACGGATCGAAAATACGATAAACGAACAAACCGCAACGTTTCCAATCAAAATAAACCACCAGGATACATAACTAACAAATTGTCCCAAATAATAGAGTGGGGCATCCAGTGAGGAAAACATGACTTTGAAGTAATTTATGTCGGCAATAATTTCACTATTTTCTGCATGAATGGCGACATTTTCTCCCTTAACCCATATATCCCTCTCTTTTAAATCAATCCAAGAAACGTTCGGCAATTTCTCCAGTTCTGTTAGTAGTCCCTTAAATCTTTCCGCTCCTAAATATGGGTGATAGAAAGCAGCAAACATCCCGTCACGAATCAAACTCATTCTCTCCGCATTTTCTATCATCTTTTTGACAGAATTGCTATCTTCTGGAAGAACGTATCCCATCGTTTCCGGAAGCAATTCCATTCCATGTAAAAAAGTTGGGGAAGTGATATATGGTGATGTATCCATGATTTCCCAGTCCTGATCACTAAGCTGGACTTGACCTACATATGTGGAAAAATTGTTCGCTAATATTTGATATCCATGTTGGGACATCGTGTAATGGGGTGCTTCGAATGCCAGGGGATATAATCCGTATTTAGCCAACTCTTCAATCCCTTTATTTATTTTTGTTTCGATATACTCTCTCTCAAAAGCCTTTAACTGGTTGATGTAATCTTCATATTCATCTCGTGATGAAAAATCCTGTTCCGTTAGCAATGTAAAATCCTTATCTCCCGGTGCGTAAATCGGTGTGTTATTCTCCACATCCCAAAATTCAAAACCCTCTCCTGTCTCTGAGGAGCGAAACTGGTGGGTATACCCGTGAAGGACGATACTTCCACCATCTTTCTGGATCTGTTTCAATACTTTCAACAGTTCTGGGGAATCGGCAAAGGTCATTTGCTTTCCTGTGCTTTCGTTTGTATAAATCGGTATTACTGCGACCATGTATGGGATATCTTTTTCTTTTAAAATGGCGGCAATTTCACTAAGTGGTTCCGGATCGACCATTGGATGCACATCTTCCAGACGGAGATAACCGGTATATTTCCCCTCATGCTCCACCTGAAAAATATCGTGAAGGACTTCCGCAAATAAAAGTGCATTGGTTGAATCAAAGGAATCAAAGGAATCAAAGGCGTAATAGTAATGATTTTCATTTCTTATCATCACCGGATAATCCACCCGTTCATCTTTCAGGCGGCCTGTAATAATCGTCTCTGAATCGTCAGTCGGTTCTATATGGACGATCATCGATTCGAATATATTTAACTGATTGTCTGTACCTGCAATCGAGATTTGGTCGATCATGACCTCATGTTTTTGTTCGATGAATGAAAAGTGATCGCCGAGTGAGTAGAAGTTGTAGCCAATCGCAACAAAGGTCCCTTCAAAATCATCAAATAACATAAAAAATGTTGCAGGTAGCTCCGCAGCAATATGCCCATAATAAAACAGATGGGTCACCGCTTCCAAATCATTTTGTTGTACATCTTCACTGCTAATAAAACGTATATTTGAAGTAAAATGTCCGAGTAACAAATCTAAATAACGGAGTTCATCATTGATTTCCCCATTCATCGTAGTATAAATGACCAATACTTTTGGCTCATCCTTTTCTTTGGCATGAACTGTTGAGAAGTGTGCAAATATGGTAAAGTGGGTTATACAAAGAACACAGAGCAATTTTTTCCATTCTTTCGAAATTCGTACATCAAGCTCCATCCTACTGTTTACTCCTCCCCTTTAAACGTGGCATAACTTTTACATGTTTTCTTTCACACAGTTTGAACAGGGATTATAGGTAAGCTACTTCTGAAAATGTAGCCGTGGCAATTCCCCTGCAAACACGTTGCAACACAAGGAGTAAACAGGGGCAACAACGGAAAAAGGTCAATTGCTCACCGAATGAAAGAAAACGTACTTTGCAAAGAATGTTTGTTTCTTACTTTTTAAGTCATTTGTTTTCCAATTTAATGGGTTTCCTGCACCTCCTCTTCATCCATTTACAAGGAAATGATGCTCTGTCCGTTTCAGTAATTCTTTTAGAAAGACCTATATTTCAGAAAATAATTAAAATACTAAATATTTAATTCTTTTAGCCTATTTTGCACCATTCGTATCAAAAAAACAACCCTTAAGAACTATATGTTACAAAGAAATTTTAATGACCGATTTTATAAATTTTACTGAAGTAACGAAAAACAGGCTAAGCCATCTTTAAATAATGGTCTTAGCCTGTTTTTATATTTTGCCAAATGACGTTATTGAGTAAAATGTAGAAAGTAGTTTTCCGGTACATCTCCTTAATCATCTCTTACAAAAAACTTTTTCAACACTTCTTCCGCTGGTAATCCTAGTGGCGAGAAACTAATCGAATTGGGGTCCTCACCTAATGTGACAGCCCACCAGTAAATTCCATTCGTCCGGGGCTTCCATATAAGATACGTTGCCTCATAATAGTTTGCCTGTACTTGTGGTTCATATTTCCTATCCGGCAAGCTCCATGCATAAGGAGTTCGGTACGCACCAGCAACCGGGAGAACACCTACTTCGGTCACGATAATGGAATGTTCTGTTAATGATTCTTCCAAGGGGGTAAGCTGATTTTTCCATTCCTCCTGCAACATCTCCACCGATGCATCATCGGGTAAATTTAATGGAAAATATGCATCGATCCCTACATGATCGAGCATTGTTACAAATTCAAGTGCAGGTATTTCTGAAATCGTATCATAATTGAATGAATACAATAAATCCCCTTTATAAACACGACGCACATTTTCGATGAGTTCAGCCCATCGATCTTGTTTGATTCGTTGCATGGAATTTAACTCTGTTCCGATATTTAATGACATAGCATCCGTCGCTTCAGCTATAGCAGCATAAGAGAGTATTAATTCTTGATAACTATCAAACCATTTATCTGGATTCTCTGGTTTTATCTGTCCGCGCCACTTGCCATTTGATATATATGCCTGTTCATCCATGATCGGCCTGATCATCACACTTAAATTATAATCTTGGGCGATCTTGATCATCTGTTCGAGTTCTATATTTGTTGGCGTGTATTCAGAACTAATAAACACCTCATTTGCCTGCCAATCGGATTGAAAATAGGGAAAATTAAGCGCCACACTGTTAATACCCAGGCTACGCAACTGTTTAAATACTTTTTTCGTTTCCGATAGATCAGGATGTCCATAAATAAGAATATTCATCCCTGCCTGGAATTCGTCACTCATAAATTTAAAAGGTGGCATATCTTCACTTTTCTCCTTCTCTCTGGATTGGAAACCTTCTAACTTGGCAGTCTCTGTTACAGGGTTACCGTTTGAAGATTCTTTAGTCGGAACATCCGAACGAGGCTCACTTTCCTCCATTTCATCTTTTTTACCGGATACAGTCACGAGTAGAAGCAGTACGGCGAATATTGTTATACTGATAAGCATTTTCCTAATTGACATGCACTTTGCATCCCCCTGGATCATGCGGTGCTTCCGAAAACCAATTGTTATATACAACCTTTTATACTATTTATTTTATGATTCCTTTGCTCGCAAACATTCGCATTTGAAGCACCGATTCGTTATGGTACAAAAGCCCTTTTCTTTCTAGATAGAATTTGAAACGAACAATGAAAGAATATCGAGCCCATATTCATATCCATTAAGTCTTGTATTTCCATAGAGCTTTTCTTAAATCCTTCTTTAGTCGCATTCATTGTGAAAAATACTAATGTTTTTCATGTCCACATGGTTCGGTTATTAGAGGATTTTGTTGAACCGCTCCACCTATTCCTTTCACTTCAACCCCTTCAGCTACCTTAATCGCAACTCCATCGATGCAGTTCAAAACATTTTCGACTAATTGCAAGTTCTCTCCCGCATCAATCCGGATGCCGTTTTCGGCCCGGCGAATGACATTATTTGCAATTTTGACATTGGCGGGAACCCCCTGCCCCCGTCCGTCAGCACCCCGGTCCCTTTTAAGCCAGATGGCCCAGAATCCATCCGTACGGCCTGTAATGTAGTTGTCACGTATGTCCGTTCCCGGCGCATTGCGAAGTTCAATACCGACTTTTGAATTTTCATCAGCCAGGATTTTATTGTTTTCAATTAAAGTGTTCGGTGTACCTAAAATGACTAGAATACCTTGACGATTTCCAATCAAGGTGTTCGAATGGATCCAGTTTCCTGTTCCAGAGGCGTCATGCTTGTTCTTCTTCCCACCGGAATTCCCTAGCGCGATGGCTGCCCGCTTTCCACCAATTACCGTGTTATCGCGAATTTCGTTTAAATATTCCCCTTCCCCGTGCAAGTCGATGGCATCAAGATGACTGCCGATAATCGTATTTTCCGCAATGAGATTATTGTGTGTAGGAAACTGAAGGAGAATCGCATGTCTAAGATGCCGACCGTCTAAGGTATTGCCGATGACGACATTGTGGCGGGAATCCGTATCAGCATTCGGATCCTGCTCGTTCGCCATCCCTTCAATCGCAATACCGTAGCCCTGACCGCCAGCACCGATGGCAGTGGCCTCGCTAATGTAATTTCCTGAGAGAATCACTTCACGGCTCCCCTTAACAGAAATTCCATGCCTTTCAAACTTGCGAATATGCAAATTTTTAACGAGCACCCGGGAACTGGCTTCTCCCTGGTCACGACCGATGTAAATCCCGTACATCGGTCCGCCCCCTGCATCGTCGTCATCCGGATCCTCACCGAGGGGGCCCTCATAGCGTGAGGTAATCGTGAAGTCAGCGACGATACAATCTTGAATGCCCGATCCGCGAATTACACGGCTGTCTTCCTCTCCGTTAAAAGAAGTTATTAGCACGGTACGTTCTGGACCTGCACCGATCAAATGAACTCCACTTTTCAACACGATATTAGCTGTTTTGTCTTCAGGATCCGTGGAGTTCAAGTCATATACGCCTGCCGGAAGCATGACCTGATCACCCGGTTCTGCAGCGCTAATCGCTTTTCTTATGGCTGCCGCATCGTCAGGTGAGTACGGTAACGGATCGGCACCGAAATCCGTAACATCCAAACTCCTGCCGGTAGCCGGATCCGGCACCGGCAGCTCAAGTTGTTTCCCCGATTGATCGACCAGGCCAGGAACTTGCCAACCTCCTTTTTCATTTGTAATTGGTTCTTCGGGGGCATTGTTTTCCTTTGGGTCTTCCGGCTCCTGATTCGTGCAGGCAGCTAAGAAAAATACGAAACAGAGAGCCACCCGAAAAAAATCGATCAATTTCTGCAAGTCCATTTCTCCCGTTTTTTTCATCAGCTGGTCACGCCCTTCATTTTCGCTTCTCACGTTTGTTATAAATGTTTCGAGAAAAAATGAGCCCGCTGGCTCGGTTATGTCATACAAGCCTTTGGGCTCACTATCCTAGTGATTTCTCAATTCTTATGCAAAGGATTTAACGGTTACTATTTCCTTTACCGAAATTCAATTCAATATCTTTTTCTAACGGAGTGTCTGCCGAGGAAGTACCGACATGTACACGATATGTTCCATCGGCTGTCGCCCACTTGCCGTCCGCCCAGTTGGCGAGGTCATCCGGATCATCCGGTATGAAGTAGGAGAATGGGTGATTGGAATCGTCATGATTGATCAATACGGTCACACGTTTGCTCTCACCCGGCTCAAGGTGTACTTTCTCGAAGTTAACAAGCCGTTTAGCCGGCTGATCAGCCTCATCTGGCAACGTCAAATAAACCTGGGCTGCTTCTTTACCGGCAACATCACCGGTGTTTGTAATCGTGAAAGAAACTTCGATACCAGACAGCTTATTATCGCCTTTTTTCTTCTCCTTCCATTTCCACCAGCCTTTACCTTCACCCCGGGTCGGTTCGTGTACCTTTTTCACCTCGAGGTCGGAATACGTAAAGGTTGTGTACGAGAGACCGTATCCAAAGGGAAAGACCGGTTTCACATCGTTAGCTTCGTACCAGCGGTAGCCCATCTCGAGTCCCTCTGTATATTGGGCAATCAGCTGATCAGAACCGTCACCGTATGGACCGGGTCCTCCCGGTTTTCCGGTCTTCTGTCGGGTTCCGGGGAATTGCTCTTCCGTCGCAAAAGCAGCCTCCCGCTCAGTCGCACCGAACGTCATTGGTAGTTTTCCGGACGGATTCACTTTTCCATAAAGGATGTTTGCCACCGCATTACCGTCTTCCATTCCTGGAAACCACGCCTCAAGTACTGCCGGAACCTTATCTAGCCACGGCATCAGGACCGTGCCGGATGTTTTTAAGACGACAACCGTTTTGTGCGCGTTATCTTTTAAGACCGCATCAATTAACGGTTCCTGTTCGACCCAGTCATGTTTATCCCGATCAGGGTCAAGATCGATCGGCGGGAAACCGAGGGTTTCGCGGTCTTTTGTTTCATGCGGATTGTCTCCGATCATGAGAAGAACGACATCCGCATCCGATGCCAGTTCCGCAGCTGCTTCCGGATCGCGACCATCGTTGTAAATCACTTCGGTATTGTAGCCCCGCTCCTTGATAACATTCTCTAACCCTTCTTTCGGTGTGACCGTATAAGGGGCGTTTACATTCTCGTTATTGTCACGAACAGAACGCGGTGACATCTTGGCAATACCGGCAAACCACTCAACACCGATTAACGCAATCTTTTTCGGCTTGCCATCGAGGGGTAAAAACCCATCTTCATTCTTTAAGAGGACAATGCCTTCTTCGGCAATTTTCCGTGCCATTTCACCGTTGGCCTTGAGATCCACAATCTCAGGCATAAATTTGTTAAAGGGCTCGTCCATGTGGCCATACTCAAACATTTTAATATAACGTGCTCTAAGGAGATTATCGATATCGGCTTCGGTAATTTTGCCCTCATCGAGCGCTTCCTTAATCTTTTCTTCTGTATAAAACTGTGGCGCCCAGTCGAGCTCGACATTCGTGCCTGCTTTAATGGCGGCTACCGTATCATGAATCGCACGACGGTCACTCATCACATATCCATCGAATCCCCAGTTTCGCCTTAGGGCATCCTGTAGCAATTCGGAGCTGTCACAGGCATAAGTGCCATTAACATCAGGGAACGAGCACATCACCGATGCCGGATCAGCATCCTTGACAACCATTTCAAAAGGTAGCATGTACAGCTCATTCATCGCTCGTGAAGGCACCTGGACCCCCATCGTCCACCGCTCTGTTTCCTGCTCATTTCCAGCCAGGTGCTTGATCTGGGCATGGACGCCCTGTTTTTGAATCCCTTTTACTTGTTCGGTGGCCAGTGTTCCTGTTAAATAAGGATCTTCACTGAAATATTCATAGTTTCGGCCCCCGTATGGGTGGCGCACCAAGTTCATACCGGGCCCTAGCATGACGTGATGGGCAAAAGCACGTGTCTCCTCACCGAGGATGCGGCCTACTTCATAGTTCAGTTCCCGATTAAAAGTCGCAGCCATGGCCAAAGTCGATGGCAAGCCGGTGGCCTTCGGGTCATTGGCACAAGAACCGCCTTTAACCCCCGTACCGCCGTTCGTCATCCGGACGGTAGGAATCCCAAGTTCATCGATGCCACGGATTTGCCGGCCGGTATCTTGAAACTCACATCCGGGTAACGTCCCCTCAGGTGGGAATTCACCACTTTGGTAAGCGTTTACACCACTGCGATTAATGACAACGGTCTCGCCTTTATCGTTTTCATTAAAGCGTGAGATAGCGATTTGCTGGATTTTTTGTTCCAGCGTCATCGCATCAAGCAACAGCTCTGTCCGCTCCTCCGCTGAGAGCCTTTTATTCATCCAGGGCTTATTCCCGTCCTTTTCACGGGCCATCGCAACGGTTGGCATCACCAGCGCATTCATGAAGATAACCACTACTGATAAAAATGAAATCACTCGCTTCATCTTTAACGTCTCCCATACTCTAGTTGTGCATGATTAATGAAAAATCCGTTTATTTTAATATCTCCCTATTCACTATTTGTCTATTCATATTGAGTCATTTGATTTATGAATTTATTTCTAACGATGGGATAGGTAAACTCATTCTAGTAAATTAAATGTTTGAGGAATTAAGTTTCAGCCTGGAATATAGCTTATTGTTATAAAAAACTGTACCCGATTTCTAGTACGATATCGCTCAATCATATATCTCACGGATTTTGTCTTTATTTTTTGCTACGGAATATCATTTGATCCCTCGATTACCGCATCTTCTCTAAAAATTGATAATAGACATCCTTCATTTAGAACCTTGGACTTGATTAAGGAAATGTGTTGAACAAAACGGCATGACCATGCCTTATATATATTTTCCGTACGTTACAGAGCAGATGCCCCACCATCAATTGCAATCACCGCACCATGAATATACGATGCCTCATCACTAAGTAGAAATCCGACGACATTTCCAACTTCATGAGGTTGTCCCAATCTTCCCATCGGCACAGCCTCAGCCATTTCATTAATCGCTTCTTGGGGAAAGGATTTAACCATCGGTGTTTCATTTGTACCCGGTGCAATGGCATTAATCCGAATATTATCCCTGCCATATTCACCGGCAATCGTTTTTGTCAAGCCAATCACTGCATGTTTGGTTGCCGAATAAGGTCCTAGCGTAGGCATTCCTACTAAACCTCCTAATGAGGCCGTATTAACGATTGAACCACCGCCGGTTTTCAGCATTTCTTTGACTACATATTTTAATCCGTAAAAGACACCTTTTAAATTGACGTTTACGATGGCATCAAACTCTTCTTCTGAACAATCCAATGTTTTTACACCTGAACCTGAAATTCCGGCATTATTAAAAAACATATCGATCTTTCCAAAGTGTTCGATCGTCCGGGACACATAATGTTTAACATCCTCTACTTTACTCACATCTGCTTTTGTAAATATTGCATCAACCCCGATATCTTTACATAACTTGACGGTTTCTTCGCCCTTTTCTTCGGAAATATCTACAATCGATATGTTTGCTCCTCTTTTTGCCAGGTTTAAGGCTGCTTCTCTGCCAAATCCACTTCCACCACCTGTAATAATGGCGGTTTTACCCTTCATTACAATCACTCCTTTCCGAATTACAATCGTAGTATTTACCAATGAGCATTATTTTATTATGTGAGCTTTTTAACATGTTGTCATTTACACTTTGCCTCAAAGATCTCGTTCAATCAGATTCAATCAATAGAGAGAGACACTGAAATACGCGTAGGGTGAATAAGGATTGCTTCATATATTTTGAGCTGCCCGTGATCTTAGCAAGACTAAAAATTTCAACTAAATTTACTGCAATCTACCTGCAAAAAAGTATGCTTCCGTGTTCTTTAGCTAAAAACAAAGATTACAAGTAAGTCCAGGAAGAATCTCATAAAGTGAATTTAGTCTGTGGGGGGTGAAACGATGAGTAAACCCTGGTTTAAGGATGGCGGTATTAGTGCACGGGAACTTCGTTTAAGTAATACCATGTGTTTAGTTTGGGACAACATGTGTATTGGACAAGAATGACCATCAATAGCATCACCTTCAATTCGCCTGACTTGAATGCCAATACGGTACGTCTCCTCCGTAACGCTACTGATATGGGGAATTTACTAGAACCTTTCTATGGAAATCGAGTTGCTAAAAGGTTCAGCAACTTGATCAGGGATCATTTGGTCATTGCTGCCGAACTTGTCCAGGCTCTAAAAGCAGGCAAACAAAGAGCAGTAGCAGACTTACGGAGACGCTGGTTTGCCAATGGAGAGGAAATTGTCAACTTTCTCGGTAAGATCAATCCATTTATTTCAGAGGAAAATTTTCGAGAATCGTTTTTTGAACATCTTGACCTAACAATACAAGAGGCGGAATTGATTCTTCAGGGAAGTTCCCCTAAGAGTATTGCAGTATATGAAAAAATTGAAGCAGGAGCCCTGGAAATGGCAGATACCATCACGAAGGCAATTGTAAGACAGTTCCCGCGAAAGTTTTAAAAAATTCGTTAAAACGATGAAAACAGTGCCTGGCTCCTTTAAATGTGAATCTTTAATAGATTAGGAGCGGGCACTGTTTTTTTATTAGGTAAAAAAGTTGTTAAGCGGAAAAGACAATGGTAGAAACGTATTTGTATATTCGGGAAGAGTAATGGAAAAACGTCACTATTTATGGTACGGTTCCCCGCGATTAATTTTTATCGCGCGGTATATTTGCTCAAGTAAAATTAAGCGCATCAATTGATGGGGAAAGGTCATTTTCGAAAACGAAAGGGCAAAATTACTTCGCTTTTGTACATCCTCGCTAATTCCCAGAGAGCCACCGATAATAAAGATGATTTTACTTTTTCCATAGGTTGCCAATTCATCCATTTTCCGCGCTAAATCGGGAGAACTAAGCATTTTCCCATTAATTTCAAGAGTAATCACATATGCATCGGGATCGATATGACCTAAGATTCGTGCACCTTCCTTCCGTTTTACCTCTTCCATTTCTGCTTCACTTAAATTTTCCGGCGCTTTTTCATCAGCGACTTCAATGATTTCCAGTTTAACATAACTACTCAGCCGTTTACGAAATTCTTCAATGCCTTGCTT
The DNA here is from genome assembly GCA_937951955.1 of uncultured Bacillaceae bacterium. Classification (GTDB taxonomy): domain Bacteria; phylum Bacillota; class Bacilli; order Bacillales; family Caldibacillaceae; genus CALGAD01. The sequence continues at coordinate 10,687 of CALGAD010000006.1, forward strand.
TAAATATTTTTCTTTAAGTTTTCCAACAGCGATAATCGAAATCTTCAAATACACTCATCCTTTGCTCATCTACTACCACTCAGTGTAACAAATTTTGCAATACGATAATCAATATTTTTTCGGGGTCTCTTTTATTTAAATCGACCATAATAAAAATGGGCTGGACGGAAACCATGCCAGCCCATTTTTCCAAGACAATCAGACAGTCGCAGAAGCTTCATCATCTTTTACAAATAAAAGGACGATAAAACCGATGACAAAAAGAATGATTATGCTAAAAATACCGTAAGATGAATGACCCATTAATTGGGTCGTGGCACCTACTAAAAAGGGCCCCAGTACCGATGCAAATTTACCAAAAATATTGTAAAACCCGAAAAACTCATTCGATTTTTCCTTCGGTACCATTTTAGCAAAGAAGGAGCGGCTGAGCGCCTGAATGCCACCCTGGGCAGTGGCAACAAGCAAGGCTAAAATCCAAAATTCGAGTAACGTATCGAGAAATAGAGCAAAAATACAAACAATGGTATAAATAATAATGCCGACGTAAAGCATCGTTTTCCTACCGAATTTGCCCGCCAGTTTGCCAAAGAGCACGGCAAAGGGAGCGGCAACGATCTGGACGACGAGGAGCGCCATTAAAAGTCCAGTGGCATCCAAACCGACATCGGTGCCATATGCCGTCGCCATATTGATGATTGTTCCGACACCGTCGATATAAAAGAAATAGGCGATTAAAAAGATAAAAATATTCCGGTACTGCCTGATTTCTTTGAACGTTTGCCAGAGGCGTTTGAAACTATTCACAACAATTCGCGGCTCCCGCTCCACATAGTGGACTTGCCTCACATTTTTGAAAAAGGGAATCGTGAATAGCCCCCACCATAAAGCGGTGATTAAAAAAGCGAATTGGCTGGCTGCACCAACACTTAAAGGAATTTTACCTGCCTGAGCTAAAAAGATAAGTGCGATCGCTCCTACAAACGGAATGACACTACCGATATAACCGATGGCATACCCTTTTGCGGAAACCTCATCGAACCGCTGTTCCTCGGTGACATCGGTTAAAAATGAATTATAAAAAAGGTTCGCACCGCTCGAACCGACGGTGGCGATCACATAAAAAATCGCTAGTAAAACCCAGCTAGCTGTTGGCAGGGCTAAAAATGCGGTTCCGAGAACGCCTAATGAGAAGAAGAAACTGAAAAACTTTTTCTTCATTCCTTTATAGTCGGCAATCGTACCGAGAATCGGACCGAGAAGTGCTAAAATAAAAGTAGCTATGGAAACAGCATACGCATAATAGGCGGTCCCATCGGCACTACTCACACCGGCATTCTCCGCCACCGATTTAAAGTAAATCGGGAAAATAGCCGTGGATACGATAATGGAAAATGCCGAGTTGGCTAAATCGTATAACATCCAGCTTCTTTCAGCCGTTCGATTCTGTTGCAAAACATCCGCCCCCTTTTCGATTATTGTTGTTCAATGGGATAAGTTCTTAAATCTATTGTAGTATGGATTCGTTGAAAAAATAAGATTATTTATGAAAGTTTTACAATATCTTTATCTCTGAAAATACTCTCTCCGATTGATCCTGCGAAATTTTGTAATTCCCATTCATTTCGATATAATAGGAACGTATTGTCTTACGATGAACTTCAACGAAAGGAAGGTTTCGAATGGCTACGACAAATAAAGAAACCTTTGTTGCCGAGATTAAAGATCTGGATAAACGCGGCTCTGGCAGAGCTGTCGTGTGGGTTGATACGGGACAGGTCAATCCGAAAAAATTAAAATTGACGATCCCCCAATCCCTGCCTGGGGAAAGGGTTAAAGTAACGGTTCCAAATGCGGAGCGGAGAAAACGGGCGACGGTCTATCCCGATGAAATCCTCTTACGTCATCCCGAACGGATCAGACCGTTATGTCCTCATTTTGACCGTTGCGGTGGCTGTGTCTGGCAGCACTGGCAATATGAGGGACAATTAAAACAAAAAACGAGTCATGTGAAAAAAGCCCTTGCGGAAAATGGGTTTAATCCGGAATTAGTCCAGGATACGATCGGTATGGAGGATCCGTGGAAATACCGGAATAAAATGGAATTTACCTTCTCCAAAGACGGAGAACTCGGCTTACATGAGCAGGGGAATTTCCGAAAAATTATCCCTTTGGAAACTTGTCTTATAGCCAGTAAAGATATGGTTGAAGCAACAATGGAGATTGCGAGATGGGCGAGGGAACATCAACTCAAAGGGTACGATAAAGAGCGTCATGAAGGGTTGTTGCGAAATGTCATGGTGCGGCAATCGAAAACGACCGGAGAAATGATGCTCGCCATTTTCGCTACCGAGCCACCAGAAGGAGAACTTACAGCAACAATCGACGATTTAATTCAGCGAATAACCGAACGGCATCCACAAGTAAAAAGTTTACTTTGGTTAGAAAATACGTTATGGGCTGATCGCGCTCAGGCAGAAAATACCCATGTGCTAGCCGGTCGGGATTTCATTTACGATGAACTTGCCGGTTATCGATATCGTCTCTGGCACGATACGTTCTTTCAAACGAATCCGACACAAGCGGAAAAGCTTATTGAACTGGCGTTGCAATATGGAAAACCGGAGAAAAGTGATACGATGATCGATTTATTCTGCGGTGTCGGTACCTTTTCCCTGCCTTTTGCCACACGGGTGAAAAAGTTATTCGGTGTCGAGATTGTCGAAACATCCATTCAATCGGCGAAACGAAATGCCTCGGATAATAACGTACCGAATACAGAATTCATTGCAATGGATGCCCGGCGTGGATTCGATCTCATTCTGAAAAAAATTGACAAACTCGACTTGTTACTGTTAGATCCCCCTCGTTCCGGGGCGGGAGGAAAAGTGATGCGCCGTATCGGTAGAGCTGCTCCCGAACGCATCGTATACGTATCGTGTAATCCGATCACTTTTGCCGAGGACATTGCCGAACTGGTCCCCTTTGGCTATCAATTGAAAAAGGTCCAGCCTGTCGATCTCTTCCCGCAAACGTATCATGTCGAATGTGTTGCTTTATTGGAACGTACAAATCAATAAAAATAGTGATAGCCCGGCTATGCTTGAACAGCATATTCCGGGCTATTTGTTGAAAAAGTGAATGGAACAATCAATTATTCCGCCCTTTTATCCACAAAAAATGGAAAACTTGAGAAAACCATCCCCAATACTTTAAAGAGTTATCAACGAAAAAGTAGATCATGCACAAGATATATACACTTTATTCACAGGACTTATCCACATATCCACAGATACTATCCACATTTTGTGGGAGAATGTTCGTTCGACACTACATATATGGCAGTTTTTCCACAATATCCACAGGTTGTTGTTAACAATTCACCCTCTTTTAACGGTTGCAAAACAGGCGGTGTTGCATACGTATTAACGATCTCTTCAAGTGCGTATTCCACATGTTCTTCACAACTGTAAATCAACGCTCACACCTCGACTTTCCACAATCACTTAAAGGAACAGGTACGTGCATAACCCCGTTCCTCTTCCCATAATAACCGTTATTGTGCCTCAGATAAAGTAATCATCGTATCATAATATGCGCCATTACGAAAATAACCGACACGAAGCGTTTCTCCAATTTCTTTTTCTTGATATAAATATTTCCGTAACGCGATGATGTTTTCGATATCTTTCCCGTCCAGCGATACGATAACATCCATCTCTTGCAGTCCTCCTTGATCGGCTGGACCACCCGGTTCCACTCCGGATAGTAATACACCGGTTGTCACCATCTCTGGCAGCTGTAATGTGAACTGGCGATGATAGGCGGAAACGGTATTGAGATCCCTTAAATAAACACCCATAAACGGCCTTTTTACCTCGCCATAGCGCTCTAAATCCTCGATTATCGGAAGCACCATATTGATGGGAATGGAAAAACCGATTCCTTCCACTTCTTGCTGGGCAATTTTCATCGAATTAATACCGATAAGCTGTCCCACAATATTGACGAGGGCACCGCCGCTATTGCCAGGATTAATCGCCGCATCGGTCTGGAGGACTTCGGCATTCCAGTCAATCATCCCATCTTGATCGATATCAACAGGCACCGCCCGTTCCAGTCCGGAAATGATCCCTTTTGTAACAGAACCAGCATATTCCATTCCTAAAGGATTGCCGATCGCAATAACCGGTTCCCCCAATTTCAATAAATCCGAATTCCCGATCTCGATCACCGAATCGATTGTCTCGCCCGAAACCGTTAATAGCGCTAAATCTGTCCAAATATCGCCACCTAAAAATTCAGCTTCTAATTTCGTCCCATCCGGCAGAATCACTTCCAGAATATCGGCTCCTTCAACGACATGGTAGTTCGTAATAATATAAGCCTTATCCCCCTCTTTTTTATAAACTACTCCCGAACCTGTCGCAACTTCCCGCGTCTGTTCCCAAATATCGCCACTTTCATAATTGCTGATGCCAACGACAGAATTCCGGGATTTTTCTACAGCTTTTGTAATATCTGTCTCCACTTCAACGAAGACTTGTTGCGTGTTTTGTATCTCATGCCTGTCAAACCGGGCTGATTCATCAAGCGGATTTTGACGAAATGGACCGATACCGATGGCAATTAATAAAAGAATAACGAGGCTTCCTCCTACAATAGCGCCGATGAGTCCTGCAATAAAGTAAGACCCGATTAGATGTTTCCGCTTTTCATCTTCATTGGCTCTATGCCAGCGATTGTCATTCATTGGACCAGCCCTTTCCCGTACATTCACGTTTAGCTTGGACGATTATGTCTTTTCTCATTCCTCCCCGATAATAAAAAAACATCCCCTGAGCGGAGATGTTTATTATCCTAAATTGCTTTAATTGCCGTTGGAATTTTCGGATCTGTATCATACAGCTCGAAAGCTTCACCGACAGCAAAACCTTTTTGTTCGAGGATTTGCGTGACGGACATGCGCGCTAATTCTTTCATGTTGTTATCTTTACTCAAGTGCGCCATGAAGATTCCTTTCGTTTTATCGCCAATACACTCACTCATCGCAAGCGCCGCATCCTCATTCGAGACGTGTCCGACATCACTCAAAATTCTTCGTTTTACATTCCAGGGATATTTCCCCATGCGTAGCATTTCCACATCATGATTGCATTCGAAAATAAAATAATCCGCATTTTGGATTTTTCCGATCATGCGACTGGAGACATAACCGGTATCTGTGATAATAGCCAGTTTTTTATCCCCTTCGTGGAAGATATAAAACATCGGTTCTGCTGCATCGTGGGAGACACCGTAAGACTCGACATCAAGACTGCCGAAAGACTTCACCGTCTCCATATCGAAAGTAAACTTCAAATCCGTCGGGATCTCGCCGATTAACGGCGCCATGGCCGCCCACGTTTTCTCATTGGCATAAATCGGCAATTTATATTTACGGGCCAGGACACCGACCCCTTTGATATGATCGGAATGTTCGTGGGTTACGAAAATTCCGTCTAAAGATTTCGGGTCCCGGTCGATTTTTTCGAGACATGCTTCAATTTGTTTACCACTTAAACCAGCATCAACGAGAAAGGAATATGTATCATTTTCTACATAAATCGCATTTCCCGTGCTTCCACTTGCCAGCACACTAAACTTTAACGACATCTTTTTCACTCCATACTTGAACAATCTAGTAAGCTATCGATCATTTGATAATTTGACTTTCTTCATTAAATACGTGGCCTTCTACGGCGTTGACATAGAAATCTTCTTTCCCGGCAATGGAAATGCGCCAGGTTGGAGCCAGGATTTGCGATGATTTTAACGGCACGAGGGTATAATAACCGAGATCTACATCGGTCACTTCACCCTGGCTTTCTAAAATTCGCTTTTTATAAAGAATGACAACCGCATCATGGGCGGATAAAATCGCCTGTTTTTTTATTTCCGAAATATCTTCCAGCATTGTTTGTGTATAAGAGACGATTTCATTCTTATCATTTAAATACAAAACAATTTGTCCGTCTTTATTATTATAAAATACTTTTCCATCATACTGTTGGTAATATGTGATCGTTCGCTCCACTTCATCATAATACCAATAGCGGTATTTATCCCCGTGAACGATGTGATTTTTAACGAACTGGTTCACATCTGGTATTTCCCAATTGGCCCCCAGGGCATAGGGATTGTTCAAGTTCACTTCTAACTTATGCGGTTCAGCAATGGCGAATTCCCGGTTCGGAATTCTGAAGAAATCATCTTCGGAAAACTGTTTAACATTGGCTTCGATATAAAATTCCTCATCGGGTCCTTCCGGTAATTTCGGTAAGATAATTTGATCGGCCGCCATTTGCTCTTCAATCGGAACTTCACTTAAATAATCATACGTGCTCGCATTTGTTTGATCGATGATCTGGATGATTAGAAAAATATCGAGAACAAGGAACGAAAGGATAAATATCGTTTTGGCTCTACTCCAATCCATTTTTTTCGCCTCCTTGTTCTTCCTCATAAACGAGTTGCCACTTATCTCCTATTTTAAAATACCATTTCGGCTCAAACTCAAGCATGGCATCATCTTCCTGATAGGTCATTTCGTAGCCGATGGCGACATCGTTCAAATCGTCAAAATTAATTTTCTTCATTTCCTGTAAATAGTGAAGCACTTGTTCACCGGAAGGTAATTTTTTTTCATAAGGTTTAATCGGGAAATTCAAAGAAAAATACGGTCTTTTATAAGAATAGATACCCGAATTACCGATTTCCACGGACAGCTTACTGGAATGATCAACCACCATATAATCATTTAAATACAGTTGGAAATAAACACCATTATTTTCTATATCGATATTTGAAAATATATATTGATCGGTCCAGCCACCGTGCTGATTGACAAAATTCATCGCCGTTTGAATTAATTGGCTGGTAGTAATCGTCTGATCCTTCGTAACCGTTGGATTGACAAATTGAAAGGTTTTTCTATCCTCATAAACGTCCAGCAGACTCGTTCCGTTCGTAAATGTGTTTTCCGTCTTCGTCACAACGGATGGATCGGGAAAAAGCACTTCAACAAAAGTTTGTATCGGGATTTCCGTTGTGTAATAAGGGAATGTTTCTAACGTTAAATCCTGTTCATTATTCACAAATAACATGCCGCCATTAGATTGTTGATGAACGAGGTAAGTATGGCTATTTTGTTTAAAATCCTCTAGTTTCTGTAAAAACTCCGCACGGTTATCATAGCGAACCCTAGATTTGACAGATGTTTTCATATCATTAGTTGCAAAATAAATGACCCCTTCGTTCCCGGATATATTTTCCGGGAAAATAATCATATATTGAAACAAAATAGCCGGAATGTCATCCTGTTCCACGGTTAAAATCGTTTTGACCAGTTCTAACGGAATCTCTTCGTATTGAAAAATTAGTACGGTCGGACTATCGTTCCACTGCTGCATAAATTCCGCTGTAGCAATGCTAAAATCATAGAAATTCCATTTTTGAATTTCATCCATGATTAATTGAATGGCCATCATATTTTCCGTACCAGCATATTCCGTATCATTTTTTAAAACCATTTTTTTCGGTTGAATCAGTTCTTTAATATCGACTTTTCGTGAGATCGTAATTTCCGCGACATATTCTTGATTGTTGATCTGGTCATAGTTTTGCTGGAAAGTCATGATATAGCCGAACAAAAAAATACTCAGGAATACCAGCCCTGTCAATATGATTGATTTTATTTGTTCCAAATTCATCAAAAATCATCCTTTTGATTTCGTTGATGGGGGAGAGTGAAATGAATGGTTGTTCCCTTTCCCTTAGAGCTGGTAGCCCAAATTTTCCCCCCATGGGCTTTGATCATTTCTTTTGCAATGGCCAGACCCAAACCGGTACCGCCTTGATTGCGGGAACGGGCCTTGTCCACCCGATAAAAGCGATTAAAGATTTTCTGTAAGTTTTCTTTCGCGATTCCAACCCCCTGATCGCTGATCCGGACTTCAACATAATCGATGTAGATATTAATCCGAAAGGTAACCTGACCACCATTTGGAGAATATTTTAAGGCGTTGAAAATAATATTATCGACGACCTGGGTGATCTTATCTTGATCGATCTCCACATAAACGGGACGTTTCGGAAATCTCCGTACAAATACGATACTTTTATCTTTTGTCATCTCGAAACGATCGATGATTCCATTCATAAAATCAATCAGATTCACCATTTCTAGCTTTAAATCATATTCTTTGCGGTCCATTTTAGAAAGTTGTAACAAATCACTGACGAGACGGATCATCCGCTCCGTTTCATTTTGAATCACTTTTAAAAACTTCGGAGCGATCTTTGTATCATTTAACGCCCCTTCCAGCAAGGCCTCGACATAACTTCGCATCGTGGTAAGGGGGGTGCGCAATTCATGGGATACGTTAGCGACGAATTCCCGGCGTTCCGCTTCAATCTTTTCCTGTTCCGTAATATCATGCAAGACGACGATCAATCCGTTCATGATGCCTGTTTCTTTTTGAATGACGGAAATGTTCGCCCGCAAGATAAACGATTTTTCTTCCGTACTGAAATCCAAAATGATCGAACTTTCTTCTTTTAATAAATCCCGAAAAGTATATTCCCCTTCCAATCCGAGAACAGAAATAATCGGTTGCGAGATTACACTGTCACGGGATACCCCGAGCATGGATTCCGCGGCTTCATTGATGAGAATCACCCGACCGCGTCGATCGGTCGATACGACCCCATCGGTCATGTACGTTAATATGGAAGAAAGTTTCCGCTTCTCACTTTCCGTTTTGATCTGTTCTTCTTGCAATTTTTTCGATAAATGGTTAAATGTTTCTGCGAGCTGGCCAATTTCATCATTGCTGTAGATTTTTACTTTCTTAGCAAAATTCCCCCTGGCCATCTCCCGGGCCTGTCGTTTCATCTCCGAAATCGGCCGCGTAATCGTTTGCGCAATGAAAACGGCTAAAACCGCTGTGATCACAAGGGCGATAACCGTACCAGTAATTAAAACGCCATTTATGACCTGCAGTTGATCAAATACTTGCTCAATTTTCCCTTCAATATAAATAATGCCCTCGACTTGATTGCGCACTTTGATGGGCACAAAGAGCTGCCAAATTCTCCCATTCTGTTTATCAATCACGGTCTGATCAATCGTTTCTTCCGTAACGAGAGCCCGTGTTGCCAGGACGTCTGTTGTGCGCTGGCCAATGATTTCTTGATTATTGATATTGGAGCTGCCGATGATCCGCATGTTTTTATCAATAACTTGTATTTCCGCAATGTCCGATGCCGTGTTTTCCATTAAAATATTGCGGATATCGGTCTCAAGCGAGGGTGTTCCTTCCACATCCCGATCTTTTAAAAACTCCTGTTCGATGTTGTATGCTAAAAAATCGACACGATTATAAATCGAATTTTTAAAGTTGGTCGTTAATTTATTTTCCAATTCACGAACGAAGTAGACGCCGATGATTTGCATTGCCAGTAAAATAAGTAATACAAAGAATAAAATAAATTTCCAGCGTATTGAAAAGAATATGGAGCGCGTGTTCATCAATCGTTTACTCCTGTTCTGGATTTTTTAAATAATAGCCGACTCCACGACGGGTAATTAACCACGTGGGATGGGACGGGTTGTCCTCAATTTTTTCCCTTAACCGGCGCACCGTAACGTCCACAGTCCGGACATCACCGAAGTAATCATAGCCCCAAACGGTTTGCAACAAGTGCTCCCGGGTTAATACTTGTCCAAGATGTTGGGCTAAATAATACAATAATTCAAATTCCCGGTGGGTTAACTCTATCGTCTCGCCCCGTTTCGTCACCATATAAGCGTCCGGATGGATTGTCAGTGATCCGATGACGATATCATTCGTTTTTTCTTCCTGGGCAGCTGTTGTCGCGTATTGATGACGGCGTAGGTTTGCCTTCACGCGCGCTAAAAGCTCTCGGGTACTGAACGGCTTCGTCACATAATCATCCGCACCGAGTTCTAAACCGAGCACTTTATCTATTTCCGAGTCTTTTGCTGTCAGCATGATGATCGGCATCTCATATTTTTTCCGGATTTCCCGGCATACTTCCATTCCGTCCTTTTCCGGCAACATGATATCGAGCAAGATAATATCCGGATGGATTTCATCTACTTTCTCTAACGCTTCTACACCATCGTACGCACAATATACTTCAAAGCCTTCTTTTTCAAAGTTAAATTGTAAAATATCCGCAATTGGTTTCTCATCGTCTACCACCAAGATTTTTTTAGGCATTTTGTACTCTCCTTTCAAAGAGTCGGGTTCACCGTTTCCTTATTATTATCATAATGTACTGATTCAAAAAGTTATTGGTGACGGCTTGTACCCTGTTGCAAAATCGTTCTTCTCTTTAATACTTACTTTATCATGAATACATGAGGAATTCATTAGTAAATGTTAGTTGCTTCACTCCTTGAATTCCTTCTATTTTATTAAGATATTATTCTATCATTTAATATCAAGTTGACAAACTGATTTACATTTCCTGTATTTTAACAAACCATCAATAATCTAGCGAATCTGTCCAGGCGGGAAATTTATTTTAGAATAATTGCCCAATATTTCCCGAGAAATATTTTGTCGAACCGCGAACTAAAAAAATTCCCTAGCATAGACTAGGGAATGGAGCTCACCTTTTACGTATTTGATTTAGAAATGATCCATAGGGTTTTGCAGTTGACCATTTTTATATACTTCAAAATGTAAATGAATTCCCGTAGAATTTCCGGTACTGCCCATTACCCCAATTTTGCTGCCTTTTGCAACAGTTTGACCAACCGAAACCGAAATGGACGAAAGGTGGGCGTACACGGTCTGCATTCCGTTATTATGGTCGATGACAATTTTATTTCCATAACCGCCATCCCATCCGGCAAATACGACCGTACCATTATCGGCTGCTTTAATCGTGCGATCGGCTGGACGGGCAATATCAATTCCTTTATGGAATGAACCCCAGCGGTATCCTTGATAACTGGATATATAGCCACCTACCGTCGGCCAGGCTAAATCTCCCGTTCCCCGGGAAGGGATGACTTTCGTTCCTTTCCGGACTACTTTTTTTATCGGTTCTTTAATGACTTGTTCTTCTTTGACTTCCCGTTTTATTTCCTGACCGCCCTGCTCCAGTATGTTATATGTTACAACTTTCTCACCAGCAACGCCTTCTTGCTCGACCTTGGAGTCACCTTTAAACATGGAGTCATCTTCGATCACTTCGGTTTCGTAAGGAATTTCCTCGGCTACTTTCGCTTCTTTTTCAAAAATTACTTCGACATATGGTTCCAGGACAGTTACGTTCAATTCATCGCCGATTTGCAAAATCGTATCTTCCGTTACTTGCGGATTCAGATCAAGTAGCTCCTGCAATGTAAGGCCGTGGGAATTGGCGATTGTCCCTAAAACATCCCCTTCTTGGACCACATATTTTTTCTCTTCCAGTGTTCCTTTTTCTAAAAGGGTAAGAGCATCGGCAACCGTTAACACTTCTTCCGGTTTTACTTCTTCAATCGATAAAGTGATATTTTCAGAGAATTGCACATTTAATAAACGGGTCTCGCCAATATCTAGCGGTTCATTTTTCATATCGACATTTTCCAGCTGATTCAATTCTTCTTCCGAGATGTATTTTAATTTCAATTGTTGCAGCAATTCCTCTGCTTTATCGACATTTTCCAAATAGGCTACTGGTTCACCATTGACCTTCAGTGCAACGGATTCGACATAAATTTCAAATTCTTCATCGATTTCTTCGATCACTTCGCGGTCGTTCAGATTCGTCGTCCGAAAAATTTGTTCAGGAATAAAAACGATTTCATCTGTTTTGTAGATTAAATCTTTATCTTGATACGTATTTTTAACTTGATTGAACTTCTCGTTAACTAGTTTTTCAACATTCTCTTTATTAGCGACGGTTCCTAAAAACTCATCGTTCACATAGACGTGATAGATCGTCTTTAGCTTCGGCTCTTCCTCTGCATGGACAAATGCGGAATTCATGGTGATCGTGGATACCACTAATGTGGCAATAATCGTCTTTTTGAGCGCGCCATGAGTGTGAATGCGCAAGTTTTCCGTTCGACCATGAATCTTCGGCAATTTTTCCTTAAGATGTAAACTCATTGGTTTTCCTCCTGTAAATTTGGAAAAGAAACTTATAAACGGATGAACAATAAACTCGTAAAACGTTTATCAATATTTTCTTCTACTAATTTACTATAAATATTGGAGCATGGGCGCAACGTTTCCGATTTGTAATGTAAATGTATCATTGCTGGTAATATTTGGTTTTCCTGTCTTTTCTTTGTTTACCCGATGAATTTTTCTCTTATAAGATTGCAGGATACGAGAAAAGAAAATGGAAAATTATGGGGCTTTCATTTCAATTGTGTTACAAATTTTTGTTCATGCGAAAAAGAGGCCTATTTTTGCGTGGTTTGTGCACGAAATGCTTGCTTGTTACTTATAATACATATTCACGTACTTTCTAAATAGTCATAAAAAAAACGACCATATTCGCGCTATGGTCGCATCATGCTCCAGGTGGCATATCTTCCTCATCATACCGAGTTTCTAAATTAACAAATTTGTTATGCTCTTTCGCAAAAGCAAGTTTGACAGTTCCCGTCGGACCATTCCGCTGCTTGGCAATAATGATTTCGATGATATTTTTATTTTCCGTCTCGCGATCGTAATAATCGTCCCGGTAAAGGAAGGCAACGATATCCGCATCCTGTTCGATACTTCCAGATTCCCGGATATCCGACATCATCGGTCGTTTATCCTGTCGCTGTTCAACGCTACGGGATAACTGGGAAAGGGCGATAACCGGGACTTCCAACTCCCTTGCCAGCGCTTTTAAGGAACGGGAAATTTCCGACACTTCTTGTTGCCGGTTTTCCGCATTACGGCGATTTCCTTGAATGAGCTGCAAATAGTCAATGATGACCATTCCAAGACCGTGCTCTTGCTTGAGTCGCCGGCATTTGGAGCGAATTTCCGATACCCGGATCCCCGGTGTATCATCGATAAAGATCCCCGATCCGGATAATGTTCCCATCGCCATCGTCAGCTTATCCCAATCCTCATCGGTTAATTGCCCTGTCCGCAAGTTTTGGGAATTGATGTTTCCCTCAGCAGCAAGCATCCGCATCACAAGCTGTTCCGCACCCATTTCGAGTGAGAATATCGCTACATTATGTTCCGTTTTCGTCGCCACATTTTGCGCGATATTCAAAGCAAAGGCCGTTTTACCGACAGAAGGTCTCGCTGCAACGATGATCAAGTCATTTTTTTGAAAGCCAGCCGTCATTTTGTCCAATTCTGTAAAGCCTGTCGGGATCCCGGTGATTTCTCCCTGGCGGCTATGTAATAGTTCAATATAGTCATAGGTTTTTACGAGGACATCGCGAATATTTTGGAAATCCCCCGTTTTATTCCGGTTCGATACTTCTAATATTCGTTTTTCCGCCTCTTCCAGTAAACCTTCTACGTCATCCTCCCGCTGGTAGCCACTTTCAGCAATATCGGTGGCCGTGCGGATCAGTCTTCTGAGCATTGATTTTTCGGCAACGATTTGGGCATAATATTCAATGTTGGCCGCGGTAGGCACACTACCGGCCAGTTCGGTCAAATAAGACAAGCCCCCGATATTTTCCAGCTGTTTTTCCGCCTGCAATGCATCAGCAACCGTTACCACGTCAATGGCTTCGCCGCGATCGTTCAGATTCAACATACAGGCGAAGATTTTTTGATGGCTTACCCGATAAAAATCTTCCGGTACGAGTACTTCACTGGCTACGAGCAAACTTTCCGGTTCCAAAAAAATTGCCCCTAAAACCGCTTGCTCGGCTTCAATATTTTGCGGAGGAGTTCGGTCTAGCAGTAACCCATTCATCAAGCAAAACCTCCATGTTCATATCCTGTTCCGTTCACTACTTAAATGGTAATTGCCATGAACAAATCCATTCCGATTAATTCTTAAGTACTTCGGTGAATGGGATTTCTAGCATACTTTCCTGTAAATTGTTAGATTCATATCGCTCTATGTCCAAAGGAGATATAAAAACACAAAAAAAGGCTGCCCTGTATATGCGGCAATCGAATCACAAATCCATTACAGAGTGTTGCAGCCCTGAGAAATTACTTATATTTTAACATGCATTCTATTCTTTTTCGATGGTAATATTTATTTAGCTTCTTTTACATGGACCGTAATCGTCCCTGTTACTTCACTGTGCAATTTAACGGGTACCTTTGTATAGCCTAAGGACCGGATCGCATCCGTCATTTCGATTTTCCGTCTATCAATTTTGATGTTAAAATCTTTTTCTAATTGCTCAGCAATTTGCTTTGATGTGATGGAACCGAAAAGACGACCGTTTTCACCGGCTTTTGCCGAGAATTCCACCGTGATTTTTTCCAGCTGTTCTTTTAATTTTTTGGCCTCTTCTAATTGTTGCTGGGCTAACTGTGCCTCTTTCCGTTTTTGCTGCTCTAACTTTTTCAAATTCGCCTGTGTTGCTTCTACAGCTAGACCGTTTTTAAATAAATAATTGTGGGCGTAGCCATCGGCAACATTTTTCACTTCACCTTTTTTTCCTTTACCTTTGACATCCTTTAAAAAGATTACTTTCATCCTGATTTTCCTCCCTCTAAATATTCATCGATGGCCTCTTTTAACATCCATTCGGCTTCATCAATCGTGACATCCTCCAGCTCGGTTGCTGCGTTTGTTAAATGACCACCGCCTTGCAGTTTTTCCATAATCAACTGCACATTAATTTGCCCGAGTGATCGTGCACTGATCCCGATGGAGCGATCGGATTTTCTCCCGATGACAAAACTCGCTTTTACTTTTTCCAGAGAAAGCAGTGTATCAGCGGTTTGCGCGAGCAACACTTGCGATTCGACTTCCTCTGGATCTCCTTTGGCAATGGCGATACCGTCATAGTAAAATTCCACGTTTTCAATAATTCGCGACTTTTTAATAAAGGTATCCAGGTCGCCCCTTAACAAGTTCTGGACAAGAACCGTATCGGCTCCTTTCGACCGCAAATAGGCAGCCGCATCAAATGTTCGCGAGCCGGTTCGTAATGTGAAGTTTTTCGTATCGACGATAATTCCTGCTAAAAGCGCCGTAGCCTCGATTATATCAATTTTTTCAATCGGTTGATATTCTAGAAGTTCCGTAACGAGCTCCGATGTGGACGAGGCGTAAGGTTCCATATACACGAGCAATGGATTTTGGACAAATTCTTCGCTCCGGCGGTGATGGTCGATCACCACAATGCGATCGATTTGCTCGACTAATTTTTCCTCGATACAAAACGATGGTTTATGGGTATCAACAATGACTAATAGCGTATTTTTGTAATCGAAGGCGAGCGCGTCGTCGGATGAAATCATATGCTCGTAAATTTCCGGTTTTTCTTTAATTTTGTCCAGAAGTTTTTGGACACTGCGATCCAGCTCTTGTTCATTTAAAATGATATAGGAATTTGGCTGATATAGTTTGGCAATTTTTAAAATCCCAATGGAAGCACCGACTGCATCCATATCGGGAAACCGGTGGCCCATGATTAAGATCGAATCACTTTCCTGCATCAATTCACCAAGGGAATGGGAGATGACGCGCGCTCTAACCCGCGTCCTTTTTTCAACAGGATTCGTTTTCCCCCCGTAGAAGCGGGCTTTCCCATTGAGCAGCTTGATCGCCACCTGATCTCCGCCTCTTCCCAAAGCTAAATCTAAACTCGATTGCGCGAGATGACCCAACTCGGGAAGGGTGTCCGCCCCTGTACCGATACCGATACTTAAGGTTAACGGCACATCCTTTTTGCCCATATGTTCACGAACTGTGTCGAGGATGGAGAATTTATCCTCCTCCAACTCTGCTAATATCTTTTCATTGAAAAATGCAAGAAACCGTTCCGTATTGATTCGCTTGATAAAAACACCAAATTCTTTTGCCCAATGATTGAGCAAGGAAGTGACTTCACTATTCAAACTTCCCCTGGCCTGATCGTCCATCCCCTGGGTAACTTCATCATAATTATCTAAATAAATGATTGCAACAACCGGTCTTTCTTCTTCGTATTTTTTTTGCAGCTGAACATGATCGGTAATATCGAAGAAATAAACAATTTGATCTTCTTTTTGATAATGAATGCGGTATTGTTTATTAAAAAGGGTGATCGTTTCCCCTTGCTTTTCCTGCTTAATGATCGGAATCAAGTTATCCGCTAGATCGTACAGCGATTTTCCCGTTAAGTCATTTTCTTCAAACACTTTCTCAAGATAAGGGTTTGCCCATTTGATAAAGAGTTCTTCATCGATAAACATGATCCCGAAAGGCATGCCCATGACGATTTTTTCCCCGGTACTTTTCACCCGGTAGGACAGATTCATCATATCTTGTTTGAGTTTCTCTGAAAATCGACGATCCCCATAAATAAAGAGTGAAAGAGAGAGAACACTTAAAATGATACCAATAATACCAATCCAGAGATGATAAAAAGCAACAATGCTAAATAGCAGTAAAAAACTTATTAAAAATGCAATAATCAGTAAACGTAACTGTCTTTTCTTTATTTGACTTGGCATATTACCCAGCTCCTACTGAAACCCCGCAGGGCAGATTTTTTCTCCACTCCTCACCTATTTTTATATATGGTCGTGGAAAATTAGATTCTAATGGAAGCAAAATCGTCGTTGTCGCCATTTACGCAAGAAATTCTGGTATGGCAGGGTTTTCCTTACGTTTTCAGCCGCTTTCGCAAGTCAAAGCCGAGGTCAATAATACCGAGTATTTGTACGATTTGTATTAATAAAGGATTGAGTAAGGTGATGACGGTTACAACAATGGGGACCGATTTCGATATATCTTTAACATGGGCAAAGAAAAACATAAAGGATATCCCCTGAATCGAAAACACGATCTGGAAAATGGAAAGAAAGTTGAGCACGACATTGTAAAGGAAAGTTCCCTCATTTAATGGTACGACGATTGACAGTAAGGAGACAAGTAGAAAATACCAAATCGTACTTTTTGGGAAAGTTAACTCGCGAAACGGCTGGCTAGCAGGAACCGAGATGCCTAAACGTTTAACAACGGGGATGGCAATTAACTGAATCAGCCAGACAGACAAGCCACTGACGATAACCAGGATGGTCGGTATTAAAGCGATACCGAGGGAAACTATCGTCTGGGTAAGTTCAATCGCCTCGGGTGGGACTTCCTGTCCGAACATTTCCATAATGGCTATCGATTCATTCGTTACTTCCTTGAACGCATTAACCATTTCCTGTATGTAGTTGATGTTAAAAAGCCAGATCGATAGTGCAAAAAGGAATAGTGTCGTCAAGATATAGGTTAAGGTTCCCAATATAAAGGCCGTTTTCCGATCTTTATAAAAATACAAACAAACCCCTAATACGAATCCCGTTAAACCGTATAAAACGGTCGTTGTAACAGCCGGAAAATTGCCGATGATGAACGATATAAAAAGAGAAGCGATAAAAAAGACGATACCGTCTTTCCAGTTATATTTGGCGTTATAATAGATAAATGGTATCGGTAAAACAAAGGTAAATAATAAACCGAACAACGGTACATATAAAAAAATGAGGAGCAAAACTGCATAAATGGCTAATAAAACCGCTCCTTCGGTCAACTTTTTCGTAGACACAGATACACCTCATTTTGTAAATGTTTACTTTCCTCTCATCCTTTAAACAGAGCTACTTTTATTTTAACGATTCATGCTAGCGGCTTCAACTGTTCATATATTCTCATCCATATCGCTATTATAAACATTCATTCATTTTTTTATTTTTCAAATAAAAACGACAAAGAGGAACTCTTTGCCGTTTTCCAATTGTTTATTCAATTGCTTATTTATCATCCGCAACATAAGGAAGTAATGCCATTTGACGTGCCCGTTTGATCGCACGTGTTAACATCCGTTGATGTTTGGCACATGTTCCCGTTACACGACGCGGTAAAATTTTACCCCGTTCAGAAATGAATTTTTTTAATAAATCTACATCTTTATAGTCAATGTAGTCGATATGATTAGCGGAAAAATAACATACTTTTTTCCGTTTGTTCCGTCCTCTACGTCCTGCTGCCATGGTTGTCACTCCTTCCACTCGTAAATTTCACGTCCAACTATATGACATTAAAACGGCAAATCATCATCGGAAATGTCAATTTGTTCGCCATCACTGAAAAATGGATCCTCATCTTTCGTAAAGTCAGGGGTTCTAGGTTGATTCTGATTTCCGGACCCGAATTGACCACCTAAATCTGGATAACTTGTTGCGCCAAACTGTTCACCACGGCTTGCTGTGGCACTTCTCGGTTCTAAAAATTGCACACTATCGCAAACGACTTCCGTTACATAGACTCTTCGGCCATCTTGTGCTTCGTAATTCCTTGTTTGAATACGACCTTCCACACCGGCTAAACTCCCTTTACGTAAATAATTGGCCACATTTTCTGCCTGTTTGCGCCAGACGACACAGTTAATAAAATCTGCTTCCCGCTCGCCCTGACGGTTCGTAAAGGTGCGGTTGACGGCCAGTGTAAAGGTAGAAACAGGTATACCATTCGGGGTATAGCGAAGCTCCGGATCTTTTGTTAAGCGGCCGACTAAAACGACACGGTTAATCATCAGAATCAACTCCCTTTTGAAAAGAAATGTTTCACGTGAAACATTTCTTTGTACAATTCTTATTAGTCCTCTAAACGTACAATGATATGGCGAATGATATCGTCGTTAATTTTTACAAGACGATCGAATTCTTGAACAGCTTCCGGTGTTGCATTAGCTGTAATCACATGGTAAATTCCATCACGGTAATCGTTAATTTCGTAGGCTAAACGACGTTTACCCCATTCTTTCGATTCAATAATCTCCGCACCGTTGTCTTTTAAGATGTTGTCAAAACGTTCTACTAAAGCTTGTTTGCTTTCATCTTCAATATTCGGGCGGATAATGTACATGATTTCATATTTTCTCATTTTATCCATTCACCTCCTTCTGGACTTTGCGGCTCTTCAAAAAAAAGAGCAAGGAGCAATTGTTATTACTCACGATAAAATATTATATCATATTGAATAAAGAACCGCAATGATTGGCTATCATTTTTTCTATCAAAAACGATCGCTTATACATTGAAACGGAAATACATGATATCGCCATCTTGAACGATATAATCTTTTCCTTCCAGGCGAACTTTTCCCGCTTCTTTCGCTGCTGTCATCGAACCGCATGCAATTAAATCCTCGTAGGAAACCGTTTCGGCCCGAATAAAACCTTTTTCAAAATCACTATGAATAATGCCCGCACATTCCGGTGCCTTCATCCCTTTTTTAAAGGTCCAGGCACGTACTTCCTGTACACCAGCCGTGAAAAAGGTGGCTAAACCTAATAATGAGTATGATTTGCGAATTAATTGATCGAGACCTGATTCTTCTATGCCAAGTTCCTCTAAAAAGACAGCTTTTTCTTCATCATCTAATTGGGAGATTTCCTCTTCCAATTTGGCACAAATCGTCACGACTTCCGCCCCTTCTTTGGCGGCATATTCTTTTACTTGTTGCACAAATTCGTTATCTTCTGTATTGCCAACATCATCTTCGCCAACATTCGCTACATAAATAACGGGCTTGGCGGTGAGCAGTTGATAACCTTTCACGATTTTGAACTGCTCTTCCGTAAATTCTATGGACCGGGCCGGCAGTTCTTTTTCAAAGGTTTCCTTTAGTTTTGTTAAAACTTCGTATTCCGCCAGCGCTTCTTTATCCTTTTGTCTGGCGAGTTTTTCCACCCGGGTTAAACGTTTTTCGACCGTTTCCATATCGGCAAGGATTAATTCTAAATTGATCGTTTCGATATCATCGATTGGATCCACTTTTCCCGCAACATGAGTGATATTTTCATCATCAAAACAGCGAACAACATGACAAATCGCATCGACCTGGCGAATATTGGCTAAAAATTTATTCCCGAGACCTTCCCCTTTACTGGCGCCCTTCACAATTCCGGCGATATCGGTAAATTCAAAGGTGGTCGGGAGCGTTCGTTTCGGTTTAAAAATTTCCGCTAACTTTTCCAACCGCTTATCCGGTACTTCTACTACCCCCACATTTGGATCAATCGTTGCAAAAGGGTAATTGGCCATTTCCGCCCCGCCCTGGGTGATGGCATTAAAAAGGGTTGATTTTCCAACGTTAGGCAAACCAACGATTCCTGCTGTCAAACTCATTGATTTCACTCCTATAAGTAAAATAAAACGATACAAGCCTCTGATTCCCAAACAATTATAGTAATTGTCCATTGAAAATACAAGAAAGCTTTATACAAAATTTAGACAAGAAGAAAACTGCCGAAACCGGCAGTTTACCTTTACTCTTCATGCCCCACTACTTTCTTCATTTTTCGGGTAAACTCTCTTCTTGGCAAGAGGACGCTATGGGAACAGCCTAAACATTTAATTCGGATATCGGCACCCATGCGGATGATCTTCCAGCGATTATGACCGCAAGGATGGGGTTTTTTCATTTCTACTATATCATTCAGTTCAAAAGATTTATCCGCCACTTTTCTGTTCACACTCCATACAGACTTGATTATCTGTTGATCAAGCACAAACTATTATACCACATTATTTCTTTCTATTTATTTACTCTGATCGTCTTTCTTTAAATATTTTATCTTATATGTATAATTTTTCTGACATTTTACTAAACTGATAATACAACCTACTCCCTGAGGTGGTGATACCTTTGTTTAAATCACATTATTCCGATAAAAAACGGGGATTTTCCATTCCTTATCATGATGAACGAGCAAGTATGAAAATTTCCTATGAACTGAATCAATACTTACCGAAATCCCCTGAACAGCCGATTGTTTTTACCTGCATCGGTACTGACCGCTCGACAGGGGATGCACTCGGACCGTTAGTAGGCAGTCGCCTTGTAAATATGGAACTACCAGAAAATTTCCATGTGTACGGTACACTAAAAACCCCGATTCATGCCGTAAACTTAAACGATGCGCTCGAAATGATTCAACAAAAATACCCGAGTGGCTTTGTCATCGCCATCGATGCCTGTCTTGGGCAAAGCAAAAACGTTGGCACGATTCAAATCAAAAATGGACCGTTAAAACCGGGAGCCGGTGTTCATAAAACATTACCGGAAGTGGGGCATATCCATATCACTGGAATTGTCAATGTCGCTGGATTTATGGAATTTTTCGTTTTGCAAAATACAAGACTGCATATCGTTATGGAGCTGGCCGATGTGATTGCTGAAGGCATTTATCATACAGGTTTAATATATAAAATGAATCAAAATATATCCGGAAAAACAATCATTTAATTGGATATAAAAAACTTAACCTGGTGAAGGAAGATGATCACCAGGTTTTATATTAGTTGCAATGCGGTAAAAAGAGGAATTAATAAGAGAACGACAAGAAGGGCCGGTAAGAGATTGGCCACTTTAATATGCGTAATACCGGTTAAATTGAGACCGATCGCCAGGATCATGACACCGCCAGTAGCGGTAATTTCCTGTATAAACAAATCGAGCAAATCAGCCGGAATAATCCGATTTATTTGCGAGGCGAAGAGCGCAATTGTGCCTTGGTAGAGGAAAATCGGTATTGAAGAAAATAAGACACCCGAACCTAATGTCGATGTTAAGATGATTGCGGTAAAACCGTCTAACAGTGACTTCGTGTATAAAATGGAATGATCGCCGCGCAAGCCGCTATCCAGAGCCCCGACCACGGCCATCGCTCCTACACAAAAGATCAGCGTGGCGGTAATAAACCCCTGGGAGATATTGGTCTTTCGGGCAAATCTTTTTTCCAGCCAGTTTCCTGCTTTTGTCAATTGATCATCCAGTTTTCCGATTTCCCCTAGCACGGCACCAACGGCTATACTGATAATAACCAGTAAAAAGTTATTACTTTGCATACCCATTTGCAGTCCGAGGATGATAACGGTGAGGCCGATCCCTTTCATTACCGTGTCTTTCATGGAATCGGATATTCTAGTAAAAAAGAGACCGATTAATGAACCGAATATAACGGCAAATACATTGACGATTGTTCCAATTAGCATCATCGCAATTCCTCATTTTATTTTAATTAAATAATAAAAAAATAAGTCATTGTTCATGACTTAGGAGAAAATGTTCTAGCTTTTGCCACTTTGACGCACGGATATTCTATCAAACTTTATAAAATTTTGTTGCACATCGTAGCAAAGGAATCATCAGGAATTGATTTTTATACAGAATGGTTGTGAGTGTCTTCTTCTCAAATGTTTCACGTGAAACATTTTTATTCGTAATCGGGATTCAGTATTTCCAATATTCGATTCAAATCCTCATCGGAGAAAAACTCAATTTCGATTTTCCCTTTCTTTTTCCCCTTCTTGATTTTCACCGTTGTACCGAAACGTTCCCGTAAATGATTCTCCTGTTCAACGAGGAAGATGTCTTTTTTCTCCTTCTTTTTGGTTGTTTCACGTGAAACATTTTCGTTTAACTGTTGAATAAGCGCCTCTAACTGGCGAACATTTAATCCCTCATTGATCACTTTGGCAACGACCGCTTTTAAGTTATCTTTATTTTTTAAACCGAGTAAGGCGCGACCGTGTCCCATGGTAATTTTGTCGTCATGGATCAGTTGTTGAATATCAGCAGGTAGTGAAAGCAAGCGAACCATATTCGCGATATGGGGACGGCTTTTCCCGAGCCGTTTGGCTAATTGATCTTGTGTCAGTTGCAGTTTATCTAATAACAATTGATAGGCCGATGCCTCTTCGATTGGCGATAAATCTTCCCGCTGTAAATTTTCCAGCACCGCCAATTCCATCATTTTCGCATCATCCATCTTCCGGACAACCGCGGGTATTTTTTTCAGGCCAGCCGCTTTTGCCGCCCGATAGCGACGTTCCCCGACAACAATCTCATATCCCTTAATGCTTTTGCGCACGATAATCGGCTGTAAAATTCCGTGTTCCTTGATGGACTGTTTTAATTCCTCAATACCCTCATCTGAAAAATATTTCCGTGGTTGATATGGGTTGGGGCGAATCTCTTGAACGGGAATTTCTTCAACCACTTCGGAATCGATCTTTTCGATTTCCGGGAAGAGCGCGCTGATTCCTTTACCCAACGCTTTAGCCATTCATCACCACTTCCTTCGCTAATTCTAAATAAACCTCGGCTCCGCGGGATCGCGGATCATATAAAATGATCGGTTGACCGTGGCTTGGGGCTTCACTTAAACGAACATTGCGGGGGATAATCGTTTTAAACACTTTATCCTGGAAGTATTTTTTGACTTCCTCAATGACCTGGATCCCTAAATTCGTGCGGGCATCCAGCATCGTTAGCAAAACACCATCGATCATCAATTCTGTATTCAAATGTTTTTGCACGAGGCGGATAGTATTTAGCAACTGGCTTAATCCTTCTAATGCGTAATATTCACATTGCACGGGGATAATCACAGTGTCCGATGCCGTTAAAGCGTTTAAAGTTAATAACCCTAACGACGGTGGACAATCGATAATAATAAAATCATAGTTTTCTTTAACGGCCTCCAGAGCCTTTTTCAAGCGTAATTCGCGTGAAATCAACGATACGAGTTCAACTTCAGCACCTGCTAATTGGATCGTTGCTGGAATAATATCCAG
This sequence comes from uncultured Bacillaceae bacterium, assembly GCA_937951955.1. Lineage (GTDB taxonomy): Bacteria > Bacillota > Bacilli > Bacillales > Caldibacillaceae > CALGAD01. The sequence goes on from CALGAD010000006.1 coordinate 34,464, forward strand.
ATTTTCAATTTTGGCGGACAAAATGACGTTTTCAACTTCAATATCATCAATTAACACATCGTAAATGCAATGCTCCACATCGGCTTTTTCTACGCCTACCCCACTCGTTGCATTGCCCTGGGGGTCAATATCAATTAGGAGCACTTTTTTCCCTATGTATGCTAAACAGGCTGATAAATTGACAGCCGTTGTCGTCTTTCCTACGCCACCCTTTTGGTTTGCAATTGAAATAATTTTACTCACGATGACACCTACCTTGATTGAAACTTCTTTTATTTTATCATGAAAACATGGAAAGAACGGATATATTCATAGATTTTCAATTAAATAGCTCCATCTTACGGGAATTTTACCCTATATGTAATAGTATACTGTTTTTCACAAGCGTGTACATATGAATATCCGACATTTTCTATTAAAGTTAAATTTTCTTCCATAAATGAAAAAGGTACCGCGTGTCGGTACCTTTTCAATCTATTCATCTATAAAATTATGATTTCTTTTTCGGTATGCGAATAGTGATTTCGTAATAATCGCCCGCTTCTTCTTCCTTTGTCTCTAAATCAATTCCACTTTTTTCCACCATCTGGATCGATTGGCGAATGGTATTCACAGCAATACGAATGTCCCGGCTGATGGAACGTCTCTTCGGCTTTGGCTTCGCTTCATTGGCCAGCATTTTTTCGACACGGGCTTCAGTCTGCTTCACATTTAAATTTTTTTCAATGATTTCTTGAAGAACTTGAATTTGTTTTTCTTCATCCTTCAATGGTAAAATCGCCCGGGCATGCCGCTCCGTAATTTGCTTGTCTAATAATGCTTGCTGGATTGCATCGGGTAATTTTAAGAGTCTCAGTTTATTAGCGATCGTCGACTGCCCTTTTCCTAAACGCTGTGCCAGGGCTTCCTGGGTTAAATTATGAATCTCGATTAGCTGTTGATAAGCATAGGCTTCCTCAATCGGTGATAAATCTTCCCGCTGAATATTTTCAATTAGGGCAACCGAAGCCGTTTCCTTATCATTCATATTTTTCACGATGGCCGGTATCGTATCCCAACCTAACTTTTTCGCCGCCCGATAGCGCCGTTCCCCGGCGATGATTTCGTACTGTTCATCCCCCAGCTCACGAACGACAATCGGTTGAATGATCCCGTGGGTATGGAGGGTTTTGGCCAACTCCTCCAATTTTTCATCATCAAATTTCGTCCGGGGCTGGTATTGATTCGGACGAATATTCGTTATAGGAATATGGCGCACTAAATCTTCTTCGTTAACATCTAAACTTTTATTTTTCTTTTCATTTTCCGACGTTTCCGTATCCTTCAATCCTACTCCGCCAAAAAGGCGCGAAAAATGATTTTTCACTGCCCGCACCACCTTTTTATAAAATCCCGACCAAAATACTATTGACCCTTAATACTTATTTCTCGAAGGATAGCAAATATCCTGCTTATCATGAGATTTTTTCTCCGTTATTGTAACGGATTTCTGGCAGGTATCCCGGGTTTCCGGGGATATTTTTTCGGCGTACTTTTTTCTTTGGCTACAATGATAATCGTGCGCTCGCTCTTTTCAATCGGCAAGGTAAATTCGTGTATATCTTGCAATTGTCCCCCTAATCGAGTAATCGCCCTTTTGGCCTCCTCATATTCCTGGACACCACTTGCACCTTTTAAGGCAATAAAAGAACCGCCCGGCTTTGCTAAAGGCAAACAATACTCACTCAACACCGTTAAATTCGCCACAGCCCGTGCCGTAACGACATCGTAAGCTTCCCGATGTTTCCCCTTCCTGCCAAAAGTTTCGGCCCGATCATGGTAAAGTTCAACATGATCGAGCTTGAGTTCCTGCACCAATTCCTGCAAAAAGGTAATCCGTTTTTTCAATGAATCGACAATCGCTACCTTTAAATGGGGATAGACAATTTTTAGCGGGATGCTCGGGAACCCCGCTCCGGCACCGACGTCACAGAGGGAAACACTTTCCCTAGAAAAATCAAAATAAAACCCGGCCGTTAAGGAATCGTAAAAATGTTTTAAATACACTTCATCTTTTTCCGTTATCGCCGTTAAGTTCATTTTTTTATTCCATTCGATAAGTAGCTCGTAATAACGCTCGAATTGCTCGAGCTGTTTGTCAGATAAGTTGATTTGCTGCTTGGAAAGTTCTGCTTGAAACTGTTCTATATTCATTCTGAATCTTCCTATCCTTATTTTCCTTTTCCCGCAACCGGAAACTAGTTTTATACCAATATTTACGACTGGGATACCCGTTTGATCTTTCCTTGCTCGAGATAGACGAGGAGGATGGAAATATCTGCAGGGTTGACACCGGATATCCGCGATGCCTGGGCTAAAGTTAATGGATGGACCTCTTTTAATTTTTCTCTAGCTTCCGTGGCCAAACCGTTAATCGCATCAAAGTCGATATCGATCGGAATTTTCTTATCTTCCATCTTGTGAAGTCGTTCGACTTGTTGCAGTGCCTTCTCGATATACCCTTCATATTTTATCTGGATTTCTACCTGTTCTTCAATTTCCTTTTCCAGTTCTTCTTGTGGTGGAATTAAAGTTTTAATGTGTTCATAGCGGATTTCCGGACGTCTTAATAAATCGGCGCCGCGAATTCCGTCTTTTAAGGCACTGCCCCCGACCTCTTTAATTAAGTTTTGCGTCTGTTCATTCGGTTTAATGATCGTTTTCTTTAAACGTTTAATTTCTTGTGCAATTTTTTCTTTTTTGTCAATAAATTTTTGATAGCGTTCTTCACTGATTAAGCCGAGTTCATAGCCGAGTTCAGTCAAGCGCAAATCGGCATTATCATGGCGCAGCAACAAACGATATTCTGCCCGGGAGGTTAAGAGGCGATATGGTTCGGAGACGCCTTTTGTAACAAGATCGTCAATCATGACCCCGATATAAGCTTCAGATCGTTTAAGAATCACTTCCCGGTCCTCACCCAGAGCTCTTAGCGCTGCATTAATCCCTGCCATCAATCCTTGACCGGCCGCTTCCTCATAACCGCTTGTCCCGTTAATTTGCCCGGCCGTATACAAGTTTTTCACCCTTTTTGTCTCCAGCGTCGGCCAGAGCTGGGTCGGGACGATGGCATCGTATTCAATGGCATAACCCGGTCGCATCATTTTCGCATTTTCCAGACCAGGAACGGATTTGAGCAGTTCATGCTGCACTTCCTCTGGTAAACTCGTTGAAAGTCCCTGGACATATACTTCTTCGGTGTTACGCCCCTCCGGTTCTAGGAAAATTTGGTGCCGGGGTTTATCGTGGAAACGAACGACTTTATCCTCGATCGATGGGCAATAGCGCGGTCCTCTCCCTTGAATCATTCCCGAATACATCGGTGAGCGGTGGAGATTCGCCTGAATAATTTCATGGGTTCTCGCCGTCGTATACGTTAACCAGCACGGCAACTGATCGGTAATCGTTTCTGTCGTTTCATATGAAAAGGTACCGGGATTTTCATCACCGGGTTGCTCGGTCGTTTTGGAATAATCGATCGTATGGCTATTCACACGGGGTGGTGTACCCGTCTTAAAGCGCACGAGTTGGAAACCAAGTTCTTCCAGGTGTTCACCTAACTTGATGGACGGTTGTTGATTGTTCGGACCGCTGGAATATTTGATTTCTCCGATAATAATCTCGCCCCGTAAATACGTACCTGTCGTAAGAATCACGGTTTTTCCGCGATAAATGGCACCGGTATTCGTAATCACACCTTTACATACACCGTCTTCGACAACGAGCCGCTCCACCATACCTTGTACGAGTTGGAGATTCGGCTCATTTTCCAGCATCTTTTTCATCTCCTGTTGATACATGACTTTATCCGCCTGTGCCCGCAAAGCACGAACTGCGGGACCCTTCCTCGTATTCAACATTCGCATTTGAATAGCTGTTTTATCGATCACCTTCGCCATGGCGCCCCCGAGGGCATCGATTTCCCGAACGACAATGCCTTTAGCGGGACCGCCGATGGAAGGATTACATGGCATATAGGCAATCATATCTAAATTCAAGGTGATGATCACCGTTTTCGCACCCATTTTCGCGGCAGCTAGCGCCGCCTCACAGCCAGCATGACCAGCGCCGATAACAACACAATCAAAGCTGCCAGCTTCATACGTTCGCATAAAGGAACCTCCCTTTTCTTACTTCCCTAAACAAAATTGTGAAAACAGCTGGTCCAGTAATTCGTCATGCACGGTTTCACCGGTAATTTCTCCCAAAGTTTCCCAGCATTTCCGCATATCGATTTGCACGAGATCAAGAGGCATTTCCATTGCCAGACCATTTAAAACATCCTCGATCGATCGTAATGCGCGATGTAACAAACTAATATGCCGGGCATTGGATACATACGTTAAATCACCTGCTTCAATTTCTCCGGAGAAGAACATGGAAGCAATGGCTTCTTCAAGCTCTTCTACGCCCTTATCCTCCGTTAACGATGTATAGACTATTTTCCTGCCAGCTGCTAATTCTTTCACTTCATCTAAATCAAGTTTTTGTTCCAGATCAACTTTATTCACGACAATAATGGCATCCATATTTTCAATCGTTTTAAATAGGTTGCGATCTTCTTCTGTAAACGGCTCGTTATAATTTAAGACGAGTAAAATTAAATCGGCACTTTTGAGCACCTGGCGGGAGCGCTCGACCCCGATACGCTCGACAATATCCTCAGTTTCCCGAATTCCCGCTGTATCAACTAATTTTAACGGCACGCCGCGAATATTCACGTATTCTTCGATGACATCGCGAGTCGTCCCCGGGATATCGGTAACAATTGCTTTATTTTCCTGTACGAAACTATTGAGTAGAGAAGATTTACCGACATTGGGTCGGCCAATAATAACAGTGGCCAGCCCTTCCCGTAATATTTTACCCTGTTTGGCTGTTGCTAATAATTTTTCGATTTCCCGTTTCACAAAAAGAGCCTTTTTGTGCATCAAGTTATGCGTCATTTCTTCCACATCATCGTATTCCGGATAATCGATATTCACTTCGACATGGGCAAGAACTTCTAATATTTCCTGCCGGAGGAGACGGATCTTATTCGAAAGGCGACCTTCCAATTGGTTCATCGCTACATTCATCGCTACATCCGTTTTGGCACGGATAATATCCATCACCGCTTCTGCCTGGGAAAGATCAATCCGACCATTTAAAAAGGCCCGTTTGGTAAACTCGCCCGGTTCCGCAAGCCGAGCCCCGTTTGTCAGACATAATTGCAACACCCGGTTGAGCGCGACAAGTCCGGAATGACAATTGATTTCAACAATATCTTCGCGGGTAAAAGTTTTCGGTGCCTTCATGACACTGACCATGACTTCCTCCGCGATTTTGTTTGTTTCTGGATCTATAATATGGCCATAATGAATCGTATGCGAATCCACATCTTCTAACTTTTTCCCTACCGGCGACCGGAATAGTTTGGAGGCAATCGCAATACTTTCCGGTCCAGATAGGCGAACAATCCCAATAGCCCCTTCACCTAAAGGTGTGGAAATTGCTGCTATCGTATCTGCTTCGTACATAGTAGCACCTCTTTTTCGAACAATATAGCAATAATCTATTTTACAACATAATCGCGCGACATCCAAATACATACAATTATCTTTTCTTTTGTTCATCACTACTTTACACATACCATCGTAAATTATCCACATGTGGATAAAAAATAAAACACGTGTCTCATGATTATTCACATGTGGATAATGTTCTTTGCTGGAAAAGAGCAAAAAAACTGCCTTCAACCGCTCGTTTTCCGGTTGAAGGCAGATAACTTATTTCGGTGCAATGACAATATGCCGGTTCGGATCCTGGCCAACCGAATACGTTTTGACATGTTCATGATCGGCCAATTCGGTATGAATAATTCGTCTTTCATATGAAGGCATGGGCTCGAGGGAGATTTCCCGCCGTTCCCGCTGCACTTTCTTCGCCAGACGATTCGCCAGGATGCGCAAGCTTTCTTCGCGCCGGTCGCGATAATTTTCCGCATCCAGCGTGACAATCATGAATTGATCGGCATATTTATTCAGCACGAGCTGGGTTAGACTTTGTAAGGCATTTAATGTACGCCCTCTTTTACCGATTAATAAACCAACCTTTTCAGTGATCAAGTTCATATACACTTGCCGTCCATCGATTTCCGTTTCGATTTGTACATCAATATCCATTTGTTTACATACATCGATAATGAATTTTTTCGCTTCTTCAATCGGATCGATCTTGAGCGTTACTTTCACAATCGCAGGACGAGAACCGAAGATACCGAGAAGACCTTTTTTCCCTTCATCAATAATCGAGATTTCTACCTGCTCTTTTTTTGCATTAAGCTCCTTGAGCGCCTGACTGATGGCCTCATCTACAGTGGATCCGGTAGCTGTAACTTGTTTCACTTCTTTCTTCCTCCCGCATGCCCGGAAACGGATGATTTAGCCGTTTTCACTTTTTTTCTCTTTGGTGCGGCTTGTTTTGTTTCAATCGCTGACAAATCTTCCAGTTCCGGCATTTTAATAAATTGATTTTGGATGATTGTAAAGATATTTCCTATTACCCAATATAAAGGTAATGCCGCTGGCAAATACAATGAAAAGATTACAATCATAATCGGTAAAATCCGGAGCATCATCGCCATTTGCGGATTGGCCTCTTGCCCCTGTGACATCACTTTCTGCTGTAAATATGTGAAAACCCCGGCAATGACCGGTAAGATAAAATAAGGGTCCGGTCGATCCAGCGGGAACCAGAGAAAGGATTGGCCATCCAGCTGCTCGGTTCTGACGATGGCATGGTAAAAACCGACAAGAATCGGCATCTGTATTAATAATGGTAAACACCCTGACAGGGGGTTGATATCGTATTTTTCAAATAATAGCATTTGGGCTTGTTGTAGTTTTTGCTGGGTTACCGCATCTTTCGACGAATATTTTTCCCGTAATTTTTGCAGTTCGGGCTGGATCAATTGCATTTTTTTCATACTCTTTGTCTGATTGAGCATCAGCGGCAAAATCAGCAAACGAATAATGATCGTTAAGACGATGATGGAAAATCCATAGCCCCAGTTCGTTCCGAAAAATTCCGCTAATTTTACAATCGCCCACGATAATGGATATACGACTAATTTATTCCAAATGCCTTCGCTATCTTCTGTAATTGGCTGATCAATTTCCGTACATCCTGCAAGAAAAAAAACGACGATCATTGCCACAATCGAAAAAAGTATTCTCTTTTTCATCACCGTGTGTTCCTCCCCAATGAAAATAAAAACCTATGCGCGTAAACGCTTCCCCTTTTCATAACGGTTTATGTATAATTCATTGATGAAAAACAGCTGCAACTATCGAATACTTAACATGATTGTATCATTTTTTTATAGAAATTTAATAGAATATTTAAATTTTAGTCTTCTTTCTTTTGATTCAGGACTCTGGCTACCTTTAACACGTGACGTAAACTTTTTTTTACCTCATGATAGGTCATATCGACGACCGGCTTCCGGGCGATAATGACATAATCATAAGCAGGATCGATCTCCTCTTTAAATTCATGGATAACTTCCCGTATGTATCGTTTGATTTTATTGCGAGTCACCGCATTGCCAAGCTTCTTACTTACCGAGATGCCAATGCGAAAATGAGGATGGTCATCATTTTTTAACTTGTAGACGACGAACTGGCGATTCGCAACGGAATCTTTGTTTTGGAAAACTTTTTGGAAATCGGCATTTTTTTTGATGCGATACTTTTTCTTCATGGTTTATAACTCCTGTTTCTCTTACCCGATTATCTCCTTACTATTCTACAGTATAAGCAAGCCTTCCTGCATTTTAAAACAAAAAACATAATTTTCAAAATAATAAAAGGATCGTATTCTTATTGTTTCCGATTAAAGCTAAAAAAAGACCACTGTCATTCAGTGGCCTTATGCAGATAATACTTTTCTGCCTTTACGACGACGGCGAGCTAATACTTTCCGTCCATTTTTAGTTTTCATGCGTGCACGAAATCCATGTACTCTACTTCTTTTTCTTCTATTTGGTTGAAATGTTCTTTTCATTATAAGACACCTCCTTAACGAGGAAAACAGTTCAAAACAGACTATATCATTATATAAACAAATTCCGGACAATGTCAACTACATAAAACTGGTACTGCTAACGTTCATACCCATTCTTACGTGAAAGAAAAACTCGTTTTTCTCCAGGAAAACCGGGCAGAAAAACGTCCTGTTCGTGAATCATAGTAAATCTTCCAATATTTGTTAATAGTCATGTAATTTTGCTACTTTTGTCAAAATTTCCTGCAATATCGAAAAAGGAAATTGCTATAATTTAGTTTAGATTGAGTTTAATTTAATACTCATTCCAAATTAAACAGAGGAGGATGGCTATGGATTTCGATACGAAAAATGGCTGGTATTTTCTCCATTTATTCTGGAAAATCGACTGGCCAGCTTATAAACAGGTTGACGAGGAAGTGAAAAGAGCGAATTTCGGGGAATTGAATCAATTGCTTGATGAATTTGAAGAAAGTGTGCAAAACGGTCAAGGAAGTTACGCCACCGGTCGTGTTATTGGCCATAAAGCGGATTTTGCCATTATGATTCTTCATGAAGATATTCAGACCTTGATTGACTGGCAAGATCGTTTAAAACGGCTCGATTTATTTAACGAGGCGGAACTAGTCGTTAGCTACTTATCGGTTTGTGAAGTAACGAATTATTTACTGGAGAAACTAACCGATTCCAATCCGTATATTCAAAATAAATTACGCCCCAAAATCGGTGTCGACAAATATTTCTGCTTTTATCCGATGAACCGGAAGCGGGACTGGTTCAGTCTACCTTTTGAAGAGCGGAAAAGAATGTTATCGTCCCATAATCGGGTTGGTAAAGGTTACGATAAAAAGATCAGTCATTATGTGACGAATTCCTTTGGTTTCGATGATCATCAATGGGCAGTAACTCTTGGTGTCGATGATTTTGAGGATATTAAAAATATCGTATATGAAATGCGTTTTGATGAAGCGAGTGCCAAATACGGGGATTTCCCTTACTTTATTACCGGAGAATTTTTACAAAGAGATCAATTAGAAAATTACTTTATTCGTTAAAGGGTGATGGGTAATGAAATATGGAGTTGTTTTAATGGCTTATGGAACCCCTTCCAACGAGGAGGAAATCGTTCCATATTACACCGATATATTAAACGGACGCCGTCCATCCGATGAAATGATTGAAGAACTGAAAAAACGGTATCGAGCAATCGGGGCTTCCCCCCTTGCCAAAATTTCGAAAGACCAGGCGGCTCTTGTCCAAAAGGAACTTGAACGCCGCTACCCGAACGATACATTCACCGTCATTAACGGCTATCGTCACATCGCGCCAATGGTAGGCGATGCGATTGAACAATTGGTAAAAGAACAGGTAGATGCGATTATCGGTCTCGTGTTATCGCCCCAATACGGCAAGGAATCGAGTCAACCGTATCACGACCTGGCCCACGCAAAATTGAATGAGCTCAATACAGATATTCCGTATAACGATGTCGTCGACTGGTACAGGGAACCGACGATTATCCAATACTGGTCCGATCAATTAGCCAATTGCATGGAGAAAGTCCCTGACGGAAACTTCCACGTTATTTTCTCAGCCCACAATGTACCAATGGACAATAATGAAGGTGATGTGTACGAAGAACAAGTAAAGCATATGGGACAAATCATCGCAGAAAAAGCCGGCATACCGAAGGATCAGTATTCAATCGCCTGGCAAGGTGGCCATTCCCAGCGCGTGAAATGGTTGGAACCGGATATTGAGGAAGCAACTATTGATTTGTTGAATCGTGGTAGCAAGCATATTATTTCTGTACCGATTGGTTTTATTAGTGACAACCTGGAGATTTTATATGATCTCGATATCGAGTTAAAAGAGGAGATTGAGGAACGGGGCGGCACCTTATATCGTCTTCCGATGCCGAATACCGATCCCCTGCTAATTGAAGCTTTAGTGAATCCGATTGGGAATATTGTTGAAAAAATCGCTAGTGTCGCGGGGTTATCGCCTGATGGTAGGCTATGACGATAAAGGAGATGTTTTCATGGTAAAAACATCGTGGAAAAGGAACAGCATTATTTTCATCACATCCTTAATCGTTATTTTCCTTTTGAGTGGATGTGGAACAACGGCTACAAAAAACGATGTTCAGGGTATTGAAACGCCTGGGGATACGGATGTCCCCGGGCAATCCGATACCGCGCAAACGGTGGATGTAACGATGTGCCTGGAGAAGGTAGATGCCAGCAGACTTGATGATCAGGAGCTTCCGTATCAGCACATCGTCGTGGACTCCAATGCGGTAGCGTATTACATGTCGTTATACGATGTTCCCCTTGTCGGTATTCCAACGACTTCCAAGCCATTGCCTGAAGAATATAAAGGCCTTCCGGAAATCGGGATTGCGGTCAATCCAAATATTGAAACAATCGTCTCTTTAAATCCAGATTTATTCGTTGGTGACCGGGTGCTGGAACATTTCACAAAGGAACCGCTAGAAAAACATGGGATTACTACATTCTACCTGGATAACTCGAGTTACGATGCCGTTTTTGACAGCATCATGGAGCTCGGCCAACTCCTAAACCGGGAAGAAATCGGCGCAGCATTTATTGAATGTCAAAAAGAAAAGGAAGCAGCCATTTTAGCCGATATCGACCATTTGCACGATAAAAAAGTTGCGTTAATATTGGGTACTGCCGAATATTATAAACTCGGTACAGCCAACTCCTATCTCGGCAGCATCCTGGAAAAAATCGGAGTTGTGAATATCGCCGGGAAAATCGGGGAAACCGATCAAGATTATGTCACATTCAGTAAAGAAAGTTTGATCACGGAAAATCCGGACTACATTTTCGCACTTGCCCATGGCGGGAATCCAGCTGAAGTAAAGAAATCCTTTGAACAGGAATTTGCCGATCCTATTTGGGATGAAATTACTGCCAAAAAGGAAAATCAAATATTTTATCTCGATAGCACGAATTTCCCGGTGACCGGAACGATTAATAATGTCGAGACGATGGAAGCGATTGTCAACTTATTAACAGAGGGAGTAACCGCTAATGGGAGTGAAAATGAATAAACAAGTTCATCTTCTACTGATTGTATTGACGCTCCTCCTGGGGGTGAACATTATTGTCGGCCTCGCCATGGGGAGCGTCTCGATCTCTTTTCAGGAAATCGTGCAGATTTTTACCGGTGAGGAAACGGAACATGCCCGTATCTTTTGGCAAATTCGTTTCCCCCGCGTACTTGGCGGTATTATGATCGGGATGTATTTAGCCATAGCAGGCTGTATCCTCCAATCTGTTTTACAAAACCCGATTGCCGATCCCGGGGTGCTCGGCATTAGTTCGGGAGCATCTTTAGCAGCAGTCATCATCATGCTTCTCTTTCCGGGAAGTATCGCTCTACTTATCCCCCTCGCCTTTATCGGCGGACTGTTTACCTTTGCCATCGTGGCCATGCTCACCTTTCAAAACGGCATGAAACCGATCCATGTCATTTTAGCTGGGATTTCGATTAGCGCCATTTGGGGCGGTGTTCAGGCCATTTTACTCACCGCTTATAGCGATCGCCTTATCGGTGTGATGAACTGGCTGAACGGGACCCTGGGCAATTTAACGTGGAGCGATATTCGAATCCTGTTTTTCCTGGCCGCTCCCGTCATCTTCATCGTTTTGCTACTCGCAGCAAAGCTCAATCTCATCATTTTGGGCGATGATGTGATGTACAACCTCGGGGTTCCCATCGTGTTTTATCGCTTTTTATTTTCCTTTATCGCCGTTTATTTTGCCGCGATTTCCGTTGCCTTTACAGGCGTCATCGGCTTTGTCGGCCTCATTGTTCCGCATATCGGTCGCCTCCTTGTCGGCAATAACCATATTCGGTTACTCCCTGTCACCCTGCTTTTAGGTGCCAATTTATTATTAGGCGCGGATACCCTTGCCCGGGTGATTATAGCGCCGCAGGAAATACCCGTCGGTACAGTAATGTCCCTGTTAGGGGGACCGTTTTTTCTGTATCTCTTGCTACGCCACGGAAAAAGAGGAGAGTTGTAGCGATGATGAACATCCGTCATCTGACCTTTGCCTTTCGGGGCCAATCGCAGCCAGTATTACACGATATCACGTTCGATATTCCGAGGGGAAAGATTACGAGTATTATCGGCCCAAACGGTTCAGGGAAAAGTACGTTATTTCGGTGTCTGACCGGGCAATACAAAGTGCAAAAAGGCGAAATTCTTCTCGATGGAAAACCGCTTGCGAAATATAAAAATAGAGAACGGGCCCGGCGGCTAGCAATGGTGTATCAACAACATCCACAAATTTCCGGGATTACGGTCCGGGAACTTGTGGCAACCGGTCGTACCCCTTATTCGAACCGACGTCACGATATGGCAAAGAATAAACAAGTCATCGATGCTGTGCTGGAACAGGTCGATTTGAAAATGCTTGAACATCAATATATCAACCAGTTAAGCGGCGGTCAAAAGCAGCGAGTCTGGATCGCCCAGGCCTTGGCCCAGGAACCGGACTTATTATTGCTCGATGAACCAACGGTCTTTTTAGATATTGAATATCAGCTGGAAACTCTCAAACTTTTAAAGGAGCTCAATCAAGAAAAAGGGTTAACCATTTGTCTCATTCTCCATGATTTAACGCAAGTGATGGAAATATCTGATCAAGTGATTGCCCTGAAAGACGGCCGCCTGTTCACCAAAGGAAGCCCTTATGAAGTGTTAACACGGGAACGAATTGAAGAGCTTTTCCACGTTAAATCGGAAATCCTCTCGACGGCCAATGGTCATAAACTCGTCCATTTTTTGCTATAAAAATACGCCATTCGATAACTCCGGGATGTTTCTTCACCGCTTAAATCATCTCCAGATAAGAGCTCATAAAAAAATGCCCTGATGTGTTCAGGGCTTTACTTTTTCATTGATCAACTGGCATGATCCTTTTTCGTTCAAAAATTCCCCTCCACCCTTTTTTAAAAAAGATGCCATGTCGTTTTCTCTTTTTCTTTTCATTCAGCTATCCAGAGACTGGAAAAAGTGAGCATATTGCTTTTATCAATCCCCGGTTGTGAACAATCCATTCCTTGTTCTTCATAACCTGTGGATATTCTTAACGTAAAATTATATAATGATATACAAGTTATCGACAATTTTTGCACATATTCTTCGATTGTGGATAATTTCTTGTCAACAACCCGTAGATATTGTGGATATTTTGTAGAAACCATTGATTCATGCGGTTTTTTCTGATATTATTTATGTGTTTTCACCTGAATAACCTTTTGGATTTTTTATATTTATCCACAAATTGTTAATAACTTGTGAATAATTGCTTCCACAAGTTGTGTAAAACTTTGTCCACAATTGGTGGATTATGTCGAAAACTCCTTTTTGATCCTCTAATCAGATTGTATGCCTGGACTTATTCGTTTATTACTCATTTTTTATTTCTCCAAACATGGACAAGATAAAATTTGCTTTATTTCCATATCCTCCATAACTGATGGAAAAGGCAAGTTTTGTGAGCGTTATTTATTTATCAGGGAGGGAGCGGCGATTGAAAAATATAGACGACCTTTGGGAGAAAACCCTGCAAGAAATCGAGAAAAAAATCAGTAAACCGAGTTTTGACACATGGCTCAAGTCGACGAAAGCGCTGTCTCTTCAAGGGGATACGATTATCGTAGAAGCTCCGAACGATTTTGCACGAGACTGGTTAGATGGAAATTACAAGGAACTGTTGATGGATATTATTTATCAATTGATTGGTGAGCATATAAATTTAAAGTTCGTTATTCCGCAGATGAAAAATGAAGAACAGGAACTTATATCCACTCATAACAATTATAAAAATAAAAGTCGACAAACTAACGAGATATCGACTTCTAAAAATATGCTCAATCCGAAATATACGTTTGATACGTTCGTAATCGGCTCGGGAAATCGCTTTGCCCATGCAGCATCCCTCGCCGTAGCGGAAGCACCTGCAAAGGCTTATAATCCGCTGTTCCTATACGGAGGCGTCGGTCTCGGTAAGACTCACTTAATGCATGCCATTGGCCATTATGTTTTGGAACATAATCCAACAGCGAATGTAGTATATGTCACGTGCGAAAAATTTACGAATGAATTTATTAATTCGATTCGTGATAATCGGCCAGAGGATTTCCGCAATAAATACCGCAATGCCGATATTCTTTTGATTGACGATATTCAGTTTTTAGCGGGGAAAGAATCGACCCAGGAGGAATTTTTCCATACGTTTAATACGCTCCATAGCGAAAATAAACAAATTGTCATCTCGAGTGACAGGCCCCCTAAAGAGATTCCAACATTGGAAGATCGTTTGCGTTCGCGCTTTGAATGGGGCTTAATTACCGATATTACCCCGCCGGATTTAGAAACGAGAATCGCTATTTTGCGTAAAAAGGCAAAGGCAGAAGGGCTCGATATTCCGAATGAAGTCATGATTTATATAGCCAATCAAATCGATACGAACATTCGTGAACTCGAAGGTGCCCTGATTCGCGTGGTCGCCTATTCTTCATTAGAAAATAGAGATATCACGTCAGAATTGGCAGCAGAAGCGCTTAAAGGCATCATCCCCAGTTCTAAACCGAAAGTAATAACCGTACAAAAAATTCAAAAGGTTGTCTCCGAACAATACGGAATAAAAATGGACGATTTTAAGGCGAAAAAACGGACGAAAAATATCGCTTTTCCGCGCCAAATCGCCATGTATTTATCCCGTGAGTTAACGGATCTTTCCTTACCTAAAATTGGCGAAGAATTCGGTGGTCGGGACCACACGACAGTTATTCATGCCCACGACAAAATTTCAAAGATGATGCAAACAGACAAACAGTTCGAGCGTGAAATTAAAGAATTGGAAAAAATGATTCGTGCAGAATAAGCGTAACAGCATAATGGAAAATTG
This sequence comes from uncultured Bacillaceae bacterium, assembly GCA_937951955.1. Lineage (GTDB taxonomy): Bacteria > Bacillota > Bacilli > Bacillales > Caldibacillaceae > CALGAD01. Next base: position 49,502 of record CALGAD010000006.1, read on the forward strand.
TTTCTTTTTCTTGTTCTTTTAAACTGGCAAACAAAATGGATTGTTCATGTTTTTTTAAAAAACTTGTAAACAACTTTTATTAGTAATTGTGCACAATGTGCATAACCTGTACATGCTTATCGACAACTTATCCACATGTGGATAACCTTATGTTATATAAGCAAAATAGGCTTATCCACATATTCAGGTTGCCTATTACTAAGTCTGTTATGTTTTTTATATTTAATTATTAAATTTGGAGGATTCATTATGCGATTTTTTATCCAAAAGGAGCGATTAATAAAAAGCGTTCAAGATGTTATTAAAGCTGTCGCTGTAAGGACAACGATTCCAATTTTAATCGGGATTAAAATAGATGCGGATGAAAATGGCGTTAGCTTAACCGGTAGTGATTCGGATATTTCAATCCGTTCTTTTATTCCTAAAGAAGAGAATGATGAAGAAATCGTAGAAATTGTAGAAACCGGTTCAATTGTTTTACAAGCGCGCTTCTTTAGTGAAGTTGTAAAAAAATTACCTGAATCGATCGTTGAAATTCGCCTGGAAGATCAATTTAAAACCGTAATCAGTTCCGGTAATGCGGAATTTGTCATTCACGGTCTAGATCCTGAAGAATATCCGCGGTTACCACAAGTTGAGGGCGATACGCACTTTTCCATTCGTTCCGATTTATTAAAAACATTAATTAAACAGACTGTTTTCGCTGTATCCACATCGGAAACACGGCCTATTCTTACCGGTGTGCACTGGACCATCCAAAATCAAGAGTTGCTTGCAGTGGCCACCGACAGCCATCGCCTTGCCCAGAAGAAAGTCTTGCTGGAACCGGCAAGTAGCGGTCTTGAAAAAGATATCGTTATTCCCGGGAAGAGTTTGAATGAATTGATCAAAGTCATCGATGAGTCCGATGAAACGATAGAAATTGTCATTACCGATAACCAAATTCTTTTTAAAGCGGAAAACTTATTATTCTATTCCCGACTCCTGGAAGGGAAATATCCAGAAACATCCCGCTTGATACCGACAAACTGGGAAACTTCGGTCACGCTGGATGCGAAGGATTTTCTCCAGGCTGTGGATCGGGCATCCCTTCTTGCCAGAGAAGGAAAAAATAATGTCATCAAGTTCTCCATCGAGGAAGACGGAATTGTGAAGATTTCCTCGTACACTCCGGAAATCGGAACCGTTGAGGAAAAGGTAAGAGGGCAAATAAAAGGGGATGAAATCAAAATTTCCTTCAGCGCCAAATATATGATCGACGCTTTACGTGCGATTGATGGAACGGAAGTTACGATTTACTTCACCGGTCCGCTTCGTCCGTTTATTATTAAAACAGATCATGATGAATCAATCTTGCAGCTGTTACTTCCAGTCCGTACTTATTAATGCTCATTGATAACAAAGATAAACGCGAAAGTCAGCTAATGAAAAAACGTGAACATCCTCCTTTTGATCGTTCACGTTTTTTCATTGTTTAAACAGGATAAACTGATAGATAAGGAATCATTAAGCAAAATTTCGATTTTTCATAGGAAAAGGGTAAAATAGAATTAGGTGTAAAGCGGTAAACATGGTTAAGAGAATGCAGTTCATTACTATTTACGAAAGGGTTCGAATGCATGCATAAAGAAGTGAAAATCACGACAGAATTTATCACCCTGGGCCAATTGTTAAAAATGGCGGATATCATCCAATCCGGCGGGATGGCAAAATGGTTTTTGCAAGAATATGAAGTGCTTGTGAATGGTGAAATCGAAACAAGGCGGGGTAGAAAATTGCAAGATGGGGATGTGGTCGAGATTTCCGGTATCGGCTCATTTGTAATAAAAGTTTCCGGATAAGGGATTGAAAGAACATGTACATCCGAGATTTAAAAGTTAAAAATTTTCGTAATTATAGCGAGCTTGCTATCAACTTTGACAATAAGGTGAACGTGATCATCGGTGAAAATGCCCAGGGGAAAACGAATTTGATGGAATCCATTTATGTTCTGGCGATGGCCAAGTCATACCGGACGTCCAAAGATAAAGAGTTAATCCGCTGGGACCAAGATTATGCTAAAATAGAAGGATGGGTAGAAAAAAAAGATTTCGGACTTCCTTTGGAACTAACGATTACAAAAAAGGGCAAGCGGGCCAAATGTAATCATCTAGAGCAAACACGATTAAGCCAGTATATCGGTCATTTGAATGTTGTCATCTTTGCACCGGAAGATTTAAATTTAGTAAAAGGGAATCCGCAAGTGAGACGGCGCTTTTTAGACATGGAAATCGGCCAAGTCTCACCGGTCTATTTACATAATTTAAGTCAATACAACAAACTTTTACAGCAGCGCAATCATTATTTGAAATTATTGCAACAAAATGAAACAAAGGATTTCACTTTACACGATATTTATACAGAGCAGCTGATTCATCTGGCCGCGAAAATTCTTGCGAAACGCTTTGAATTTGTGAAACAGCTAGAAACGTGGGCAAAGGAAATCCATACCAATATTACGAGCGGAAAAGAACAACTGGAAATCCGCTACAAAACTTCCCTCGATGTATCGGAAGAAGACGATTTGTCGACAATGGTAAATGCTTTGCTGAAAAAGTACGAGGAAGTAAAGATGCGGGAAATTGAACGGGGAATGACCCTTTTCGGGCCCCACCGGGATGATCTCTTATTTTTTGTGAATGGACGGGATGTGCAACGGTTCGGTTCCCAGGGTCAACAAAGAACGACCGCTTTATCCGTGAAACTTGCGGAAATTGACTTGATTAAAGCGGAAGTAGGTGAATACCCCGTATTGTTATTGGATGACGTCTTATCGGAACTCGACGATTACCGTCAATCCCATTTGTTAAGTTCAATACAAGGAAAAGTACAGACCTTCGTGACGACAACGAGCGTCACCGGTATTGACCACGAAACGCTCCGGGAAGCGAATACGTTTCACATTCACCAGGGCCAGCTCGTTTATCAATAATTTTCCATTCAAGATGGCTACATGCTAATCCGAAGGGGGAACCGTTTTGTACGTTCATATTGGTCAAGGCATTATGGTTCGCTCAAATGAAATCATTGCTTTTATCGATAAAAAGTCGGTGGAATTGCAGCGGGAAAGGGACCGTGATTATTTACACCATTTAAATGTCTGTGATTTAGCGTCCGAAAAATTCCGAACGCTAGTCATCACGGATACGAAAAATTATTTATCGCCTTTTTCGACCCGGCATTTAATCAAACAAATTAACAATGCTTCAAATTTAGACTTTAAAGTAAGCGAAGTTTAGAAAGCGTGGGTGATAGCAGATGGCTATGGACGAAAAAAATCTCCAAGAAATGGAATACAATGCCGATGAGATACAGGTTTTAGAAGGTTTAGAGGCAGTGCGCCGTCGTCCCGGTATGTACATCGGATCGACGAGTTCCCGCGGCCTTCATCATCTTGTATGGGAAATTGTTGATAATAGTATCGACGAGGCCCTGGCAGGCTATTGTACAAAAATATATGTGGCCATTGAAGAAGACGGCAGCATAACGGTACAGGACAATGGCCGGGGAATTCCGGTTGATATACAAAAAAAGGTCGGCCGACCTGCAGTAGAAGTTATTCATACCGTCCTTCACGCCGGTGGTAAATTTGGCGGTGGCGGATACAAAGTTTCCGGTGGTCTCCACGGTGTGGGGGCTTCGGTCGTGAATGCCCTGTCGCGCAAATTTGAAGTGTTTGTCCACCGTGACGGGAAAATTTACTATCAGCAATACGCCAAAGGTAAACCGGTCATGGACTTAAAGGTGGTTGGTGAAACCGACCGGACCGGAACAACGTCCCGTTTCTGGCCGGATCCGGAAATTTTTACGGAAACAACAGAATTCGATTATGACATTCTAGCAACGAGAATTCGTGAATTGGCCTTCTTGAATAAAGGTCTCGAGATTACCGTTGAAGATAAGATCAATGGCCAGAAAAAAACGTATTGTTACGAAGGCGGTATTAAATCATACGTTTCCATGTTGAATAAAAACAAAGAAGTTTTGCACGAAGAGCCGATTTATGTGGAAGGTGAACGGGACGGGATTACGGTCGAGATCGCCCTCCAGTACAATACGGGCTATAACAATTTAATTTATTCCTTTGCGAACAATATCCATACCCATGAAGGGGGTACCCATGAGTCGGGATTTAAAGCGGCATTGACAAGGGTTATCAATGATTATGCACGGAAAAGCAATATTTTCAAGGATAAGGATGAAAATTTAACAGGAGAAGATGTGCGCGAAGGAATTGTCGCGGTCATTTCCATCAAACATCCGGATCCGCAGTTTGAAGGACAAACGAAAACGAAATTAGGCAATTCCGAAGCAAGAACGATCACCGACTCGATATTTTCTGAGAGCTTTGAAAAGTTCTTATTAGAGAATCCGTCGGTCGGGAAAAAGATTGTCGAAAAAGGAGTCATGGCCGCCCGGGCGCGGATTGCCGCCAAAAAAGCACGGGAGTTAACCCGCAAGAAAAACGTCCTGGAAATATCTAATTTACCAGGGAAACTCGCCGACTGTACTTCCACCGATCCAGCGATTAGTGAACTTTATATCGTGGAAGGGGATTCCGCTGGAGGTTCGGCGAAAATGGGGCGCGATCGTTTCTTCCAGGCGATTTTGCCACTCCGGGGGAAAATTTTGAACGTGGAAAAGGCACGGCTCGATCGCATTTTATCGAACAATGAGATCCGTTCGATGATTACGGCTATCGGTACAGGAATTGGTGAAGAGTTTGATATTTCGAAAGCACGCTATCATAAGATCGTGATTATGACCGATGCTGATGTCGACGGAGCCCATATTCGAACACTATTATTGACCTTTTTCTACCGCTTTATGAGACAGATTATCGATGCGGGCTATGTATATATTGCCCAACCGCCTTTATATAAAGTTACCCATGGTAAACATGTGGAATACGCCTATAACGAAGAGCAGTTACAGGAAATTTTGCAGAGATTACCAAAAAATGTTAAACCGGGTATCCAGCGATACAAAGGTCTCGGGGAAATGAACCCGGAACAATTATGGGAAACGACCATGGATCCGAAAAATCGCGTCTTGTTACAAGTTCAATTAACCGATGCGATCGAAGCGGATGAAACGTTCGAAATGTTGATGGGCGATCAAGTAGAGCCAAGAAGACGATTCATTGAAGAAAACGCCCGCTTCGTACAAAACTTGGATATTTAATCTTCATATCTCGCCAAGAAGGGTTCAATCGTTTATTCTTTGCGGCACTTGTGCCCATTTGTGAAATAGGAGGTTGCCTAAGACATGGCAGAGACACCGAGTGAAAATATTAGAGAAGTGAATATAAGTAAAGAAATGCGTACTTCCTTTTTGGACTACGCGATGAGTGTTATTGTTTCGCGGGCCTTGCCGGATGTACGCGATGGTCTGAAGCCTGTACAACGTCGTATTCTATATTCCATGAGCGATCTGGGCATTACTTCTGACAAACCGTATAAGAAGAGTGCACGGATTGTCGGGGATGTTATCGGTAAATACCATCCTCATGGTGACTCAGCGGTGTACGATACGATGGTCCGCATGGCACAGGATTTCAACTTCCGCTATCCGCTCGTCGATGGGCATGGAAACTTCGGTTCCATTGACGGGGATTCAGCTGCGGCTATGCGTTACACCGAAGCGAGAATGTCCAAAATTGCCATGGAGTTATTAAGGGATATTAATAAAGACACAATCGATTTTCAACCGAACTATGATGAGCAGGAAAAAGAACCGGTTGTCCTTCCCGCCCGTTTCCCGAACTTAATGGTGAACGGTACGATGGGAATTGCGGTCGGTATGGCTACAAATATCCCGCCGCATCAATTAGGGGAAGTCATCGATGGCATCCTGGCATTGAGTAAAAATCCGGATATTACCCTGGATGAATTGATGGAGCATATTAAAGGACCGGATTTCCCAACAGGTGGCTTGATATTGGGTAAAAAAGGAATCCGGAAAGCTTACGAAACGGGGAAAGGTTCTCTCACCCTCAGGGCTAAAGTTCATATTGAGGAAATCGGTAACGGTAAACAGGCCATTATCGTTACAGAGATTCCTTATCAAGTGAATAAGGCGAGGTTGATTGAAAAAATTGCTGAGCTTGCCCGGGAAAAACGGATCGAAGGGATTACCGCCCTCAGAGATGAATCCGACCGCGATGGTATGCGCATCGTGATGGAGTTGAGAAGAGATGCCAACGCCAATGTTATTTTGAACAATTTGTATAAACACACCTCTTTGCAAACGACGTTTGGTGTAAATAATCTGGCACTTGTCAATGGACAGCCCAAATTGTTAAGCCTCAAAGAGATGCTCAACCATTATCTCGAGCATCAAAAAGAAATTATCCGGAGAAGAACGGCTTATGACCTCCGCAAAGCGGAAGCTCGGGCCCACATTTTAGAAGGATTGCGTATCGCCCTGGATCATATCGACGAAGTGATCAACTTAATTCGCAATTCACAAACAACGGAAATTGCCAGGGAAGGCTTGATGACCCGCTTTTCCCTCTCGGAAAAACAAGCCCAGGCCATTTTAGATATGCGTCTACAACGGTTAACGGGTCTGGAGCGGGATAAGATAGAAGAAGAATATGCCCAGTTACAGGAGCAAATTGCTGAATATAAAGCGATCCTGGCAAGCGAAGAAAGAATATTAGAGATTATTCGTGATGAACTGCTAGAAATTAAAGAAAAATACAATGATGAGCGGAGAACCGAAATCGTTCCCGGCGGCGATCTAGATATCGAAGATGAGGATTTAATTCCGGAAGAACAAGTCGTGATTACCTTGACCCATAATGGCTATATCAAACGGCTTCCGATATCTACATACCGCACCCAAAAACGCGGTGGCCGGGGAATTCAAGGTATGGGAACGAATGAAGATGACTTTGTCGAACATTTAATTACCACATCCACCCATGATACGATTCTCTTCTTTACCAATAAAGGGAAAGTGTATAAATCAAAAGGTTACAATATTCCGGAATACAACCGGACGGCGAAAGGATTACCGGTTATTAATTTACTCGAGTTGGATAAAGATGAATCGATCAACGCGATGATTCCTGTTAAAGGTTTGATTGAGGATGCTTATTTATTCTTCGCGACGAAAAACGGAATCGTGAAACGCTCACTATTGGAAGATTATGCAAACATTCGCAATAACGGGCTCATCGCCCTTTATCTCCGCGATGGTGACGAACTCATTTCCGTCCGTTTGACAGACGGAACGAAGGATATCGCGATTGCGACGAAAAATGGTATGTTGATTCGCTTCCCGGAAACAGATGTCCGAACAATGGGACGTACCGCAACAGGGGTGAAAGGTATCTCCCTGGATGATGATGATGAAGTGATCGGCATGGATATTTTAGAAGACGATCAGGATGTGTTGGTCGTTACAGAAAATGGGTACGGTAAACGCACGAGCGCCGATCAATACCGTCCGCAAAAACGGGGCGGAAAAGGGTTGAAAACATGCAATATCCAGGAGAAAAATGGTCCGTTAGTCGCGATGAAGACAGTGACGGAAGAAGATGATGTAATGATCATCACCGATACCGGAGTCTTAATCCGCATGGCGGTTACGGATATTTCACAAATCGGTCGGATCGCGATTGGTGTTAAATTAATCCGGCTCGATGAAGAAAGTAAAGTATCTGCAGTAGCGATAGTTGAAAAAGAAGACGATGTGGAAGATGAAGAAACTGAAACCGAGCAATAAAAATGAATTGAAATGCTTTTCTAAAAAAGAAATACTTTGATTATAAAAAGGGGCTGTCCAAAAAGTCGTATTTTCGACTTTTGGATGCCCCTTTTGTTTGTTCAAGAACCTTGATAAATCAACATTCTGGTTTAGTTCAACTTGAAATAATTTTACTTTTTGGACAGCCCCTTTATTTTTATATTAAAAGTGATGGTATAACAAGAGGTTTCCTTAAAATAGAGCGATGTTTTGCTCATTTACCGTCAAGAAAAATACAATAAATGCGAAGATTTTGGTAAAATAAATATACAGCGAAATTACATATTGTCTATAGCAGTACATAAGCCGGATGATGAACAAGGGATGGTGTCAATCATGAAAGTAAAAGTTGATACATTAACAGAAGGTGTTCGATTAGTTAACGATGTGATGGGAAAAACAACGGAACCGATTGTCCCGCGCAATACGATTGTAACGAAAAAAATCATCGAAGTTTTGCAAGCCTTTTCAATCGAAGAGGTTGATGTGGAACAAGTTTCCCCCGTAGATTCATATCGCAAAGAAGATTCATTAAAACCATCTGAACGAATCAGTCCGGATTCTGAAATAGAGTCACCCCGGATGGAAAATGAGTTTCTGAATGATTACAACGAGGCGGTCAAGTTATTTAAAAAAGAATTCAAAAAATGGCAAGCTGGAATCAATGTGGAAATTTATACGATTAGAAACAGTATCATCGAATTGTTTGAACAATTTAGTAAAAATGCGCAACAACTATTGTTTCTGCACAATTACGGAAAAAAAGAGGAATACTTTTTCCATCATGCTGTTGCCACAGCCCTTATTTCCGGAGCGGTCGCCAGGAACATGCACTTAAGAAAAAGTGAAATCAATCAAGTGATTCTAGCAACGATTTTAAGTAATTGTGGAATGGCGAAGTTGGATCCGAAATTATTAAGTAAAGAAAAATGGACTGATGTTGATAAGAAAGAATATCTAAAACATCCCGGCATGAGTTATAAGATGGTCGAGCATATTCCTTCTTTAAGTACTGCGGCGAAATTAGCTATCCTGCAACATGAAGAAAGGGAAGATGGTACAGGATTTCCTTTTGGCGAGCAGAGTAAAAAGATCCATCCTTTCGCTAAAATTATCGCCTGTTCCGATTTATACTATCAAATTGTCTGGAATCCATTCAGTTTCGAGAAAAAGACATCATTTGCAGCGATCGATCAATTGGAATACGAATCGTTCGGAAAATATGATATTCACACAGTGAAGGCGCTCATCGAGTGTATTGCAAAATATGCAATAGAATTAGATGTCCAGCTTTCAAATGGAATAACGGGGAAAATCGTTTATGTCGATTCGAACCATCCGTCCCGGCCTGTGATTAAGCTGGAAGGCAGCGGTCAAATCATCTCGCTGATGGATCATCCTGAGACAACGATTAAGGCTGTATTTATGTAAAACGCCAGATGCTTCTAGCGAGGTTACGAGAAATTAAATCGTCATGATTATCGGATAAATCCTTGACGAAAATTAAATTATGCTGGTATAATAGCTAACGTTGCATCGCCAACGAACAAAACGCGATAAAATATATTGACATCCTATATCAAGCATGATACTATTAAAAGGTCGTGCTTAGTGAACTGAATTGAACCTTGAAAACTGAACAAGACAAAGCGAACCCAAGTCAGTTTAATTTTGA
>CALGAD010000007.1 GCA_937951955.1 uncultured Bacillaceae bacterium
TGCCTATTAAAATGATTGTTGTGGATTTGGATGGAACGTTTTTAAACAGCAAAAGGGCTTATGATCGAGAAAGATTCGCAAAGCAATATGCACTTTTAAAAGAAAAAGGGGTGCACTTTGTAGCTGCTAGTGGGAATCAATTGTATCGAATGAAATCTATTTTTGAAGATATACATGACGAAATGGCATTTATTGCTGAAAACGGTTCATTTGTAGTGGATCAAGATAAAGAGATTTTTGCCGCAAGTCTGCCGAAAGAAGATGTTTTAACTATTACAGATGAGTTACTAAATATCCCTGATCTATCTTTTATATTGTGTGGTAAAAAAAGTGCTTATATGTTAGATAGAGATTTTGCGTTTACATTTGGTCACTACAATCGCCTTGAACGTGTCGCCAATTATGATGAAGTGGATGATCAATTTTTTAAGTTTTCGATTGTGTGCCCAGAAGAAGATACACAACATATTTATCAAGATTTGAAGGCGAAAGTAAGTCATTTAATTGAACCTGTGATCAGTGGACCGACTTCTATCGATTTAGGAATATATGGTGTCAATAAAGCGACAGGAATTATGAAACTGGAACAGCACTGGAATATTAAGCCAGATGAAATAATGGCCTTTGGTGACAGCAGAAATGATCTGGAAATGTTAAAACATGTAAAATACAGCTTCGCCATGGCTAATGCAGATGATTCAGTGAAAGAACATGTTGCCTACTTAGCACCATCTAATGATGAAAGTGGTGTGCTTGAAGTAATTGATCAATTTTTAAATAAAGAGGGCATCTTTTCATCATAATGTTTTACGGCATTTAGCAGAATAAAAAATTTAATGATAGATAGTTAATCTTAGAGAGTAACTGTTCCAAATTGTTCATGAAATAGGAATGGTTCTCTCTATTTTAATTAGGATTTAGTTTGAATTTTTCTGCAGGACATGAATTTTTTCCGTAAACAAGTTATTTACATAAAGACTTTCCGTTATATAATGGAAAAAAAATATGTTTAGGAAATGTTCACAATAATGTATATTATAATTGAAAACGCTTACTATTAGAATCGCGTGTAAATTAGCGATACATCAAAGATAGTTAAAAATAGAAATCTTTCACGCCGAAAAAAGATTATTAAAGTTGAATTATTGGTTTTTCCAAAATGATAAAAAATAATATGATGAAACTGGAAATGATTTCACAATAGTAAATAATATCAATAATTATAGAAGAGAGTGGTGAGAATGGAAAAGAATACTCTTAAACTAGTAACTATTGGTGGTGGATCAAGTTATACACCCGAATTGATTGAAGGGATTATTAAGCGTCATGATGAGTTTCCTGTAACCGAGATATGGCTTGTTGATATTGAAGAAGGAAAAGAGAAATTGGAAATTGTCGGTAATTTGGCAAAACGAATGATCAAGCATGCTAATTTACCAATTGATGTGCATTTAACTTTAGATCGAAAGAAAGCACTGGAAAATGCTGATTTTGTTGTTACACAGTTTCGAGTTGGTCAATTGGACGCACGTATAAAAGATGAAAAAATACCTTTAAAATATGGTGTTTTAGGTCAAGAAACAAATGGTCCAGGTGGTTTATTCAAAGGATTGCGTACAATTCCGGTCATTTTAGAGATTTGTAAAGAAATAGAGGAACTTTGTCCAGATGCCTGGTTAATAAACTTTACCAATCCGGCTGGTATGGTTACGGAAGCGATTCTTCGTTACTCTAACCTAAAAAAAGTGGTTGGATTATGTAATGTACCGATTGGTATGAAGATGGGAATTGCTCAATTATTAGATGTTGATCCTTCTCGCGTACGAATTGATTTTGCCGGATTGAACCATATGGTCTATGGACTGGATGTATATTTAGATGGTGTCAGTGTCAAAAAAGAAGTCATTGATATGTTATGCGATCCCGAAAATAGCAGTTTTGTCAAGAATATCCAGGGATTAGGTTGGGAACCGGAATTTATTCGGGCTTTAGATGCTCTTCCCTGTCCTTACCATATGTATTACTATAAGTCGAAAGAAATGCTGGAACAAACAATAGAGAAGGCGAAGAAAGAGGGAACAAGAGGAGAAGTAGTAAAAAGAATTGAAAAAGAGCTATTTGAATTATACAAAGATGAAACATTGAACGTAAAACCTAAGCAGCTCGAACAACGAGGAGGAGCCTATTACTCGGATGCTGCTGTGCAATTAATGGCTTCTATTTACACGGATAAACGTGATATTCAAGTAGTAAATACGATGAACCGGGGAGCAATTGCAAGTATTCCTTATGATTCTGCTGTGGAAATCAGTTCTATTATCACGAAGAATGGACCGGTTCCATTAGCAATGGGCGATATCCCGGTAGCTGTTCGTGGTCTGGTACAGCAAATTAAATCATTCGAACGAATTGCAGCAGAAGCTGCCGTAACGGGTGATTACAATAAGGTTGTTCTTGCTTTAACTATCAATCCATTAACACCTTCAGATTCAATTGCCAAACAAATTGTTGATGAAATGATGGACGCACATAAAGACTATCTTCCGCAATTTTTTTAAATGTATATGTAATCCAAATCACAAAATATAATTCGTATACAACCCCATATTGAAAAATAAAATTCTAGTAAGGAGTGATCGAGTTTGCTGCACAAAGAATTAAAACCGTTTCCCGAGAACTTTTTATGGGGAGCTGCTTCAGCGGCTTATCAAGTAGAAGGTGCATGGAATGAAGATGGAAAGGGAATTTCCATATGGGATAAATTTGTGCGGATTCCAGGTAAAACCTTTAAAGGGACTACCGGGGATGTAGCAGTCGATCATTATCATCGGTATAAAGAAGATATTGCCTTGATGGCGGAAATGGGGCTTAAGGCATACCGTTTCTCCGTTGCCTGGACACGAATTTATCCAAATGGAAAAGGCGAAGTGAATCAGAAAGGAATCGATTTTTATAATAATTTGATCAACGAATTGCTCAAACATGATATCGAGCCAATTTTAACCATTTATCATTGGGATTTACCTCAGGCACTGCAAGATGAATATGGTGGCTGGGAGTCCCGGGAAATCATCGAAGACTTTAAAAACTACTGTGTCACTTTATACAAAGCATTTGGTGATCGAGTCAAATACTGGGTTACCTTAAATGAACAAAATGTTTTCACCAGATTAGGTTACGTTACCGCAATGCATCCTCCGGGATTAAAAGATATGAAGAAATTTTATCAAGCCAATCACCATGCTAATTTAGCAAATGCTGTTGCGATAAAAGAATTTAGAAAATACGTTCCGGATGGAAAAATCGGTCCGAGCTTTGCTTATTCGCCAGAATATCCGGCCACATCAAAACCAGAAGATATTATCGCTGCACTTAATGCAGAAGAGTTTTCTAGCCACTGGTGGATGGACGTTTATGCATGGGGCAAATATCCTAAAGCAGCCTGGGAATATTTAGAGAAAAAAGGATGGGCTCCACAAGTTGAGGAAGGCGATTTTGAACTATTAAAAGAGGGTAAACCGGACTTCATGGGGGTCAACTATTACCAGACCACAACGTATGAGAAAAACCCGTTAGATGGAGTCACCTTTGACGGTCACTTTAACACAACCGGTCAAAAAGGAACATCAGAAGATGTCGGTATTCCAGGCGTATTTAAAACCGTAACCAATGAATATTTAGAAAGAACGAATTGGGATTGGAATATTGATCCGCAAGGTTTGCGTATCGGTTTACGGAGAATTACCAATCGTTATGACTTACCTATTTTAATCACCGAAAACGGCCTGGGAGAATTTGATAAGGTCGAAAGCGACGGTACTATTCAAGACGATTATCGGATCGATTATATTCGTTCACACATTAAAGCTATTCAAGAGGCCATTACTGATGGGTCCGATGTGTTTGGCTACTGTATCTGGTCATTTACAGATCTTTTAAGCTGGTTAAACGGATTCCAAAAACGCTATGGTCTTGTATATGTAAATCAGCATGAAGAAGGAGAACATGATTTACGCCGGATTAAAAAGAAAAGCTTCTATTGGTATAAAGATGTGATTAGCAGTAATGGAGAAAAATTATAAATAAACAATTAACATAACTGAGAGGGGGTGACGAAAAAAGTACTGATCATTTGTGCAGGCGGGATGTCGTCTTCTGTCTTGTCCAAGAAAACAACGGAATATTTTAACAAGAAGGGAAGTGATATTTTAGTAGAATTTGCTAGTGCAGGTGAAGGTCAAAAGTCAATCCTTTCTGGTAAATACGATCTATATTTAGTCAGCCCGCAAATTAGAATGCTTTATAAAAAATTTGAAAAAGCAGGGGAGAAAGCAGGAAAACCAGTGGTAAATATTCCTCCTGATGCTTATGTACCTACCCCTGCTGGCATCGAAAAGTTAGAACGTATAATACTAGAAAACCTTTTGAAATGATATTGTGAAAATATTTGTTTATGAACTAGTTTCTTAAGATGAATTTTGGATAGTAAAGGTTAAATGAGGGATTACATGAATCGTGAAGATAAGATATTACTCGAACAAAATCGAAAAAAATTTAGTTTACGGTCGATGTATTTTAACCGGTATTTACTGGTTAGGTACATGACGGCTCTCTTCTTTTTCACAAATTTATACTGGTTTCTTTCATTAATTTTTAGTAATTCCTCACTGTATTTCGTACCATTAATGCAAATCATCGTATTGATATTATGTTTTGCTGAACAAGTGAAAATTTACAGCAAACATACGAATCATGCAAAATACACAATTTATAGCTTCCGATTTTTAGTAGTTATCAATATTGTGTTATTAATCCTTGCCTGTTTTCCTGGTTCATTCCATATGCTTTATCCATTTTTAGTCAATGAACTGAAATCAAGAATCATGATCATTTCCTTATTAACTGTCGGAATCATCTTATGTTTAATCACCCTTAATCGCTTAAACAAGATTAAACATGATCAGGACAGGTACTTTCAATATATTAAAGAATATGAAAAATTGATGTAAATTTATTCCTATTAATAAATTCATTTAGAAAAGGAGTGTAATACATTGGCTGCAGAACAAAGTAAAGTGTTTACTTGGCTAGAAAAAAATTTCTTAGGACCAATGACTAAAGTTGCTTCTTTTCGAGTAGTACGTGCTGTAATGGCTGCAGGTCAAGCATCGATTCCCTTCGTTATTGTTGGTTCGATGTTCTTAGTATTTAATATTTTACCGCTAGCTTTTCCAGCACTTGAAGGATTTTACAATAATACATTTTTCCGAATCAGCGATCTGTATATGTTAGCGAATAAAGCAACTATGGGAATAATAGCATTATATTTCTGTCTTGTAATTGGATATGAATATACGAAGATCCATGCTGAGGAAGAAGATTTAAACTTAAGTCCATTAAACGGTGCTTTGCTTTCCTTATTTGCATTCTTTATGACACTTCCACAATTAATCTTTGAAGATGGAAAAATGTCTCTCATCCATCTGATCGATGATAGCACAACAATCGTAAATGGCTGGGAAATGAGTGCAGATGGAGTCTCCCGCTTAGGTGCAACAGGTATTTTTACCGCTATTATCGTAGCCGTCGTCGCTGTACAGTTATACAGACTTTGTGTAAAGAAAAACTGGGTTGTTAAAATGCCAGATTCCGTACCGGAGGGCGTTGCCAGATCCTTTACCGCATTAATTCCGGCATTCTTGGTTGCATTTACCATCTTATTAATCAACGGGATTTTAATTGCATTTGGTACCGATATCTTTAAACTAGTTGCCATTCCTTTTGGTTTCGTTGTATATCTAACAGATACATGGATTGGTATTTTGATCATTTACTTCCTCGTTCACGCACTGTGGATCGTCGGTATTCACGGGGCAACGATTGTATTCGGTTTCTTGACACCTATTGTTCTATCCAATATGCAAGCTAACTTAGAGGGAGCCGTTTATCCGTTAGCAGGTGAATTCAACAACGCATTTGTCATTATCGGTGGATCCGGTGCTACATTAGGTTTAGCCATATTTATGGCCTTCTTCGCGAAATCACAACAATTGCGAGTAATTGGTAAAGCTGCTGTTCCTCCGGGACTATTCAACATCAATGAACCGATTATCTTTGGTTTACCGGTTGTATTTAACCCGTTTATGGCCGTACCGTTCATTTTAGCTCCATTGGCTAGTGCAACGGTTGCATACTTTGCAATTAAATTGCAATTTATTCCTCCTGTAATTGCACAAATGCCATGGCCAACGCCAATCGGTATCGGCGCCTTTATAAGTACCGGTGGAAGTCTAATGGCGGTATTAGTTGCTTTAATCTGTGCCCTGGTTGCATTCCTGGTCTGGTTCCCGTTCATTAAAATATATGACAATAAATTATATGAACAGGAGCAAAGCGGCGAGGAAACAGCATAATTTTTCACAAATAGAATATGAGCTAATATTTACCAAGCTTGCAAAGAAATTTGGAGAGGCGTCTTCCTTAGTGAGGACGCCTTTTCTTTTTGCTTG
>CALGAD010000008.1 GCA_937951955.1 uncultured Bacillaceae bacterium
CGATCCCATTTTTCTAGTAAATCATCAAAGATCTCCTCATTATTGAGCCTGTTTTGCATTTTCATATCTAAAGCATTAATCTTTTCAATAAGCGCTTTGTTTTCCGGAGTTTCTTTATATTCGGTTTCCAGGAACGTATCAATGATCGCCAGGATTAAATGCAATCCGGTAATTCGTCCACCGACGCCAATAATGTTGGCATTCAACTGTTCTCTTGCATATTTCGCTGTGGTTGTATCACGCACAAGTGCAACACGTGCCCCAGGAACTTTATTAGCTGATGCGGAAATCCCAACACCCGTTCCGCAAAGAACAATTCCCAGGTCCGCTTCACCGTTCACGACTTTTTCTGCAGTTTTCTTACCGAAAATCGGATAGTGGGTTCTTGTTGTATCGTACGTACCATTATCTATAACGGTATGCCCTTTACTTTTTAAGTAATTGGATACTTCAATTTTTACATCTGTAACAATGTGATCGCATCCTAATGAAATAATCATTCGATGTTCCTCCTCTAGCAAGTAAATTTTTCAAATAACTGCATTTAGCACATTCTGTTCAACATATCGACCCGGATTTGGTGACGGCCACCGGAATATTCGGATTGTAAATAGGCATCGACACAGCCTTTTGCCAATTCTTCGCCTACAATACCGGATCCCAATGCTATAGCCATCGAATTATTATGGTCCCGAGTCATTTTCGCCGAATGTTCATCAGATACTTCCGCACAAATCATTCCTTTAAATTTGTTGGCAACCATAAAGGAGCCAGCACCGTATTTATCGATTAATATGCCACGGTCTCCTTCTTGCGCTAAAAGTCCTTCCACAACTCGTGTCGTTGATTCTACAAAATCCAGGTCGGTTTCCGGCGTTTTATCAATCACTTCATATCCTTGATCTTGCAAATGTTTGATCAAAACTTTTTTTAATTGAACGCCATCTTTATCAGCACCAATAAGTACTCTCATTGCATTCCCTTCCTTCTTTTTGTAATAAAAACTTCATATAAAGTATCCACAAATATATATGCAATTATTTTTATAAGTCTTTATGGATAACAAAAAGTCTTTTCAATGAAAACGTAACATGTTTGTTATTGTTTGTCAATGTTCGTTTTAATAAAATTTGTGATGTTCGAAACTAATAACGATAGTCAAAACTCAAAAAGATTATAAATATAAGCATTTAAAATTAATACTTTTATTCAAATAAATTTCATAAAATTATTTTTTGTTTGTTATTGACAAGAAAACGGTTACCATATATAGTTTAAGTATGGAAAAACAAACATTATCAAAAAAAATAAAACTTTTACGAAGTGAAAGGTGCGTGATTTAAGAACTCAAATGTTAAAAGATGACCGATTACGAACAATTATAAACATATTGGATAAAAATAATGTAATTCAAGTGTCTGATCTAGCAGATAACTTGAAAGTTACAGAGACCACTATTCGTCGAGATCTAAGTGAATTAGAAGAAAAAGGATTGCTTGTACGTGTTCATGGCGGCGCAAAAAAGAAAACCGTTCATTCATATACAGAACTAACTCATAAAGAGAAACAAACAATCAATATCGAAAAGAAAAAGCATATTGCTAAAATATGTGCCAGTCTGATTGAGGATCACGATGTCGTTTTTATAGGCTCGGGTACAACGAATGATTTAATTTTTGACTATGTAACCGCCCAACACGTGAATATTGTTACAAATTCTATTAATGTTTTTAATCGGATTAAGGATAATCCCAATTATGAGGTTGTATTGAGTGGTGGTAGATTTCGGAAGGTAACCGGTACGTTTGTCGGCTATTTTTCGAATAAGTTATTAAGAGAGGTAAGAGTCAACAAGGCTTTCATTGGAACTAATGGCATTAATGATGAAAATATCACCACGGCCAATGAAGAGGAAGGAAATGCTTCACGTATTATTTTAGATAATGCGAAAGAGAAGTTTATATTAGCAGATAGTACTAAATTTGGTACTCAAGCATTTTTTACGTTTTATAACGCTACTGATGTCACTGCAATTATAACCGATCCAGAAATCAGTCAAAATTTAGAAGAATACTATAACAGTATTTCAAACATATTGAAGTAAATCATTATAATCGAATTTGAAAAGTTTATGTAAGAAGTGGGTTGATATATGTGAATAACATAGCAAATTTATTTAGAGAAGATCTCGTGTTCTTTGAAAATGCAAAAACCAGAGAAGAGTTATTTAATAACATTGGTACGAAATTAGTTGAAATGGAATTGGTAAAACCAACATTCATTCCCGCAATTAAGGAAAGAGAAAAAAATTATCCAACAGGTTTGGATTTGGGTGTTGTTGGAACAGATACTCCGAATGTAGCCATTCCACATACCGAGGCGGAGCATTGTAACGCAGATCAAATTGTTGTCGTGAAATTGCTTCATGACATTCAATTTAATAACATGATCTCTCCAGACAAGATCATCAATGTTCGATTTGCTTTCTTTATCTTAAACAGCCAAAAATCTGAACAACCAGAAATTCTTTCTAACCTTATGGGATTTTTTACTCAAGGGCAAAACATGAAAAAATTGGATCAGCTAAAAACTCCAAGTGAGGTTTATCAATACATTTTACAAGAATTAAATTAAAAAAGAAAAAAGGAGTCGATGAATAATGATTAAAATTTTAGCAGCATGTGGAGCAGGAATTAATTCAAGTCATCAAATTAAGGCAGCAATTGAAAGTGAAATGAGGAACAGAGGATACAATGTACAGGTTGATGCTGTAATGGTCAAGGACATTACAGAAGAAATGATGAAAAATTACGATATTTTCACACCCATTTCCAATACGGATGTTGGTTTTGAAATAACCATTCCCGTTGTGGAAGCCGGTCCAATCTTATATCGTATCCCTGCTATGGCAGAACCTGTTTTTAATGAACTTGAAAGCATAATAAAAAAATTACAATAGAATCCATTGGTTAATAATCTAGGAGGGAATTTAAGTGAATACAATTATCGATTTATTTAACAGTATATTCCAGCCTATTATTGACTTAGGCGCTGCACCAATGATGTTTATTGTATTATCCGTATTTGGGATTTTGTTAAAGGTAAAACCTTCTAAAGCTATTGAAGGCGGTTTAAAACTTGCCATTGCTTTAACCGGTATTGGCGCAATTATCGATATGTTAACCGGTGCATTTTCACAGGCATTACAGGACTTTGTTAAATCTACCGGTATAGAACTAACGATCACAGACGTTGGTTGGGCTCCATTGGCAACGATTACCTGGGGTTCCCCTTATACCCTTTTCTTCTTAGGTGTTATGGTCATTGTGAACATCGTTATGATTGTATTGAAAAAGACAAATACATTAGATGTTGATATTTTCAATATTTGGCACTTATCTATTACTGGATTACTAGTAATGTATTACAGCGATAGTTTATTACTGGCCACTGCTTTGATCGTGTTAATCGGTGTATTGAAAATTATTAACTCCGATTTAATGAAACCTACATTTAACGATTTATTAAATGCCCCAAAATCCAACCCGATGACATCAACACACATGAACTATATGTTGAACCCGATCATCATGGTATTTGATAAGATTTTTGATAAATTCTTCCCGTGGTTGGACAAATATGATTTTGATGCAGCTAAATTAAATAATAAAATTGGATTCTGGGGAAGTAAATTTGCTATTGGTGTATACTTGGGTCTATTTATCGGATTATTATCCGGCCAAGGATTAAAAGCAACATTTGCACTTGCCTTTACAGCCGCTGTCTGTTTAGAGTTATTCTCTTTAATCGGAAGCTGGTTCATTGCATCTGTGGAACCAATATCTCAAGGAATTACGAATATGGCAACGAAATACTTAAAAGGACGGACTTTCAATATCGGTTTAGACTGGCCGTTCATTGCCGGACGGGCAGAAATGTGGGCAGCTGCCAACATTTTAGCTCCAATTTTATTACTTGAAGCTTTAATTTTACCAGGAAATGGTATTTTACCCCTCGGCGGTATTATCGCTATGGGACTCACCCCCGCATTACTTGTCGTTACAAGAGGGAAAATTCTTCGCATGATTATAATCGGAGCCTTAATTTTGCCAGTATTCTTGATATCCGGTACAATGATCGCGCCATTTGTGACGAAAACTGCAGAACTCGTTGGTGCTTTCCCATCTGGTGTAGAGGCAGGTACTCTGATTACCCACTCAACCCTGGAAGGTCCACTAGAAAAAATCTTAGCAGTTCTTGTAGGTCAGGCTTCGACTGGGCAAATTGAGTTTATCATCTATGCATTAATTGCCGTCGTTGTTTATGTCGCTTTATTCATTTGGTATGCAAAAGAAATGAAGAAGAGAAATGCTGAATACGAAGCGGCTGAACAAAATAAAGTTGCTTAATCCATATTTCAAGTTATTGTTATGATATAATGAGGCCCAGCACCATATGAAAATGGTTGATTCATATTTTATGAAACAATCTTATGGTGTGTGGGTCTATTTTTTATGTATTAAAATAATAAAAATTTTGTAGAAAGCGAATGATCATCGATGAAATTAATCGCAATTGATATGGACGGAACATTGTTGTCAAGTAATGGATCAATCAGCAAAGAAAATCTCCAAGCCCTTGATAATGTGTTGAAACACGGACATTACGTAGCTATCTGTTCAGGAAGACACCACGATGATATCGTACAGATTTTACAAACACATGGTGTTGAAACGTCAATTATTAGTGGAAATGGATCAAGCATTTTTCATAAAGAATTTTTAAAACAACTGTTTTTATCAGAGCAAACAGTCTTAGAAATCATCGACATGCTCCATCAAAATGAAATCCCCGTAGAACTATATACAGATCAAGGCATTTTTATGGAAGAAAGAACAAAAATTTCTCTAATAAAAGAGATTGACAAATTAGCTGAAACATCTCCTTCGTCCGATATAGATACCTATAAACATTTTTTGAATGTCGCTGTGAGTCAAAACAATATTACGTTTGTTCATCATATAAGAGATCTCAATCTCTCGAAGTTAAAAGTTTTAAAAATTAATGGGAATACATTTGACCCGAAAAAAAGGTCATTGATAAAAAAACTTACGACAGGACAGTTTGATGTATCTATTAGTTCTGGAGGTCCAAACTCTATTGAATTTACCCATAAAGATGCGAATAAAGGGTTCGGCCTACGTTACTTGGCCAGTCACTTACAAATCCCTATGGAAAATACGGTCGCGATTGGAGACCAAATCAATGATATTCCGATGTTAAAAGCAGCAGGTATTAGCATTGCAATGGAGAATGCCGATGATGTCGTAAAAAGTCATGCAATGTTTACAACCGATCACCATGATCAACATGGAGTGGCAAATGCTCTAAGGAAACACGTATTAAAGACACATGAATAGTTTCCTCACTAAATGACTTAAGGCGGAAAAACCTTATGTTTCTCCGCCTTTTTTTCATCTTTTCACTTATTTCCCCTTAAAATCTGGCTTTCTTTTTTCGAAAAATGCCCGCACGCCTTCCTTATTATCTTCTGTCTGTAAAAGCAAGGCTTGCATCGTTACTTCTTGCATGAAATTCGTATCGTGGGTGAACTCATGGGCATGATTCAACATATATTTAACAAAACGCTGAACAAGTGGCGGTCCCTCCACAATAAACTTGGCAAAACGACTCGCCTCCTCCAGTAAATCTCCTTCAGCAATTCGATTGACGAGTCCTTTTCGATAGGCTTCTTCAGCTGTAATACGACTTCCAGATAGAAGCCACTCCTTTGCCAGCGGTAGCGGTACGTTTTTCGCTAAATTTTTCATCAACCCTAAATCGGGAATCAGTCCCACCTTCGCGAAACTCGCGGTAAAAATCGCATCCTTATCGCAAACGATAAAATCGCTCGCTAATGCCAAACTGAAACCAGCGCCAGCAGCATACCCGTGAACTGCACTAATCACCAACTTATCTAACTCAACAATCGTCTGCTCAAGTCTTGTTGCCTCTTTCATCCAGTTGATGATTGATCCAATATCGGACATTTCCTGAAAAGCCGAAAGATCTCCGCCGGAACAGAACGATTTCCCCGCTCCGGAGAGGATAATAACTTTCACTTCATCATCGGCTTCCGCCTTCTTCAATTCGCGAATCAATGCCTGGACCAGATCTGCGGATAAAGCATTTAATTTTTCCGGTCGGTTCATCGTCAAATATGCGATGTGCTTGTCCTTGCGTACGAATACAAGCTCTTCCATTCCATCACCCCTCTGTCTATTTCGGCGGCATGCGAATTGCCCCGTCAAGACGAATCGTTTCCCCATTTAACATTGGATTTTCCACGATCGCACAAACCAGCCTGGCATATTCTTCTGGATGTCCCAGTCTAGGGGGAAAGGGCGTCATCTTTGCCAGTGCTTCCTGCGCCTTTTCCGGTAAACCGGCAAAAAGCGGTGTTTTAAATACCCCCGGAGCAATACTCATCACCCGGATTCCTAAAGATGCGAATTCTCTTGCTAGTGGTAATGTCATTCCGACAATGGCCCCTTTAGAAGCGCTGTAGGCAGCCTGTCCAATCTGTCCGTCAAAAGCAGCAACGGAAGCAGTATTGATAATCACGCCCCGCTCCCCGTGTTCATTCGGCTCGTTTTCAGCCATCTTTTCTGCTACCAGACGAATCATGTTAAACGTCCCGACAACATTAACTTGCAAAACTTTCTCGAAAGAAGCGAGATCATGCACGCCTTTTTTCCCTAATGTTTTTTTCGCAAGCGCCATGCCCGCACAATTTACTAAAATATGTACAGCACCAAAAGTTTCAATTGCTTTTTCAATCCCCAATCGAGTCTCTTCTTCATCCGTCACATCTACTTTCATGAAAAGGGCATCGCCCTGTAACTCATTAGCGAGTCTTGTTCCCTTTTCTTCATTCAAATCGAAAATAATAGCTTTACTACCGCCGGAAACGATTTCTCGAACGGTTGCTTCTCCCAATCCAGAAGCGCCACCCGTAACAACTGCTACCCGGTTAGCAAGCTCCATCGCATTTCCCCCTTGTTTAATATTCAATCTGATCAAAAATGCCAGGTTAAATTTTCATAAGATAATTTTAATTATTAATTATTTTAATTTTTAGCTCATGCACAGTCAAGGAAAAGGGAGTGAGTTGATATTAACTGGAGCTATAAAGCCTTGCTCCCCTCTTAGAAATTTATCAATAACACAATAAAATTGATTCCAGATAACACAGCATGGAGCAGAATTATTTGCGGGACAATTTATTGAACCAGTTAAATACACTTGATCAGAAACAAATTGAAAACAAAAAATACCCCATCGAATTCGATGGGGATTCCAACATAATTTGGAAAGGAGGAATAAACAACGACCTGTACTCAATGCTCAAAATAAATTTACATAAAGTGAAATAAACTGGATGAACCATTTGAAATGCTACTCTACAAAGAGCTGGACGGAATTTCCATCCAATATATTGTAATCGTTTTCATTATAACCTAAAAAAACAGATATAGCAAATTCAATTTTCTTAAAAAGCGAAAAAATAATTGCAGATTTACAATAATTTCTTCAGTTTTTCTGTAAGTTTATTCAATAATTCCGAAAGGGTGACATTATTATTTGTATAGACGTCCTGGTAAGATGTCACCAATATTTCTTTAAATTGCTCTTGCTTTTCTTGTTCGCTCATCGCAAGACCTCCAAATCGATAAAGCTTCGCCAAATAATGAGAAAAACTTTCTGGAATTATTCGTTGAAGCTTTATCACCGCTGGATAATATTAGTGTATTCAAACAATCCAATTGGGTGATTCTATGATGTACAGAGTGCTCTCGTCAATTTGTATGATACCAATTAACTTTTAGTAAAAGTAAATTCCTTTTAATAATTCACTTATAATAGATAACAATATTACTTATTAGTCAATTTTATGTAAATGTGGGCAATTCGTCAATGATAGAAAACGGGAATTATTTTGTCAAGACTCCTGATATTTTCTTCAGATAATTAAAAAGTTTTAGTTGTTAAATCTACCGGGCAATATAATCGGAAGAAAGGGAATCTCAAATAGTTTTAAGATTCCCTTCCCCCAACCAATCAATTATTAATTTCTTCTTCCTGTAATAATTCCTTAATAAATTTCACAACGTTCGGCCGTAATTCCTCATCTTGGAGCGCAAACTCAATTGTTGTGGTAATAAAGCCTAATTTTTCACCGACATCATGTCGACGACCTTCGAATTCATAGGCAAAGACACGTTGAATTTGATTTAATTCAGAAATCGCATCCGTTAATTGGATTTCGCCACCAGCACCAATTTTTTGTTTATCCAGGAAGCGGAAAATCTCAGGAGTTAATATGTACCGACCAATAATAGCCAAGTTGGAAGGTGCCGTTCCTTGCGGCGGCTTTTCCACTAGATTTTTCACTTCATAAAGGCGTCCTTTGTTAGATAAAGGATCAATAACACCATAACGATGGGTTTCTTCGTCAGGAACTTTTTGGACACCGATAACAGAAGATAGCGTTTCTTCATATTGCTCAATCAGTTGTTTTAAACATGGTTTATCATTGCGGACAATATCGTCTCCGAGTAATACAGCAAACGGTTCATCACCGATAAAGTTACGCGCGCACCAAACGGCATGTCCCAAACCTTTCGGCTCTTTTTGACGAATGAAGTGGATATTTCCGAGATTGGATGAGTAGCGTACCTCTTCCAACAGCTCGGTTTTACCTTTCATTTCTAGATTCCGTTCAAGCTCCGGAGCACTATCGAAATGATCTTCGATGGCCCGTTTTGTTCGTCCAGTAACGATAATAATGTCTTCGATGCCTGATTCCACGGCTTCTTCGACAATATATTGTATGGTCGGTTTGTCTACGATAGGTAACATTTCTTTGGGCATCGCCTTTGTCGCTGGTAAAAATCTTGTACCAAGGCCAGCTGCTGGAATGATTGCTTTTCTTACTCTTTTCAATTCATCTGCCTCCATTTGCAAGATTACATAATTCGATAAAAAACAACAACAATTTATATCTGTATCATAACAGAATTGATAAAAAATTCAAGCTATTAAGGACAGCAAACAAAATATAGACAGTCACTATTTTATTATATCATAAAACATGGGTCTTTTTTCGTATATTTCCGTTTTTACTAATGCCAGGTATGAATTTTTTAAAGTGATTACTTTATATTTATATCTGTTGTTTATGTTTTATTTTCTTCTAAACTGAAATAGTGCTAGATTTCACATAATATGTATTTGATGTTGAAACAGTTTTAGGAATATTTTTTATAACACATTAGTTAAGACCGGAAGTAGTGTTTATAAATACACTTTACCTTATATGACAACCTCTTATCAGTGGGTTATGAGTCACAATAGTAACACTATTAATTAAATAAATAAAGTGTAAATTACCACATTATTTCCTCTGAAACTGGCAGGTTCTTTTCAAATTCCTTC
>CALGAD010000009.1 GCA_937951955.1 uncultured Bacillaceae bacterium
TCCCGACCGACGGCTTAGAAGGCCGTTGCTCTATCCAGCTGAGCTACTGGGACAGGTGTTTAATATCAAAGACAAATATAATTATATAGAGAAAAATTTCCTTTGTCAACAACCTTTTTAATTGGGTAGATAAAATATCCACCCAATTATGTCAAAGTTATAGTCGTAAGCGGTTTGTTCGGATATTCATAAACCGTGACCACTTTTTTATCATCCTGTAACTCTAAAATTAAATACGTTTTTTCTTGACGAAGTCTCGGAAAACGTAAACTTCCTGGATTTAAGAACCAGATATCGTCCACTTTTTCTGCACCTAAAATATGACTATGTCCGAAACAGGCAATGGTCGCTTCGTTTTCCTCGGCGACATATTTTAAGCGCAATAAGTTCCCTTTGACGCCATATAAGTGACCGTGGGTTACGAAAATCCGTTCATTTTTTGCCTCAAGTAACAGCTGGTTCGGAAATGGTGCGTAATCACAGTTACCCCGTACGACATGATATTTTTCAAGTTCTTTTGCATTTTTATCCAGTTCAGAATCTCCGCAATGGATAAAATGCGTGACCTCCGGATGAAGGCGAACGAGTTCACTTAATTCTTCCGTAAGCCCATGACTATCACTTGCGATAAGAATTTTCATTTATAATTCACCCTTTAAATCGTTAAATAACCAGTCCTGTAATTTTTTTAAGGCGTTACCGCGATGACTGATACTTTGCTTTTCCGCGGGAGTCATTTCTGCCATCGTTTTTTGCTTTTCCGGCACATAAAAGATTGGATCGTACCCAAAACCGTGTTCACCACGTTTTTCCCGTAAAATGACGCCATCACATCTTCCTTCAAACAAAACCGGCTCCTGGTCAGGTCTGACGACAGCCAGCACACATGTGAAGTGAGCGGTGCGCTTTTCATCGGGAACGTCCTTCATTTCTTCCAATACTTTTTGAATATTTCGTTCATCACTTTTCGGCTCGCCCGCATACCTGGCGGAATAAACGCCCGGACGTCCATTAAGACAATCAATTTCTAAACCGGAATCATCGGCGATGACGGTTCGATTCAAGATTTTGGCAATACCTTCTGCCTTTAATAGTGCATTTTCCTGGAAAGTTGTGCCGGTTTCTGGAATATCCGGAAGTTCTGGATAATCTAAAAGAGTCTTGACTTCATATCCTAAAGGTTTGAACATTTCTACAAATTCAATGGCTTTCCCTGGATTTTTCGTTGCGATAATGATTTCCTTCATTATATTGATACTCCAATCTTGAACATATTTAGCACGTTTTTATTATAAACAAAATGGCTGAAATAGCCAATTTTTAATGAAGGAAAAATCGTGAAAGGATTGCAATAAATTTTAGTTCAATCACTATTGGTTCAGGAAATAAAGAAAAACGATAACGATTGAAATTTTTATTTTCCTATAATATACTAAATGCGAAAGTGCCGGTGATATTTGGAAGAAAACACCCTGTCGGTCCGAAACCTCACATCGGTGAGAGGATTTTAAGGTGCGATAGGGTATTTTTATTTTGTCTATTTACCGATTTTGTGCAAATGAACATAATGCGGATCAAATAGCGATAATATATTCTTACATTTGCTGTTATTCCTTAAAACTGGTCGGAAGTCCTACGTAAATCGATGGCTAGCAACAACTTTTGTCCGTTTGGATTTTTTCTACAGCCGTGATAAACTGACAACAAATCATGAAAAGTGTGGTTGGAAGTTAAATGAAAAAATATCGAACCCATAAAAATGTGATCCTTTTTCCTCAATTGGAGCAGCGTTTACTGAAAAAGGGCAATGCCCTGTTGCAGGAAGGTCGGCTTCACGAAGCGATTGAAATCTTCCAGCAGGCGCGGGAAATGATGCCGGAAAATCCCGAATTGCTTTACGCATTAACAAACGCCTATTTACAACTCAGGCATTTTTCTGAAGCCGAGGAAATTGTAGAAATGATGCTCCGGCAGGGAATCGGTGATTATTTTACAACGATTGAACTGTATATTTCCATTCTTTTTCAACAGAAAAATTATCATGCCGTGGAACAACTCGTTTCAATGCTTTTGGAAGAACACCAGGTTCCTTTTAATAAAATCGACCAATACCGGGACTTGCTCGAACTTTGCCGGAAATTAAAGGGTGAGGAAAAGGACGGGGAACTTGAGGTCACTTTGCAAAACCGCGAGCTCCCGGAGCAATTGTTCAGCGGAGATCTGAATAAAATCATTCAAAATATAACGATGCTGACACAAGAAGATATTCCTTATTATATAGATACGATTCAAGAATATTTACAGGATGATGAGGCGAATTTTTTTGTCAAAACCGCTTTATTAAATGTTTTGTTTGAAAATAACTATAACGAGATGTTAATGGTTGAAAAATTTGGCAAAACTGTGAATATCGTTTTAACGGACTATTATCCACCACAAGAAGCGCCTTTTACTTTGGCAGTAAAGGAATACATTGAGACAAAGCTTGAACATGTCAATCCAACGTTGATGAACTATGCCTTTATTTTGGCGGATCGATTTTTTTTCAATATTTATCCACTGGAAAAGAATTTTACGAATCCTGAGCGATGGGGAGAGGCGATTATCGCCGTTGTCCAGTCTTATGTGGAGGGAACTTCTCCGCAAACGATTATGGACGAACTGGATGAAATCAAAGAGGCAGTCGGTTTTATTCTCGAAGTAGAAGAAAAGTTTAATTTGCCAATTGAATAATGGTTGAAACCATGGCATGCTATGGTATAATGTTATGGTTGATATGTCTTTTTGATGCAGAGACGAAACACCAGTCCCTGGTGATTTATATTTCTAAATAATCAATAGACAATGGAATCGTCTACATAAAAGTATTAATATGAAAATAGATGTTGGAGGGAAATGAATGTCTGTTAAATGGGAAAAATTAGAAGGCAATAAAGGTCAATTAACTTTCGAAGTGGATGCAAAAACCTTTGATGAAGCACTCGATCAAGCCTTCAAAAAAGTAGTTAAGGATGTACAATTACCAGGATTCCGGAAAGGGAGAGTACCGCGTCCGATCTTTGAAAAACGCTTTGGTGTAGAAGTTCTCTACCAGGATGCACTCGATATCGTCTTACCGGATGCATATGCTAAAGCAGTGGAAGAGTCCGGAATTGAACCGGTCGCTCAACCAGAAATTGATATTGATGAAATCGAAAGAGGTAAAGACTTGGTCTTTACTGCAACGGTCGTTGTTAAACCTGAAGTAAAACTTGGCCAATATAAAGGCTTAGAAGTAACTAAGGTTGACACGGAAGTAACTGAAGATGAAGTCAATGCTGAACTGGAAGCATTACAAAAACGGTATGCTGAATTAGTTGTGAAAGAAGATGAGCCAGCTGAAAAAGGCGACACTGTCGTTATCGACTTTGAAGGTTTCGTTGACGGTGAAGCTTTTGAAGGTGGAAAATCGGAAAATTACTCCCTGGAGCTTGGTTCCAACAGCTTCATCCCTGGCTTTGAAGACCAATTAGTTGGTGTTAAAGCCGGCGAAGAAAAAGAAGTGAACGTAACATTCCCTGAAGATTATCATGCAGAAGATCTTGCAGGAAAAGATGCGGTATTCAAAGTAAAAGTTCATGAAGTGAAATCTTTAGAACTACCGGAATTGGACGATGACTTTGCCATTGATGTCGATGATGAAGTCGAAACCCTTGATGAATTAAAAGAAAAAATCAAAAACCGTCTGAAAGATAATAAAGAGCATCAAGCTAAACATCAAATCGAAAATGAAGCCATTGAACAAGCTGCGAAAAATGCAGAAATCGATGTGCCGGAAGAAATGATCGATAACGAAGTGGAACGGATGGTCAATGAACTTGATCAACAACTCCGTGCGCAAGGCTTGAACCTTGATCTTTATCAGCAATTAACCGGACAAAAACTAGATGATATGAAAGAAACCATGCGCGACGATGCGGAAAAACGAGTTCGGGCAAGCCTGACCATTGAAGCTATTGCTGAAGCAGAAAATATCGAAGTAACTGAGGAAGAAATTGACGAAGAACTGAATAAAATGGCAGAAATGTACAATATGTCTGTCGAAAAAATTAAAGAAATTCTCGGTTCAACCGATTCTGTGAAAAATGATTTACGCTTCAATAAAGCCGTTCAACTTCTCGTTGACAATGCCGTACAAGTAGAAAAAGCAGAAGAAGATAAAGTCGATGAAGCTGACGCAGAAGAAACAACAGAAGAATAATTGTGTAAGTATTGGTAAAGGTGAAACAAGGTGCGGTATACTCGTACCTTGTTTTCTCCTATTGATTTCGATAAGATAACATAGAGGCACCATGTCTATTCATAAATTTCCCCTGACCAGTGTCAATTTAACACTTCCAATTCGATACATAATCCTGAATTTAACTGTAGCTAAACCGATTCTTTTTTATACACTGTACATAAATGCAGGGAAAGTCGTTTTATTTCCATTATTTCAGAAGGTTATGCTACAATCCAAATACATAAAATGAAATAAACGCTAAGATAATATTTGTCTTTTCAAGCAATGTTATTGGTGCTGACAGGGAATTTTAAAGGGGTGAAGGTAATGTTTAAATTTAATGATGAAAAGGGACAGCTAAAATGTTCCTTTTGTGGAAAATCCCAGGATCAAGTAAGAAAATTAGTTGCTGGACCCGGTGTATATATATGTGATGAATGTATAGAGCTTTGCTCGGAAATTGTGGAAGAAGAGCTCGGAAACGAAGAAGAAATAGAATTTAAAGATATTCCGAAACCGAAAGAAATTCGCAGTATTCTTGATGAATATGTAATCGGTCAAGATGAAGCGAAAAAAACATTATCTGTTGCGGTTTATAACCATTATAAACGGATCAATACAAAGAGCAAAATCGATGATGTGGAATTAGCCAAAAGTAATATTAGCTTGATCGGACCGACAGGAAGCGGAAAAACCTTACTCGCACAAACTTTAGCCAAAATATTAAACGTTCCTTTTGCGATTGCTGATGCCACATCGCTCACGGAAGCTGGATACGTCGGTGAAGACGTTGAAAATATTTTGCTCAAATTGATTCAAGCAGCTGACTACGATGTGGAGCGGGCCGAAAAAGGGATTATTTACATCGATGAGATCGACAAAATTGCCCGGAAATCGGAAAATCCTTCCATTACCCGGGATGTTTCCGGTGAAGGTGTACAGCAAGCCTTACTGAAAATTTTAGAAGGAACAGTTGCCAGTGTACCGCCCCAGGGTGGAAGAAAACACCCCCATCAAGAGTTCATTCAAATCGACACGACGAATATTTTATTCATCGTCGGCGGTGCCTTTGATGGTTTAGAACAAATTATCAAACGTCGACTCGGTAAAAAGGTTATCGGCTTTGGTGCTGATAGTTCCAATGAAGAAGTTGACGAGAAAAACATCCTTTCCAAAGTATTGCCGGAAGATTTACTATCTTACGGGTTAATTCCCGAGTTTATCGGGCGAATTCCGGTGATCGCCACATTAGAAAAATTGGATGAAGATGCACTCGTTCAAATTCTCACTGAACCGAAAAATGCCATTGTCAAACAGTATCAAAAAATGCTGGAGATGGATGGCGTAGAATTAGAGTTCCAGGAAGAAGCGTTACGGAAAATTGCTAAAAAGGCTATCGAGCTGAAAACAGGAGCACGGGGCTTGCGCTCCATCGTTGAAAAAATCATGCTCGATGTTATGTATGACTTGCCTTCAAGAGATGATATCGCCAAATGTATCATCACACCTGAATCTGTAACCGATCTGAAAAATCCAATTCTCGTCATGAAAGACGGTACGATCGTAAAACAAAATGAAAAAACGTCCGCATAAAACGGAAAAGAGGCTGGAGAAGTGATCGAACTTTCCCAGCCTTTCTTTTT
>CALGAD010000010.1 GCA_937951955.1 uncultured Bacillaceae bacterium
GTCCTTCCATCGGTGCCAAAGAAGGTTCAATTCCAGTTTATGGCCCGCATTCATGCCAGCTAAACGACCGGTAACAAGAGCAGATGTAATATTGAACCCTCCTGTATAACCATGAATGTCTAAGATCTCACCAGAAAAATAAAGACCGGACATTTTTTTCGATGCCATGGTTTTTGGTTCAATTTCTTTAATTGAAACGCCTCCTCCTGTAACAAAGGCTTTTTCAATTGGTAAGGATCCATTGACTGAAAACCGAAAATCCTTGATGAAATGTGCCAAGGTTCTAAATTTCTCTTTCGCAATTGAATTCATCGAACGGTTTTCTTCAATACCGGCTTTTTCCATAAGGAAAAGTAGTAAACGTTCAGGAACAAATCCTTTTAAAGCATTTTTGCAGCTTTTTTCGGTTCCTCTTTCACTTTTTTTAACATTTGTTGAAATAACATGTCTTCATTCTGATCAGGTAAGGCATCAATCTTCATCGTTACTCGTTTAGAAATTCCCTTTTTAAGCTCTTTTACGACAAATTGACTGCAACGTAATACAGCAGGTCCCGAAATTCCAAAATGGGTAAAAATCATATCCATCCTATGAGTGATGATTGATTTTCCTTTATGATTTAGTACAGATAATGAAATGTCTCGTAATGAAAGACCTTGTAATATTCTCTCTTGAATAAACGTTTCATCAGATGTTAATGGAACTTCTGTTGGATATAGATCGGTTATCGTATGACCGGCCTTTTTAGCCCAAGGATAACCATCACCAGTAGATCCTGTATGGGGTACAGATTTTCCACCGACTGCAATAACAACGTCCTTAGCCTCAATCGTTTCACCCGTTTTTAATATTACTTTTTTGACTCGACCATCCTCATAATGTAATTCTTCTACAGGACAATTGGGTTTAATTGTTACATGTAATTCCTTTAATCGGTTGAGTAAGGCATTGACAACGGATTGTGCATTATTCGATACTGGAAACATTCTTCCATGATCTTCTTCTTTTAATGGAACACCTTGAAAACGAATAAAAACATATAAATAAAAAGTACTTTAGAAGCATTCCATTGTGTATTGGATGCTTCTTTTTTTGTCCGAAAATAATCTAACTGTAGCAGATTATTACAAAGTTTGCCGTGATATAAATCAATTTACAAAAACTTTTCAAAAAATGATTCATTCCTACTATATAAAGGATATCAAGTAATATAAAAAAGAAATTCCTGTCTTCATTTCCGACTATCCACTTATTTTTCTCTAATGCAAAAGATTCCCCTTAGCAAAAATTTGCAGATTTTTTAGGAAAAAGGTGGCATTTTTCTGCTTCTTGCAGCAACTGTTGACAAATTGACATATTTACAAAATATGATTATACATTAAATATCAAAGGAACATCGGATGAAAAGGGTGGAATTAAATTTGCTAGAGTCGAAAAGGAAAGCAATCATTTTTCTAGTTATTGCATTTATTCTAGCAGCAAAATTTCAGAGCTGATTTCACAGATCGGCGGTGGCAGTTAATCAAATCTAACCTTTCAACAGAAGGAGTTATCCTATGGCAAAAAAACTTACCATCGCAGTACTATTTTTCCTAGTAGCACTTTTACTAATTGGTTGTAATGATGATGAGAAGGATAAAGAAAGTCAAAAAGAATTGGATTCGGCCAGCGAGGCAATCGAAACGGAAGATGTCAAGGAGGAAGAGACTGAGAAGGTGGAGGAAGAAGTTGCCGCCTCTTCCCTTCTCCTTCACGCACCAGCAATTCCAACAACGATTGATGAAATGGCCAACCAATTGCCAGGACTATTCGCAGGAGCAGACAATATTTATGATTATGCCGATGAGATTAAGCAGGAATTTGATAAAGTTGGCCCCTTACCGGAAAATCCAACAGATGAAGAGTACGATCAATATTTACGTTATATATATTCTCTTGTAGCTGAAGACTATCCTAATCCAGAGGATGTAATAAAACAGTGGCAGTTTGCTTCCTTTGGAAATCCTGATTTGCCGGACAGCCGCTATCATTTTAAGCCAAACTATAATATTGAAATTCTCTTAGATGCAAGCGGCAGCATGGCCAATTATGCCGGCAGCAGAACGAGGATGGAGATTGCAAAGGAAGCAATTTTACAGTTTGTCCAAAAAGTGCCGAAGGAAGCAAATGTCTCTCTAAGAGTGTATGGCCATGAAGGAACAGGTGCGGATCGTGATAAGGAGCTATCTTGTTCGACGATTGAACAGGTATACGGATTTGCTCCTTATGACGAAGAGAAATTTAAAAATGCATTAAGCGAGTTCGAACCTGCCGGCTGGACCCCGTTAGCAGGTGCATTATCAGCGGCAAAAGAGTCGATGGCATCCTTCCATACGGATGACTATACGAATTTGATTTATGTTGTCAGCGATGGCATCGAAACATGTGACGGAGATCCGGTTGCCGTTGCGGAAGAACTGTCCCAATCGGATATCCAGCCAATTATAAACATTATTGGTTTCCAAACGGATCAGGAAGCGCAAAAACAGCTGCAGGAGATAGCTAGAGTTGCAGACGGAATCTATGCCACGGCAAACAATCAGGAGGAATTGCAAGCAGAATTTAAGCGGGCTGAGGAAGTGCTGGAGGCATGGGAAAAATGGAAAAGAGATGCATTGAAAGACGTAAAAGCGGGACAAGTCGATGCTTCCTTTGATATTATAGCCATTCATAATAAATGGAGCTCGATTACGAGAAGAACAATGAACAATATGTGGCGATTGATAAATCAATTAGACGAACTAGAGTTTATTACTTTTGAGCAGAAGATGGAATTGGATGCTCGCAGGAAAGAAATCAAGGATGATATTGAAGAGTTAGTACGTGAATTAAGGAAAAATCTTGAACAAATGAAAGCAGAAAGCTTTGAAGAAGCACAGCAGCAGATTGAGAAGATTTTTCAAGAGCAAAACAGCTAGAAAACAGGGGGATTTTTCCCCTTTTCTTTCATAATAATTCGTCATTTGTAGGAGATGAAAATGAGAAAACCGTTGCAATTTGCATGGGAAGTCTATACAAAAAAATTGAAAAAGTATTGCTACTAATGCTTTTCACTACGTTACCCCTTTTAATTTTGCACAACTTTATAACAAACTACATATATGTTGTTACTCCAGTTACCTTTGGGGCATCCGTTGGCGATATTTATTACGGTTTAATAACCATTCTGCTATTTATTTATGGCCAGGTCCCTTATATCCGGTTTTTATATGCGGAATATAAAGGAGGGGAAGCCTCCTTCCGAGATGCTATCTATCATTTTCTTGTCAATGGTTTCACCGTATTTGTGTTTGCATGCATCGTTTCCATCTTAACGTCAATCGGGTTCATTCTGCTAATACTTCCGGGAATACTCTTCCTTTCTATCCTTTTTCCTATCCCGTATGTTGCCATTTTTGAAGAAAAATCTGTCTGGAAATCTTGGAAGGATGGCTGGAATATCGGGAAAAGACATTTTTGGAAAATAGCAATTTTATTAACGTTGACAGGATTGCTAGAATTCCTGCTCGGTATATATGTCACCGTTCAATTATTTAATATTACACCTTCCTATGCTGCCCAAATTATTACCCAAATTGTGATTAACATAATTATTTATCCATTTATCGTCTTTTTGATGACGGCGTTTACGATTAAATGGAGAGAGGCACTAACAATTCTGTCTGTAGAAGAAGAAAGAGGCAAAAATGCAGAACCATTATCGTCTTAGAATAATGAAATAAATTTTGATTATAGAGTGGTTTAAAAATGTTTAAATGGTTGAGAAGATTATTCATCGTTCTTGCAATTGTGTATTTAACCTTCCAGCCTTTTTTGCCAGTTGCTTTAGCCGTAAGCCCATGGCAAGGCAATCCTTGAACAGGTAACCCTTGGGACGGATCTGACTTAACTTGGCAGGGACAGCCATGGCAAGGGAACCCTTGGAATGGAAATCCGTGGAATGGACAAAATTGGAGCGGGGAAGGTACGAGTGAGAGTCCTTGGGATGGAGATAGCTGGGACGGCAGCAGCTGGTATGGGAATTATTGGTCGATGCCAGGCTTTTATGGAAACTATTGGAATTTGCCAGGGTTTTCTGGGAATCAGTTTGCAGGCACTCCGTGGGGAATGCCAGGTTTTTCTTATCATAACTTTTCCGGCAACCCTTGGCTAGCCCCTGGATTTTTAGGAAATCAATTTGCTGGTGCACCTTGGCTAGCTCCTGGTTTTCAAGGTAATCAATTTGCTGGTGCTCCCTGGATGCATCCAGGATTTAATGGCAATGCATTTCCAGGAATGCCGTGGATGTATTATGCAGGACTGTATGGACCATTTGGCTATGGCCCATTCGCATACGGGAATTTTTCCGGAAATGGAACGAATGCGGATGTAACGATTCCGGATTTGCCGCTAGGTTATGATGTCGGAAAATATATATTTGAAGATGTCATTATGGGGCAAGTTGATTATATTGGAAATGTCCTTGCCTATGAACAGGGACTAACCTCGAAAATGGATTATGGCGGCAGTTTTTACCGTAATCTGCTGCTGAATGGAATTCGGCTAGGAGTTAAAGACCAGACCCTCTTTGAACTTGTCGACACCTATGATACTGTAAAATCAGGCTATGATAATTTCAAAACATGGAGAAATTTAAGAAGTTTAAGTGATACGGTTAGTACCGGAGCCGGATATGCACAAGCTGCTTCTAATACAGCTACCATCGCTTCTGGAGGAGTTATAGGGGCGGTTTCCAAATTTAATCTTGCTGGAGCAGCCATAGGTACTGGGTTATCTGCTTTTGAAATGGGATGGAATGCGGCAAAAGCATATCAAGTATTTAACAGTGACGCGACTGGAGCAGAGAAAACCTCTGCAGTGGCAGATGTAACTGCAAGCTTGGGCAGCACACTGATGAATGGTGGTGCAGTGGCTGCGGCAATTCCTGGAGGCCAAGTAATTGGTGCAGGCATGGCTGCTGTTGGTGCAGGAATTTGGGTTGTATCGAAAGGCGTCAAGCTGTTCGCAGATAATTGGCAAGGCGGACTCTGGTCGACAACGAAACATATCGCGAAAAAAGCAGGAGAGAAAATTAAGAAAGGCTGGAATAAAGTTAAGAGCTTCTTTGGATTTTAACGACTAACAACAGAAAGGATGTTCATACTTGTCAGTACATGATGCAACTCTATTGCGGAAAATAAAAGAGCATAAACGGTGGATGGAAAAGTATACCATTCAAAGAGAAAGCTTGCGTTTGAACAGCTGGGATTTTTATCTCGTGTTTTATTCAAAATTTAATAGGCATGCGGGATTTGCAGTTTTTTCGCCACAAGAAGATGCACCGCAGGAATTTTATGAAAAGGCTTTTGACTTATTCCCGTTAATTGTAAATACCCGTTCAAAGATTAATACGTACGTTGCGGAGCGAACACGAATATCGATGGATATGTTTACGGGAATTGCTCACGTAGTAAATAAATTAAAGGCCAGCCTTCCATTAACAGCAGAAGAGCAGCAAATTTACGAAAAAATAGAAATGAACATTGAAAAGATTCTTCAATTCCAGAATGAACTAAAACAACTAATGGCGGAATATAAGAAGAACTATATGCCGGTCCGCCAATATACGGAAGAAGATGTGATGAACCTGGTAGAAGTTTTAGCAGCATTTGACTATTACATTTATAATCAAGCCATCTTAGATTACGAGAATACAGAACATTTAATGCTGGTAAAGGATCACTTGCATAATAATTCCCAGCTTCGGTCATTGATAACAAGAAAGGAAAACAACTATTTAAACTGGTTTACAAGCAAGGAACAAAAAGAGAAACTGGCAAAGAATATTGAATCAATCCGCCTCGTTGAAAAAGATAAACAATATGACAGGGAGGAACATATTAAAACTGCAAAGCAAGTAATTATCGAGGAGCAGCTGAAGGCAAATGAAGCGTTAAAGAAGGAATCCCGCTTTCCAGTATTTGTTTAAGGCAGGGGAATCTGCTTTTTCAGGCAGATTCCTCAGCAAATTTTTTTAAGATAATCGATTCCTTTAATTAGGTTTGTAAGAGGTGCGTCGAATGGAATTTATAAAATAGTGCCTGAAAAAAGAGGAAGGGTCGGCAACGATTGAATTTTTGGGAATTATTCCGTTAGCAATTTTATTTTTAGTAATTTTAATCGAATTTGTCGCAGCGATTCATGCGGTTGCTGTTGTGGAGTCAGCAGCCAACGAATATGCCAACGTATATGCAATGACAAAGGATGCTTATGAAGCGAACGAAGCAGCAAATCATATTTTAAACAGCTCCGGGGATCACATTCAGCCGGGAGCTATATCTGTTACGTCAGGAAAGGAATTTACTGCTACCGTTAATGCAACGATAGATTTGATGTTTTTGTCCAATTATTTTCCAAATTTGAAAGTACCATATTCTGCCACAGCTTATGGACGGGTGATTGAATGAACAAATGGTTTGCAAAAATACGGAAACAAGAGAACGGGAGCATTGCCATATTTGTTGCCGGCTTAATCAGCATAATGATGATATTATTTATACTTGTCCTAAATTTAGGCTCGGTTTACGCTGTCAAAGAAAAGTCTGCCACTACTGCACAGCAAGCAAGCCTTGCCGCTACCAGCGCTTTTTATGAACGGGTTCAGGAAATCGTATTCAGTTTTGACCCGTTTTCTTATTTGCCGGAGGAAGTAGAAGATACAACAATATTAGAACCATTTTTCAGTTTGAACTTCAAAATTCAAGAGAGGGCCAA
>CALGAD010000011.1 GCA_937951955.1 uncultured Bacillaceae bacterium
ACCCCGTAAAGAAAATGTCTTTTTTCTTCATCTAAGATGCCCTCCGATATATGGTCTTTATCATTTTTAAAAAATACAATTATTTTATCTCAGTTTACATCAAAATTTATTATTTTTATATAATTGAAACTTTTTAATATTACATTTTTTTCGCTATTTCGTCAACCAAAGCAATGGAGCTTGTTATTAAAATTAGCCTCCTGCTAAACACCATTCAGCGGGAGGCCTTTCGGTTTACTTTGCTTTTTCCACGCATTTGCAATCATCCCTTCCAACGAATATTCCGCTTTTCATCCAACTCGTCATCCATTTTTTGCGATGAAGCAACAACGGGCATCGGTCGATGGATTCAATGCTGGCTTTGCGGCCGGTGGCTTTTTCACATGTTTCCATCACTTAATCCTAAACCGCTGCCAAGACGGTAAATGGTGATTTTTTTGTGCTGTTTTTTTGACAAGTAGCTGACGACCATAAACTGAATCAGATCAGTGTGTTCTTACCAAAGTACAAGTCGTTTTTTATGGTGTTGACAAAAATGAACATATGTAATATTTTTCTTACATGTAAAATATTTATTACATATGTTATTAAATTTTTAACTATTAAACATCCCAAAATGAAAGAGGGATGCTGAGTACCGTAAAACTTTAAACGGGGTTATAGCAGTCTAGAAGATTGGATAAGACGCGGAATAAAAAGGGAGAGACATAGTGATGTTAAATAAAAATCCGAGCTTGTCTGGAGATGACTTATCTGGAGATGAATTGCTTGCTGTATTGGAAGCTCTGTCGAACCCTCATCGCTTAAAAATTATTTCTATATTAGCAAAAGAGAGGCAGTATGTGAGCCAATTAGCAAGAGCCGTTCAGATGAGCCGGCCCTTGCTTTATATGCATTTGCAGAAATTAGAGGCAGCGGGGTTGGTAACGAGTGAGTTGGAGCTGTCAGAGGACGGCAAATCCATGAAATATTATGAATTAAAGCCTTTCGATATTCGTTTAACGAAAGAATTGATTGCAAAATCGATAAACACACTGACCATCAAGAAGAAAGAATGAACATCATGCATACTGGTGTATTTTATAGTTTAACTGTATTGGTATTGATAACAATCATTATCGTCTATTTGATCAAAACATGGCACGTCAAAATACAAGCAGGGAAAGAACAAGCTTATCAAAAAATGTCCGAAGAATTGCTCGCTTTACAACGAGACACAAGCGAACATCAAAAGAAAATTCTTCAAGAACTCCAAGATTTGAATAACCGAATGAAAAATGTTGAAAAAATCCTTCGAGAAGTAGAATAAAGGTAAATCAAAGTGTTTGAAAAATACCAAAAGGAGCGGAGTACCAAAGAAGATGCTCCGTTCCTTTTAGTCAACATTGCCGCTTCCATCAAATAATGCGATAAATTCTTCATCAATATCGACAACGATAAATTCGATGTCTTTCGCCGGTTCCAACACTTCTTTGAAGATGGCGGCGACTTTTGCTTTATCCAAATTTCCTACTCCTGTTCCCAACGCCGGCAGGGCTACTTTGTCAATTCCATGTGTTTGACAATAAGCGACTAAATTGTTTAAGCATGTTTTGACAATGTCATAAGAGGTCGCTCCTGCCGGTTCTTTCATCGTCACTAGATGAATAATGTTTTGAAACGGAAGTGTTCCCGCATGTGTGACATACAGGTCGCCTGGCATCGGATTTTGCTCTTTGCAAACTTTGATCGCTTCTATTTCAATCTCTTTGCCGCCAGCTCTCTGAATCGCGGCCGCCACTCCTCCTCCCATCGGACCGATTGCGTTTGCCGCGTTGCAAATGTAGGAAACATCTTGAAGTTTCGTAATGTCTCCATGCACGGCTTTGATCATAACTATCCCTCCAATTCACTCCAATATTTTCTTTCTTCGAAAAGGCACTATATTCAATAGCCAGTCTTTTTAATCAAATTCGACTAACTTTTGTATAATTTAAACCAATGTGTAAATTTTTGCTAGTATATGTTAACAGGCCTTTAGCTTTGACCTTTTTCTTTTTAAATATAACTACCCCTTATTTTCTCCGTATATTTGTTCATTTTCGGTTTTTCAGCTAAAGCTATTACAAAGATACCACCGTGCGGAGCGGGTATGGAAGTATTCCATAATTGTGTGAGTCCACCTGCGATCGCTGAACCCAGGATGGAGGAACCGATGACTCGTAAAGGATCGGTTGCCGCGTAGGGAATAGCCCCTTCCGTGATAAAGGAAAGTCCTAAGATGTAGTTCGATACACCTGAACGCTTTTCCGCTTCATTAAATTTATTTTTAAAGATCGTCGTTGCCAGTGCGATCGCAAGAGGAGGGACCATGCCGCCAGCCATAACCGCAGCCATTAAGGCTCCATCTCCGGTTTCGGTGAAAATACCGATTGAGAATGTATAAGCCTTATTAAATGGCCCACCCATATCTGTAGCCATCATTCCACCGAGAACTGCCCCTAATAACACTTTATTCGCTGTTCCCAGTCCGTTGAGAAAATCAATCATCGCTGTATTAATGATCGAGAAAATCGGTCCCACGATAAAATACATCAACGTACCGATCAAGAATAAGCCTACAACCGGGTAAATGAAGATCGGTTTCAGGCCTTCAAGAGACTGAGGTATTCCACGAAAGAGTTTTCTCATCCAAATTACAATATATCCGGCAAGAAATCCCGCTGCCAGGCCTCCTAAAAATCCAGCATTACTATGAACGGCCATAAGTCCACCAACCATACCGGGCATTAAAGCGGGACGATCACCGACGCTTACGGCAATGTAACCGGCCAGAATGGGAATGAGAAAATTAAAGGCATTACCGCCAAGAGTATTTAAAAACTTAAAGATTTCACTATCGCTTCCTAAAACATTTTCAAATAAGAAGGAAACGGCCAATAAAATTCCTCCACCGACGACAAAGGGAAGCATATACGTGACACCATTCATTAAGTCTTTATATATTTTGTTCTATAAAGATTGTGAAGGCTCTGTTTCTTCTTTCTGCTTTTTTGTTTCCGCCCGAAAAATCGGAGCTTCTTGATTTAGAATTTTTCGAATTAATTCTTCAGGATTACGGATTCCCTCGCTGACCTTCTTTTGCCGGACTCGCTTCCCGTCAAAACGATCCATCCCCACTTTAGTATCAGCAGCGACAATCACACCAATGGCACGTTCAATTTCCTCTTCTGTTAATTTATTTTTTACACCTTCCTGGCCGTTGGTTTCAACGCGAATCTCCACATTCATTTCGGCCGCTTTTTTCTTCAAAGCTTCTTCGGCCATATACGTATGCGCGATACCGGTAGGACATGCCGTAACCGCAACAATAAACGGTTTCTCATCTACAGGTTGTGCTTGCTCATCATGTGTTGTGTTTTCTTCCACATCTTGGAAGAGCCGATAAACATCATCCGGGCTCCCTGCATCCTTA
Source organism: uncultured Bacillaceae bacterium (assembly GCA_937951955.1). GTDB lineage: Bacteria > Bacillota > Bacilli > Bacillales > Caldibacillaceae > CALGAD01. The sequence goes on from CALGAD010000011.1 coordinate 3,455, forward strand.
AGTTCTTTAATGAACTCTTCATTTAACAATAGCTTTGATAATTGTGCTAAGGCCTTCAAATGGGTTGAATGCCCACCTTCTGGCACTGCGATCATGAAGAACAGATAAACCGGTTTCCCATCAAGAGCATCATAATCAAGTCCATTTTTACTTTTGGCGAATAATACAACAGGCTCATTTACGGCATTCGTTTGGGCATGAGGCATGGCAATTCCTTGCCCTACTCCTGTCGATGATAAGTTTTCCCTTTCAATAATTTTTTGTTTAAAAAGCTCAGCATTATTCACATATCCATGATCAACTAATTTCTGAATCATTTCTTCAATTGCATCATTTTTTGTTTGTGCCTGCAAATCCATAATCATCAGTTCTTTTTTTAGTAAAGCACTAATTTTCATTTTTACCCCTCCTGAATTTCTTCAACTTTGACTGCATCTAGTAATTGATCTATTTTTTCTTTGGTTGCTAAATCATCGGAAAACGCAGTTGCACTGCCCGTAGCCAACCCCATTTTAAACGAAGCAACCACCTCCTTAGTATCCAAAAACGATTTGATAAATCCGGCGATCATACTGTCTCCAGCTCCTACCGTATTTTTCACTTGTCCTTTAGGGCTATAGCCACGGTAAATTTTTTGCCGGGTGAACAAGTATGCACCTTCACCACCCATGGATACAATTGCATGTTGTGCCCCTAATTCGATCAAGGTTTTTCCCGCTTTGATAATGTCTGCATCCGTTCTCATAGATGTACCAAAAATTTCCTCTAATTCCTCTTTATTTGGTTTCACTAAAAGAGGGCTAAATTCGAGCGTATCGAGCAACTCTTTACTTGAAGTATCAATGACAAAAGATGCATTTGTTTTTGAAATTTGTTTTACGATTTTTAAGTAATAATCCTCCGGCAAGGAAGGCGGTTTACTTCCTGACAGAATAAGCAAATCATCTGATTTCAGTTTTTCAATTTGTTTCAATAATTGCTGACCTTCTTCAGTTGTTATATTTGGACCCGCGGCATTAATTTCAGTTTCAAGATTTGTTTTTAATTTAATGTTAATTCTTGTGTCATCTTGAATTTTTATAAAGTCCGTACGAATCTTTTCTTTCAAAAGCCAGTTTTCGATAAATTGACCGGTAAAACCACCGATAAACCCTAATGCTGTTGAAGTTGCCCCTAATTCACGCAAAACCCTTGAAACATTGATTCCTTTGCCGCCGGGAAATTTTGCACAATTTTTCATGATATGAAGCTGTCCGATATGCAAATCGTCCAAATGAACGATATAATCGACCGATGGGTTTAAGGTAACTGTATAAATCATTCTTTTGCCTCCAAGACCGTTGTAAATTTTTGATAACGTGATCGATTTTTTTCATTAATTCCAGCTGTTATAATCGTCGCATCATCTAGATCGCAAACTTTTGCAAAGTTAACTTTTTCAAATTTGGAATAGTCGGCGAGAAAAAAGGGGTGTGCCGATTGTCTGAGCGCCGCATGTTTTACCGCAGCTTCCTCGGGATCTGGTGTTGTAAACCCGAATTCCGTATCGATTCCATTAATTCCTAAAAAACATTTATTAAATTGATACGATCGAATTTGTGCAATCGCACTGGCTCCTATTATGGCTTTCGTTGTGTTTTTTAAACGTCCGCCGACTAAATAGGTTCGTATACCAAGATCTGTAAGCAACGTCGCTTGATGGATCCCGTTTGTAACAACGGTAATATCTTTTTTCATCGGTAAATATTGAATCATTTCCAGAGTCGTCGTTCCCGCATCTATAAAAATCACATCTTGATCGGTGACCAGAGAGGCGGCCAATTTACCGATCAATTGTTTCTCGTGAACGTTTTTGACCGATTTTTGCTTGATCGTTAATTCTTCTTCAACTGTGTACAGTCGTTTCGCCCCACCGTGAATTCGTTTCAAAAGCCCTTTTGTTTCTAAATAGGTCAAGTCCCGGCGAATCGTCGACTCAGAACAATTCAACTCATTTACTAATTCTTGCAAACGCACGATGCCGGTTTCCCTTAGTTTATTTAAAATATAATCGTGCCTTTCAGCGGTTAACATCAAGAACCCTCCTACACATCCATTGTAACAGTGAAAGCGGTTAATTTCAATCAAAAACATTCAAAACCATTCATTGTTTTTGTCGGTTTTTTCGAAAACTGCATCCCTATTGATTCCAGTCTCCGTCACAGATCAGGAATTTCCCATTATTCTTCGGGAAACCGAGAATTTCATTTTGTAATCGCGACATAAAGAAGAAAACAGTTCGTTCCTTGCTTTAACATGATAAATTTGCTTCACTCATAGTAAGACATGTATTTACTCGAAAACGAAAAGAAGATGGGAGGATCTAGATGTGATTCGTGATCAAGATTTAAAATTTTTACAACGGTGCGTGGAACTTGCGAAAACCGCCCTGGAAAAAGGGGATCAACCCTTTGGTTCTGTTTTAGTTTCCGCAGACGGCAAGATCCTATTTGAAGATCACAATCGCGTCTCTAGTGGTGACCATACCCAGCATCCGGAATTCAACATCGCTCGCTGGGCGGCCAATCATTTGACGCCTGAAGAAAGGAGACAGGCGACCGTCTACACTTCAGGTGAACATTGCCCGATGTGTGCCGCGGCTCACGGTTGGGTAGGCTTAGGCCGGATCGTTTATGCCAGCTCTTCCAAACAGCTCGCCGAATGGCTAAAGGAGTTTGGTGTCCCACCATCCCCCGTGCGAAATCTACCAATTCAAGAGGTTATTCGCAATGCCGAAGTGGACGGTCCTGTCAGCGAACTCGCCGAACAAATCAAAGAACTCCATCGCCAGTATTATGAAAAAAAGCGCTAATCGTACTTACCGCAAAAAAATTTACCCCCTGATGAAATAAATATCAAATTCATCAGGGGGGTTCCATTTTATTCATTTACCTGGTGAAGATCCCGTCGATCCTCTCGTCGATCGATCACGAAATGCTCTTTATAAATCCCTTAACTCACATGTTTCGCAATTGTTAAATACAAGCGGAAACAAGAGTATACAGATAACTTCTGCCTAAACACATTACTTTTTATAGATGTTCCGGCGGTTTTTCGGAACATTCCCCTTCACCTAAGCCCATGGAAAACAAATTAAATTTTGCACTAAAATTTATATTTGTTTGTAAAGATATAAGAAAAATTTCCGAAATAACAAGTATAGTTTTCGTAGCAAATTTATTTGTATATTTTAAAAAATATTTATTATGGTTTTATTTAATCCCAATTCATAATATTTTTTGCTAAAATTATATTTTATAAAAGAATATAAGAATTTTTGGCATGGTGGAGGATTCA
>CALGAD010000012.1 GCA_937951955.1 uncultured Bacillaceae bacterium
GACCAGATGCAAAATATCTAGGCGATGGAATTCGTGATCAATTTAATTTTCGGGTTGCTTTAGGAAGAATGTCCGAACTAGGGTATGGCATGATGTTTGGAAGCGACGTGCAAAAACAATTTTTCCTAAAACAGATCAAAGGACGTGGGTATGTCGATAAAGGGGATAATGTCATAACTGAATTTTATACACCACTTGTACCTAAGGATCATGATTTTTTAAAAAAAGATAGAGAAACTTGCCCAATAAGGCTGCCCAGTGCGGCGGCGTGCGAAGCGTAAGCCGCTGTGCTGGGCAAAGCCTGCGTGGCGACAGCCACGCTTTACCCCCCGTTTCTAACAGGGGGGTAGAAAAACAATAAGAAACTGTTTCAAAAGTCTAAAAGCCCTTGTGCATCAAGGGTTCAGGTCATATTACGAAGATGTCAGCTTTTAGCCTTTAGTTGACATCTTTTTCTGTTGGGAGGCATGCATATGAATGAGATACCTTGGTATCAACAATTAAAAGCAAAACGATTGGCATATGGCGTATCGCAAAACAAATTAGCGGTACATGTGGGAATTTCAAGGCAATATATTGGTGAAATTGAAACTGGAAAATGACACCGACACCAACTTTACAACATGCGATGTTCGATATTTTAGAGCAATTTAATCCAGAAGCGCCACTCGAAATTTTATTTGATTACGTGCGAATACGTTTTTTAACAACGAACCCGAAGCCAGTTATTGAGGAAATTTTACGATTGAAAATGGAGTATATGATCCATGAAGATTATGCGTTTTATTCTTACATGGAACAATATGTCTTTGGCGACATTGTCGTTATGGTTTCGCCAGATGAAGACAAAGAATGTTTACTTGAACTGAAAGGTAAGGGGTGCCGTCAATTTGAAAACTTTTTATTAGCTCAACAACGTACATGGTTTGATTTTTTCATGGATGTGTTTCGAGTAAATGGTGTCTTTAAACGGGTTGACCTTGCGATCAATGATAAGACAGGCATATTGGATATTCCATTTCTCACGAACAAATGTCGAAATGAAGAATGTATTTCTGTTTTTCGTAGTTTTAAAAGTTATCGTTCTGGCGAATTGGTTCATGGAGAAGAAAAACGGGATATAGGAAATACATTGTATATCGGTTCGTTGAAAAGTGATGTGTATTTTTTTGTGTATGAATAGGATTATGAACAATACGTGAAACATGGTGCATCACTTGAAGATACAGACATTAAAAACCGTTTTGAAATTCGATTAAAAAATGACCGTGCCTATCATGCGGTTGTTGATTTAATGACGTATGAAGATGCGGGACGAACAGCTTTTTCTATTGTTAATCGGTATATTCGAATTGTTGATAAAGACGAGAAAAAACGTCGAAGCTGTTGGCCAATGAATGCAGAGTGGCAGCGCTTTTTAGATTTAGGAGAAAACAGAAAAATTTATTTAACAACAAAACCTGAACCTTACACATTCGATAAGACACTTAGATGGTTGGCACGACAAGTGGCTCCTACTTGGAAACTGGCAACAAAACTGGATGAAATCAATCAAACGACCGTGATTAAAGATATGTTAGATCAAGCGAAGTTAAGCAAACGTCATCAACAATTATTGATGCAGCAGGCGCTTAAAACAGAAGATGTCATTAAATGATAGATAGGAGGACTTCCATGAAACTATTAAAATCCATTTTTATTACCATCATAGGTGGCATCATTTTATGGTTTATCGAGTGCATGCGTCAAGTGACAAAATATTAGAACGTGGAAGGAGTAATGTAAGATGAACTTTGGACAAAATTTGTATAACTGGTTTTTAAGTAATGCGCAATCCCTAGTATTAATGGCAATCGTGGTCATTGGTATTTATCTAGGCTTTAAACGAGAGTTCTCTAAATTGATAGGCTTTTTAATTGTTGCTTTGGTTGCAGTAGGATTTGTCTTTAATGCAAGCGGAGTAAAAGATGTATTGTTAAACTTATTCAATCGAATCATTGGTGCTTAGACGTTTCAATGAATAGGGATTGTTATAACTGATTGAGTTTTTATGATAAGGATTATAACATCCCTTATCCATTTAATGGGAAATTGTACGGAAAAGAAAAAGAATAATCACTTAGATACTACGAACACAATAGAATGGATAACCATCAGAAGAATGTTATCCATTATTCATAACGGATTCCCTTGGATATTTCCTCTAAAGTGGTCCGATTTAAAATACAAATAGAATCTTTATCTTTTTTTATAATTTTCTTTAGGCATAGCGAATGAATAACCCGATTAAGATGTCGATACGTCGTGCCAAGTAAATCTGCAATTTCTTTAATATTGGAAGTCCTTAGCTCTATTCCAAAATTATTGTTAGGTTCAGGTGATATTGTGGACAAAAGGTAACTTGCAAATTTATTTTCTGCAGATGCCAATAAATTGACACGAGATGCGGTCGTACAAGTTTGAAGTTTATAGCTTACATGTTTTAAAAGTGTTTGTAAAAACTTTGGGTTATTCATTTCATGTTGTTTTATATAATCAAAAGGTATTCCAATTAATAAGCATTCATTGACTGCTGTAACCTGTGATTGGACGTGAATGCCTTGAATTAGTTCAATATCGCCAATTATGGAAAAAGGTTGAATAAATCGTAGTAAAAGTGATTTTCCAGTTTCAACACTAGATGTTATTTTTGCTTTTCCTTGAACTAAAAACAGTAATGATTTTAGTTCAATCCCTTCTAGTAAAATAATTTCATCTTGTTCATATAGCTGCAATGTAAATGGAAGCGGTCTTTTTTGATTAAATATTTGATCTATATGATATTCACTTAATTTTGTTTTAAGTAAATTCAAGTCTTGAATATATTTCATATAAAAAATTCCTTTCTGTTAGGACATATGTCCCTTTCATTATAAAATAAACTGATCCATGGGTTGGACAACATAGGGTCTGTCAACTTCTATTTCTTTCCACCGATCCTACAATCTTCTATTTCCCGAGATGCAACAACAAAAGCAGCCGCAACATGTTCGGTATGGGTAATCGATAGATGAAACCGAATATTTTCTTGGAAGCGGGATGTTACCTTGGAGGCAAGTTGAAAAGTAGGTTTACCGAATGCATCTGCCTGAATCGTAATATCTTGCATGCTCAACTCTTTTCCAAATCCCGTACCGATTGCCTTAGCCAAAGCCTCTTTTGCAGCAAAGCGCCCCGCCAGCCATTCTATTTTTCGTTTTTCCAAATCGAATGTATGAAAGTATTGCAACTCCGGTGCTGTTAATACCCTTTTTACAAAAGGGAAGGAAGATCGTTCATATGCTTTTTTAATCCGTGCTATTTCCACCAAATCGATACCGATTCCCGAAATCATGCCGCCCCTCTTTTCTTTACAAATTACCCGTCGCCAATGACAAAACGTGGCATTTTTTGCTATTCGATCGTAAAGCAGGCAAACTTCCTATTCATAGGGTGAAATGGACAGGATATTACACCGATGATCTGCTTGACGATCCTTCCTGTCCCTCCTTTGCAAAATGCAATGCAATGACCCCATAACAGGAAAAATGTTCTATATTCCATTTCCGTGGCTTTTCGGATAGCCATGCATCCATGATAAAAAGACTATATCCATCAGACAAGGCAGGGGATTCAAAACTATAAACGGTTTAGGTTACCTGTTGAAAACGTTACATTCCCAAAGAACCTCCCTTCCAACCGTCAGCCATAAATATGTACTTCTTTTTATGCATACCGTCCCAATACTAATGATTGATAATTAGCTCCATATGTAAAGGAACTAATTAATGAATGTTGAACATGATCTACCTGTTTTGCCTCTGTAACTAAGTTCAAGTGCACGTCATCATGCGGTGAATGGATGTTTTGAATAGGTGCAAGCGTCCCGTTAAATGCCAATAAAGCACTTAATATTCCTAAAGCACCAGCCGTTCCATGGGTTTCTCCAAATACAGATTTTGTTGCACTAACTGGTACATCTGCCCCAAATAGTTCATGAATAACCTCCGCCTCTACCTTGTCAAATGACCATAGGCCTCCTGCGGCAGATGCAATAAAATCAATATCATTTTCCGTTAGTTTTGCTTGCGCCAATGCAAATTCAAAGGACTTTTTCCATTCCTCTCCTTTTGGATTTATGCGGGCTACTCGGCTATTGTCACATGTTAAACCAAATCCTTTGATTTCCGCTAAAATAGTCGCACCCCGTTCATTGGCTTCTGTATCACTTTCTACAACAAAGGCAACGCTACCACTACCTAACACATGGCCACTACTATTTGCATCAAATGGCATCGGTTTATCTTCACTTAAATAACCAGGAATCCGGTGTAAACCAGCAACAAGTGGTTCGTTAAATTCATCCGATGTAACTACAATAACTTGATCGCATAAATCTTGTTGAATCCAATTATTTGCATAAAACAACGCATTAATAGCGGACACACCACCGGCACATATAGTAGTTGTTGGTCCTTTTAATTTAAAATTCACGCCAATATGACCTGCAGCCGCATTCATCACTGTATTAGGAAACAATCGTGCATTTGCCTTTTCTGCCCCTTCTTCAATGACAACCCGATTAAAATCTTCCACGGTTTCAATGGGACCTGTTCCAGTTGCAAAAATTAACCCAATCCGTTCACTATTGTTACGACTTACTCTTAGCTTCGCATCCTGTAAGGCCATTCTCGTTGTAACCGTTGCCTGCTTACTAATCGTGTCCATTTTTCGTAATAAACTTGGATTCATATATTTTCGATACGGAATGTTAGGAACAATGCCTGCTAGTGATGTTTTATATGGGGATGAATCAAATTGATCAATAGTGGAAAGTCCCGATTCCCCCTCTTGTAGTAACTGAAAAATGTCATCGGCATGTTTGGCATTTCCGGCTACCGCACCAATACCGGAAATAACGAGCCGCTTTTGACTAAAAGTCTTTTCCTCTTTTGCTACACCACTATCTTTTTGAAATAGGATCGTTGCATTGTTCCCACCAAAGGCAAAAGAATTGGATAGGACCACATCTACTTTTCCCTTTTTCGCTTTATTTGGGACAAAATCAAAGTCAAAAACTGCTTCCTCTTCTTTAAAGTTAATCGTAGGGGGAACGATATCATCGCGAATAGCTAAAATACTAGTTACCGCTTCCGCTGCTCCCGCCGCCCCAAGCATATGGCCAATCATCGATTTCGTAGAAGATATAGGTGGTTTATGATCCTTTAATAACGAGCGCAGTGCCTTTGGTTCCGATGAATCGTTTGCAGGGGTGCCTGTCCCATGTCCATTAATATACGATATTTGTTCTGTCGGAATATCAGCTAACTGAAGGACATGCCGCATCGCCTGTAAGGCACCACTTCCTGCCGGATCTGGAGCGGTTTGATGGTAACAGTCAGCAGATAATGCATAGTCAAGCACTTCTGCTAAAATAGTTGCCCCCCGTTTGATAGCAACGTCCCGTCGTTCTAAAACTAAAAATGCAGCCCCTTCGCCAATATTTACACCGTCACTTCGACTATACGGGGAAGACGGGCCATCACATAAAGCTTGTAAACTATTAAAGCCACTTAAGGAAAGTTTTGTTAATGGATCCACCCCGCCAGTAATAACAACGTCGGCTTGGCCGGATCGAATGGTATCCATGGCATAGCCAATCGCATTCGTTCCTGCAGCACACGCATTGGATATAACACTTTTCGGTCCCTTTACCCCCAAATCCCTTGCGACATTATCTGCCGGCACATGGATCGGATATTTATAAATGAAAGCCGGGTTTGTTTGACGTATTCCTTTTTTGATCCATTGTCTATGAAACTTTTCCCCACTTAAAATGCCACCTAAGGACGTTCCTACAATCAGTCCAATTCGGTACGGGTCATAGTCGGCAATTTGTAAACCGGCCCGTTCCACTGCTTCCCGGGCCGCAAGTACGGCAAACTGTCCACTTCGATCTAAATCCTTTAATTCCCTCTTGGAAAAATAATCCGTCGGGTCAAAATCATGTACTTCACCACCATAGTCGGTAACAATATCTGACGTGTCAATCTCCTGGACCATCTTAATGCCACAAACACCTTCTTGCACGTTTCGCCAAAACTCTTCCACATTTTTACCATTCGCAGAAATAATTCCGATACCCGTTACAACAACTTGATATTTCTTCCACTCCATTGAGTCTAACTCCTTATTAGATTATTTTTATTCCCCATGATTTTGGAATGACATATGGCGATGAAATCGTTTGGATGGTTACTTGCTTGTCCGTTTTATGATGTAGCGCCTGAAGTGTTAATCCAGATACTGCAAATGTATTTTCGATGACACCTAAAGCTAACTTTTTTCCAAGGTTAAAACTAGGGACAACTTGCACGACTTTTCCTACTTCCACCTCTTCCACGAAAATAGTATCGCCTTCTTCTAATGTTTCATCTGTATCAAAACAAAAGCCGACAATTCGTCTATCTACACCCTTTTCGCGAATTGTTTGCAGTGCATGATTCGCCGTATAATCTTCCTTGTCAAAATGAATAAGCCATTCTAAACAAGCCTCAAATACATTTAAATCCTTTGTTTCATAGACAATATTTGGCTGCCTTACTTCAAGCATCGTTATTTCCAAAGCAAGGGTACCGACTGGATGAACAACGTATTCTTCGCCTTTCTGCTCTAACACATATTGCCATAACTTGGAACCTGCTGTTGCATCGATCAATAGTTTGTAGCCATATTCTCCGGTAACCCCTGTTCGTGCAAATAAGATTTCTTCCCCCTCCCACGTTGTTTCCACAAACGATTGAAACGGTAATGAGGAAATATCAAAATCCAAAAACGTTTGACCAACTTTCCATGCATACGGACCCTCAAAACCAACAACCGCATAGTTTTCCGTTACGTCTTCAATCTCTACATTTTGATCTGTATTTTTTTCTACGAGCCATTCATATACATCTTTTCGTTTATCAGGAGATGTTTCAATCCATATATAATCTTCCTGATGATAAAAGGTAATTAAATCAATTACTTGGGCTTCTTCATTTAGTATTAAAGCAAAGTTTGTTCGCTCGATATCCATAAATTCAATATCAATCGAAATCAATGGATTTAAAAATGCAATGGGATCATTTCCGGTTATTTTAATTTTTCCATTGGCAGAGTAGTCCAACACCCCCACTTGACTTCGTAATGCATCATACTCCTGCTGCAAATCCCCGTAGCATTCGATGATTTGATAGCCTCCTACATTTTCCACTACGGACTTCTCCGAGATATCACCTAATGGTTGTTTCCGTACTTTTTCTGTCTTCATTCCGATTTTCCTCCTTATTTCCAACTAATTGATTGTACATATCCATCGCATTTGGCGCCTGGATGATCTGCTGTATATAGCTTTCTTGCCGCTCATACACCGCTTGCTTTTTCTCTTTGCAATATAAAAGATCATACATCAATGTTCCCGTTCCTTGAATGTCAAAAATCTCCGCTGTTTGGATTGCTTCCAGCCACGGATTATCTGTTAATAATGGGGACAATTCGTCCACCCAGCCATTCGGAAACGTTATAAATGGATAAATGCCCGTCGCTAAAACAGATTGCCATTGTTCGATGATTGGTTCGAGCTGATTCCGGTATTTTTCCCACGAATCGGGGATATGCACATCCCCCTGTTCGGATTGGAGCTGTGAATTCATGAGACTTAAAACCGGAACATAGCCAAAGACAGCTTTTGCCATCGAACAGGATGTAATATTATCCGTGATAAACAAATCACAGGAAAACAACAGTTGCTCATACTCATCTAGATTTAAAAAGGGCATCGCCTTAAATTGAATCTGCTTCTGATGCTGGATAGCCATATAATTATCCTCTGGTCCAATGCCAACAATAATGACCTTGGATGGTAATTCCTTCTCTCCTAAGTAGCTCAGCATCAATTGTTGGATCATATGCTCGTAACTATATTTTTTGTTCATATGAATACCCGATTCTAGTCGACGCATTTTGACGAAAAAGTTAGCCCAAGCTGCCTTGGATAACATGATCAACTTGTCTTCATCCGAACAACCTAAATCAGCGCGCACTTTTCGTCTCAATTCTGAATCGATCGAAAAGGCTTCTGTATATAATGTAACTGGTACAATATTTTCATCTTCTTGCCGGGGATGATTGATGGGACATGTCCGAATGATCCGCATCGACTCAGGAGCTTTCCGTAGCTTTGTTTCATACTCCATTCTGGATTTTCCCTTCCCGTTTGATCCATGCCGAAATAACTCATTATATAAAGTCATAGATTGTGTTGCCAAACTTAAAGAATCAATCGTTGCTACCGGGATATCCAAGCTCATCATATGGTTCAAATCTACCAGTTGCGACTCTATTTCCAAGATGTGATAGTCTGCTAGTATGACAATATTGGGCTGAAATGATCGGATACATGCATCTACTACCGTTGTTTGCTTCACCTGCCTTGCAAGCGGCGTTACCACCATACCAGCCTGTCGGGCATAGTCGCTAAACTTGGTGCTTGTTAAAAAATGACAGGAAACACCATGCTGCAACAATTGTCTTGCTAAATAGATTGCGTTATGAAGTTCACCGATACTATACTGGCTCGGTGCAATAAACAAAACCTTCATGTACATTCCACCTCCCCTCTCCGATTTTTCACATAAAGTAACGCTTCTTCAAAAGATTCCGTCACCGCAATAAATAAACGACAAGTGCTTGCCGGTTCTGGATGGGACATAACCGTAGATAGTTGAAATCCTTTATCCTCCCATTCTGAAATAATGAACTGGGATCCGTCATTCCCTGCCCACATAGCAACGTATATATTTTTTCCTAAATCGATAATCACTTTCGCTGTAGATGGATAGAGACGCCGTTTCCGCTTTGCTTCCTGTAAACGATATGCTGTTTCACCATTCCAGTAATGAATCGTTCGTTCCCGGAAAAATCGATTCCAATAAAAGTGCAGAAGCATTTGTTTTACCGGCTTTTCCTTCTCCCTTTGAACGTCGATTCGCATAACCGGAGCAGATGGAGTGAGTACATAATCAATCATGTAGCCTTCCCCATAACAAGAAATCCCTTGCCATTTTGGATGAAATGCATGCCACTCATAACGAAATTGTTCCATCTGGCTTTTTTCAAATAAAAAGCCCCGGTTCCCTGTTATGTCATGACGAAGTCCTTGCGGGTGAATTCCTGCAGGTGTATGTTGCTGTTGCCCCCATTGACTCAGTTTGGGAAAATGCGATTGAACTATATTTTTGTCTTGATAATAAATGCCTATGATGGATGCTTGAAAGTCTGGAGCCATATCAACTTGGAAATATGAATTAGCAAAGGTTGCAACCGTCTTCCCTTTTTCTGTTGTTGTTTCTTTTTGAAGCCACCCTTTTTGTTCTGGGATTGCAAACGAAAACGACTCAGTTACCGCTATACCGTCATGATGATTTTCAAACGTAATCTCACCACTAATAAGCCGTTCTTTTCTTTCTACTGGTAATAGGAAAATGAGTTCCACCGGCTCTCCTCTTCGTAAATAATCCACCTCTTTTTTCTTTGTCTCCGATACATTTGACTGCGAAAGCGATACAACCCCACGCATAGATTGGCTATGTTCTGTCTCCAACTGGACGGCAATTTCCATGGTATCTCCCTGCTTGGAGAATGCCTTCGGTACGACGTTGATCCGAACTCGTTTAGCAGATGGGTGAATAGGTTTTGCACGGTGGCCAGATAACATCTGCCAGATCCGCTCTGTTTCGTTTTTCCCGCCATGACCTACTGTATAATAATGAGTAAAATCCGGCTCGGTTGTTTCTATATGCCACTCACACCGTCGTAAAAGGGAATGATGGACATATCGTTGTTTCAGCTGTGTCCTTGGCAAGAAATGACTTAGGCCCGTTTCCACTTTTATTTTCCTTTGTTTTGAACGACGTTCTAAAATAAGAGCTGGCATCCATCTTAATCCGTACAAAAGATGTTGTACCTCCCCCTGCCAAATGAGCCCTACATGGAATGTATCATTGGCAAACTCACTCCAAGGCATGGCATAGTTGTCAGGATTACTAGGCAAATCCGCATCATACATATATTCATAATCATGAAGTGCAAAAGGAAATTGCTCATACATTAGTACATCCGTTACCGTCCCCGTTTGAAACGGTATGGTAACCGTTGCATCCGTTAACGTACACCATGGATGCATTTTAAGCACATCTCCCTTGCCTAATGCATAATCATCGATTTGAATGAGCCCTTGCTGAAGCAGCGTAATTTTTCGTATGTGAAAAGCGTGTTCTTCTTTTATTTCCACAACGAGCAAGGTGTTTTTTTCTTTTGGGAATAAAACAATGATGTCCCGTTTGATCATCTCTTTAATCGTTCCAACAAATGGGTAACCAACATCTGGCCATGCTTCCACAACGACCGGTTGATTTGTTGTTTTTTCAATTACTTGTAAACCACCCGTTGTTTCATCCATTTCAACGACCAACCCGATATTTTCCAGATAAACCTTTTCTCCCTGAACATAGCGATTACTACCGTGCCCTTCCAACCCATACACATCGAATGTTTCTGCACTAACAAAGTTATTTTCTGCATCATATAGCACCGCTTGTAGTTTCTGTTTTCCCGGTGCATGGACCCGAATCGTTAACGGAATATCCATCGATGCTTGTTTGGTTAATTCCATCGGAAAACGATCGTGGTGGGCAAGTTCCAGTTGGCTATTATTTTCTAGCTGGATATCTATTTCACCGGGCATGTTGGGAAGGTTATTTCGTAACGTCAGATAAAGCGTTGACCATTGGTGGAGCATCATCGAAGGACTCTCACGCAATGTTAGTTCAATAGCTGGTCTTACATGAATGCCGTAATAAAATGTAAAAGAATAATCGCCAAATGTCATGGTTGTTTCCAACATGTGATCGCCTTGCATCGTAGCCGGTATCGTCATTTCCTCTTCCCATTTCAACTGTTCCCCTGATCGAAACAATCTTCGCTGACGCCCCTTTTGAAACCGAAACGAGCGATTGGCCCATCTTGTTTTAAACGAAACAAGAACGGTTTGCTGGAGCCGATTTTCATAATCAAAACAAAGCGTTACAGACTGACCAGCAACAACATCTTGTCCTTCTTTCAAATAACGAACGAAGGAAAACCGAGGATCGGCCATCATCGCTACCCGTTCAGAACGGATATCAATCCAGCAAGAGAAGATATCTTCGCCAAATTTCAAATCATATTTACATACTTCCATTCCATGCAAATTATAAGTGTCTATTTCACTGGAACGGATGTCGATTTCTCTCGTATGAAAAAGACTTCTCCAACCACTATCCACTAAAGAGTCATCTAACTTTTCCACCTGGTAACCCGTCTTTAAAAAATCAATAACATATGGCAGATAATTTCGTAATTGTAAAAAGCCATCATAATCAATATGTTGGCGGCTTGAACGAATAAAACCAACCCGTTTATACAGTGGTAACGCTAATGTATGACTCGGGTCAATATCGACATCGATATAGTGATATCCCATTTCCGTTAGTTGGACAATGGATTTGGAAAACAGTAACCCTGGTAGTGGTCCATTTCGAAATTGCGGATGAATAAATAATTTACTTCCCCAAACAGCATGTGGTTCAGCACCTTTTTGCCCACAAACGGTTGTAAATAAGACCGTCGCAATAATTTCCTTTTTATACTCCATGCAAAGAAATAATATGATTTCCATTTCATCAAATGATCGGAGTATGTCACTTTTTTTTAGCGGATAACCGGATGTAATCGGCCCAAAACCAAATGAATTATAAAGATTGGCAATCTGTTGGGCATCCTCTCTTGTACAATCTCGTATACGCAATTGATCAAGCTTCATAGCATACGACCTTCCTAATACGCTTCCGGACGTTCTGAAACCGTTAACGCCCCACGTACAACACATGCACGCTGAACATAGGCAGCTACCTTTACTTGGGAAAGCATACCAAATTTTCTTCCGATATGTACTTCCAAGCGAACCTGATCTCCTGGTACGACTGGTTTCATAAACTTCATATCTTTAATTGCCACTAAATAGCCGACCCGCGATGCAATATCTATATCCAGATCGATTGTAACCATTTCGGTTGTTGCTGCCATTTCATCATTTCCTTCGATGCTCGCTAAGGCACCGGTGCCATAAACAACCGCTGTTAACTGAGCTAATGCTTCCACAATAAGCACACCAGGCATAATCGATTCCTGGGGGAAATGCCCTTCAAAAAATGGTTCACTTACTGTGACATTTTTTAAACCGACACCCGATTTCCCCGGTTTTAATGCGACGACCCGGTCGAGCAATAGGAAGGGCCAGCGGTGTGGAATTAATTCACGTATTTGATCTGCAGATAAAATGGTTTTCACGAGCCACTCACTCCTCCTGATTTTCTACAATATAGTCTGCGAGTTTGTTGATGGAACTAAAAACCTCAATATTATCATCAAACACAGTGATGTTAAATTCATCCTCAATCGCTACAAATAATTCCAAGGCATCAATGGAATCCAGACCTAATCCACGGCCAAAAATCGGCTGGTCGTCTGTAATCAGTTCCGGTTCGATATCTAAATCGAGTCGTTCGACAATTAATTCCTTTAATCGATCTGTTAGTTCCCTTCTTTTTTGTGCTTGTTCTTTTGTTTGTTCATACGTTAGCATAGAAATTCCCTTTCCTTTCTTTATCCATTTATTAACCCACCATCGATGGTAAACACTTTTCCAGTGATATAAGACGCGTTGTCCGAACTAAGAAATGTGACCATTTTTGCTACTTCCTCGGGTTTTCCAAGTCGTTTTAACGGAATTAATTCCACCATCTGTTGTAATGTTTGTTGGTCCATCACTTTTGTCATATCCGTTTCAATAAAACCTGGTGCGACTGCATTGGCTCGAATTTGGTAATCTGCTGCTTCTTGGGCAATACTTTTAGTAAAAGCAATGATTCCACCCTTGGAGGCGGCATAATTCGTTTGCCCCCTCGTCCCAGAAATCCCACTTGTCGAAGCGATATTCACAATCGCCCCTTTTTTCTTGATCATCATCTGTTTTACTGCTTCACGTGTACATAAATAGGTGCCACCTAAATTAACAGAAATAACACCATCCCATTTCGCACGACTCATTAACGGCAAAAACCCGTCATTGGTAATTCCACTATTATTCACTAAAATATCTACATTCCCATAGTTCTTTTTTACATCCCTAAAAAAGTTTTTCACTTCATTTTCCTTGGAGACATCAACTTGATACGCATAGGCTTTTCCACCAACTGCTTCTATTTGCCGCAACGTTTCGTCCATATGTTTCCGATTGGATACGTACGTTACAATCGTCGTCACATGATGCCGCGCAAAATCTACAGCAATCGCACGGCCAATCCCACGGGACGCCCCTGTAACAACCGCTATTTCATCACCAGTAAACAAACATCTCACCTCTAGCTATTTTTTAATAATCTCCTGAAATGCACGCATGTTTTTCTTTAAACGAACGGCACGGTCGGTAGTATATGTCCAGATATGATCGTAACCAAAGGCACGCATAAAACCGGTTAATGTTCGATTGGGACCAACTTCTATCAATGAATAAACACCTGCATCGTGGAGAAATTCCATTGTTTGCCGCCATAAAACCGGATACGTGCATTGTAATCGAATGTCTTCTAAAATATCTTCGCGCTGTAACGTACTTGTGGCACTACAATTTAAAACGACCGGTATAGTTGGATCCGCGATGGGAAATTGCTGGACAAAATTCATAAATTCACTTTCCATTTCTTCCATTAGACTGGAATGAAAAGCTTGGCTAACTTGGAGAAGTCTCGTTCGAATTCCCATTTCAGAATCTAAAGCGGTTTGAAATGCTTTTATTTTTTCTATTTCCCCGGAAAAAACGATCTGTTGGGGTGAATTATGCGCCGCAACTTCTACAGAATGATCCGCCGCCGTTACAAGTACCTTTTGCATTCGCTCTACTTGGGAACTAACGACGGCTAACATCGTCCCTTTTCTTGTCACACTTTGCATACTTTTTCCCCGCTGATGGACGATTTGTAATGCATCTGCAAACGATAATGATCCAGCAGCAACTAATGCTGAAAATTGTCCAACACTATGACCGGCTACATAAGCAGGGGTTATGTTTTTCTGTACTAATAGCCGATGAATACCTACACTGATCGTTAAAATAGCCGGTTGGGCGATTTCCGTGCTCGTTAATGTTTCCATCGGTCCATATAAACAATATTGTTTTATATCAAAACCAAGTGCTTCCTGTGCCACCATAAACAATTCTTCAAACACATCCGGCTCATGCCGTACATAATCCCGTCCCATTCCAACATGTTGTGAGCCCTGTCCTGGAAAAACAAATGCAATCATACTTATACAACTCCCGCTAAAAAATGATCTATTTGTTGTTGAAACGCATGGGGTATGCGATATATTAATCGACCATCAGGATACGTTAATACATGTTCCGTCACACCTGTTGCCAATAGCGCCCGGCCATTTTTTCGATATAATCGATATTCAAATTGTAAATACGCTTTTGTTGGCCGGTGGAGTGCTGTTTCAACAATAACAATGTCACCATACCGTGCAGATTCTTTGTATGTACAATCGACCCGCACGACTGGAAGATACACCTTTTGTCCAAACTCATGAAAAACAATGCCCGCTTCCTTTGCCAGTTCGGTCCGCCCGATTTCTAGCCAATTCAAGTAATGGGAATGATGAACAACCCCCATCGGATCACATTCCACATAACGAACCGGCACCTCTGTTTTCACCCATCTCAACGCATTCATCTACCTCCTTCATTGGAAA
>CALGAD010000013.1 GCA_937951955.1 uncultured Bacillaceae bacterium
GTCGTGAATTCCCTTGGAAGTTAACTTCGAATCTAGCCTTCCCTGCAGCCGGCGTTCCACATTCCATTCCGTTTCCCCGTGTCTGACAAAAAATAAATTTAGCACCTTTCCACCTCTATAGCTTATGAAAATAGTTTCCTGAGATAGCTTTTATTGTCTGTTCCTGTTCCTCAGGATACGCAACTAGAAAAGAAGTCGATGGTCCGCCGGATTTATAAATATCAATTTCCACCGAGTTTATTCTCTTCCCCCTGCCAGGCACCATCCGCTCCAATTCATGGAGCACGCCTTTGGATCCGACCGGCCAGACGACAACTTGGCCCATTTCACAAATCTTTTTAAACAGCGCTAGAGGAGCAACCTGATCGCGCTTGGTCAACACCTCTTCTCCGACTAAAGGCAGTCCGATAAGGGCAATCTGCATGTTTTTCCAGTCGCCCAAAGGACGGCTTTCCTGAACAGGCTTTTTCCCAATAATATTTATCCCAACGGCCGATTGAGACAAGGAAAAATTAGTCTCCGTACTCCCGGTAATCGGAATGTCAATATCCAGTTCTTTCAAGCCTTTCTGAACACCCTCAATAAGCGAATTCCACGCTTCGTTCCCGCAAAAGTTTTGCAGGACAACGGTAATGGGCTTTGCGCCGGCAGCCAAACATTCCATTACCGCTACCCGGAAAGAATGATAGCCCACAACATCGTAGGATACTTTCACAAGATCCTGTTCTTTTTGGCCGATGCCGCCGCTGTTGTCACTGGTAATCACGAGTTCCTCCTCGCCTAATGGGATAATTAGGGCATTTCTCATCCCTTTGCCTCCGCTTTAAAATAAGCTCCCTGAAAAATCGACTGCAGGCGCGGGATGGTGACAAGTGCAATAACCGTATTTAAAAGAGAACCGATGAATAAAGAAGGAACGATCGCTAAGAAAAATGCAACATCAACAATTAAAATAAACGGCAGCGGAGCAATAAATGCATTTCCGACCAGGAAAATAATTCCCGCCAACATCCTTTTTCCTCGCTTATAAAAAATAGCGAAAATGGCACAAAGCAAGGCCATTTCAAGAGCAACGAGAAAATGCAGCAGACCCATGGACATTCCACCGATTACGGCAGAAACAAGATGTCCGAGACCGCCTACAATCGCGCCCGGTCCTGCACCAAAAAAGGCGGCAGCAAGCAACGCCGGGAACGCATCTAAGGCAATGCTTCCAATAATTGCAGGAATTTTAATTGCTGCTCCAACAACACTTAACGCAATAAACAAAGCCAATAAACTTATTTTTCGCACGTTCATTTGTTATCTCCTCCTTTTATTGTTTGCGGTAATCCGTACCAGATAATGTCCACACGACTGCATCTGGTAACTAAATCCTGATACACCCAGCCAGTCAAGTCCCGCCAATTTCTGTCCTCTTTTTCCATCGGCACAATTCCTTTAGAAATATCCGTACCGATAATAATTAGCCGGCGGCAGGCATCCTCCTTTTCCCACTGAAGCCACCTGTCGAAAATCCGGGACAGATATACTCGTGCTTCATCCAGCACCATTTTTTCCGAAAGATTCTTTGTCCATTGTTCCAGCCCTTCCAGAACGACGGTTGAACCGGAAAACAAGCTATCATCTTCAATTAAAGCCTCATTGTTGTAGGCTGAAATCCATTGATCCGCAGTATAATTTTCTTTTACCCAATTCCGTTTTCCGTTAAAGTAACCGCCTGTAACGAAATGCAACGCTCACCCCTCCTTAAACCTTCCCTGGTGAATTTCAGGATCCACCCGGCACTATGGGGAACTTCCCAATCCCAAAACTCCTTTTCTTCGTTTGAATATTTGTTGAGAAGATAGCGGATAACCCCGCCATGGGTCATGATAAACGGCCGCTGATACCCTTGCTGCAACACAAATTTCTTTACCTTTTCCCAGCCCTGATCCACCCTTTCGGCAAATTGCTGGAAGGATTCCCCTTGGGGCGGAGCATACGTAAAATAGTTACGCAGCCACTGCTCGTATTCATTAACATTTTTTAATTTGGCATATGTTTTTCCTTCAAATATGCCAAAGTTCATCTCCCGCAATTCCGAAAGCACGATTGGGGCGGTTTCCCCGAATAATAGTTCCAAGGTAGACAGAGAGCGTTTCAAATCGCTGGATACAAACAAGTCATAAGATTGGCGCGGAAAGGAATAGGAGGACAAGGCTTCAGCTTCTTCCTGACATAAAGGCGAATCATTCCATCCTAAATACGCCTTGCGTTTATTTTCCTCCGTCAGACCATGACGAAATAATGTAACAGCCACAATGTCATCCATAGTATATTTTCCGTCCCTTCTGCAGCAGCACCAAGTATATCTCCGGTAATCCCGCCAAACCATTTCACGGTTTTCCTGCGAATAAAGTAATAACAGCCAATGGCAACGGCAATGAAGATGAGGAAGAGAAGCACAGTCATTTTCCCGAGCATTAAACTAATCCCAATCAGCACAATCAGATAAAGCGGAAATACTTTCCAAGTTCGATGATTGCTGGCATCTTGAAAAAAGGCTGCCAGCCCATCTTTTTTGGCTGCTGGCACGTTTAACAGCACCATGCCCATCACACTCTTGCCCAAAAACGGAATTAGCAGAATAAGAATAAAAGAGTTGAAATGTATCGACGCTGTAATTTCATAGATAAATAGAAACCGGGAGCTTAGCAATACGATGACCGACAGCACTCCGAAGGCCCCGATTCTCGGGTCTTTCATTACTTCCAGGCGTTTTTCTTTCTGCTGATAGGAAAAATACGCATCACTACCATCCATCCATCCGTCCAGATGAATTCCGCCTGTGAAAACAATCGTAAACAGCCAAAGCAGGAAAGCCGCAGCAAGCGGAGAAAAGGGTGTCCATTCCACGAGACAGAACAAGAAACTGCTATACAAGATTCCTTGCACAAATCCGAGCAGGGGAAAAGTGCGAATGCTTCGTTCGATATATTCCCTGTCCATTGGCAAATTTTTGTGAATCGGGATGGCCGTTAAAAATTGTACGGCTATGAGAAATCCTTGGATGGTCTTCATGTTTCCTTGCTCCATTCATCGGTGATGGCTTTAATTTTTTCCCAATCTAAGAAACGTTTCATATCGTCTGCCAGCCGGTCATATTGTTCTTCACGAAAAATTCTGCCCGCCTCCATATATTCAAGCACAGGCAGGACTCCCATTACTGGGATGCCTGTATTTTCTTCCAGCCATTGAATGCCGTCCCGGAAAAACTTCACGTCACCGCGAAATTTATTGATTACAATCCCTTTTACTCTATTTCTTTCCTCTGGTGCAAGCAGCTGCAATGTGCCGATAATGCTGGCGAAGACACCACCCCGTTCAATATCTGCAACGAGGAGGACAGGAGCATCGGCTATTTCCGCCACCTTCATATTGACCAGTTCCCGGTCTTTTAAATTGACTTCTGCGGGACTCCCTGCACCTTCGATTACAACTACATCGAAATCTTTCCTTAATTGCTGCAAAGAGGTTTTAATCGCCTCAAGCCCGGTTTGGTAAAACTTATCCCGATACTCGAAACCGGGCAACTCCCCCTCCTTTTCCCCAAAGAAAATAACTTCGGTTTCCATATTTTCTCCTGGTTTTAAAAGAATCGGATTCATCCATACTGTTGCCTCAACTTTTGCCGCTTCCGCCTGCATCCCTTGGGATTGGGCGATTATTTTTCCATCAAGAGTTTCATATACATCCGCCGTCATATTTTGGGACTTAAATGGGGTCACTTTTGCTCCTTCGTTGGCAAACAGTCGGCAAAGCCCGGCAGCAACAAGGCTTTTCCCGACATTGGACCCGGTCCCTTGAATCATTAAACCTTTCATGATGCCGCTCCCTTCTTTAACAGCGGAATCCCTGCTTCCACTGCATATGCTTGAGCAGAGATGCTTACAATTTTCTGGTGCAGCTTTCCGATAAGCCGGCAATACTTCCGGACCAATGCACTGTCAGGGAAAAAATCTAACAATACTTCGTTACTCACAATCACGAGTTGATGGCTGCTTTTTGCTATTTCCCCGATGCCCGTCAGTATCCGGTTGTATAATTCCTTCTCATCCGCATTTTCTTTAGCCGAAAAGAGTTCATTCGTCAGCAGAGTCGTTAAGCAATCTAAAAGAATAACATCTTTTTCGGTAAAGAAAGGTGCCAATGTTGCAATATTCGTCGGCTGTTCCCATGTCTGCCAGCGGTATCCGCTTTTTCGTCTGTCCCATTGATGTTTTTGAATCCGTTCTTTCATTTCCTCGTCCGTCGGCATTCCCGCAGCAATATAGTGGAGCTTACCGCCGATTTCCAATGCTTTCGCTTTGGCGAGGTGTTCAGCAAAGGTGCTTTTTCCGCTGCGCACTCCGCCGGTGACAAAAATTATTTCTGCTGGCGCCATTCGGTGAGCACCTCCATCAGCCGGTCATTTTCCTCGCTTCCTTTAATAGCAAACCGCAGCCATCTTCCATCCAACCCCGGGAAATTATAAGTATGCCTCGGTACAATTCCCCGTTTTAACCGAAAAGTGAACAAAGTCTTCTGTTCTTGCACTTCCGGATCCTGCAGCAAATAAAAATTTACTGCAGACGGAGAAACGGCAAATCTATTTTGCTCAAAAAAAGCAAATAATCTTTCCCGTTCTTCACGAATAAAACGTTTCGATTCCTTGACGAAGTGATGATTTTCCAAACATCCTTCCCCAACGTGCAAAGCAATGGCATTGACACTCCAGTGGGGCTGAAAAGCAGCAACCTTCTGGACGATTTCCTTATTTGCCAGCATATATCCGAGCCGCAAGCCCGGGATGGCGAACATTTTCGTCATGGAGCGGAGAACAATTAAATAACGATACTTGTCCACTAGAGAAGGAAGAGAAGAGTCTTCCTCCAAAAAATCATAAAAGGCTTCATCGATGATAAGATACGTCCTCTTTTGCTGACAATGCTCCAATAGCTCGACGATTTGGGAATAAGGGAAGCATACGCCCGTCGGATTGTTTGGATTGCAAAGAAATACCGCATCCACTTCTTCCACTTTCTCGGCTATCTTTTCTGTGTTTAATAGCCAATCCGGTTCTTCCAATTGGAAGTAAAAAATTTCACAGCCATTGGCGCGACATGCCTTTTCATATTCGGAAAAGGCCGGCTGGATAATCAGCACCTTTTTACCTGAGAGAAATCTTCCTAATAAGAAAATAATTTCCGCTCCGCCATTCCCGATGAATACGGAATCCTTAAGAACATTCACCTGTTTCGCAATTTGCCTTTTTAAATTCATTGCGAAGGGATCCGGGTAATCGCTAATGCCACGATAAAACTCACCCCACCTTTCTTGGACGAAGGCAGGCGGGCCGAGGGGGTTTATATTGGCGCTAAAATCGACGATATATTCCGGCATCGGAATTCCGGCTTTTTTATATATGTATTGCGGATTCGAACCATGCTGCGGCCAGTTCATACAGCCAACCTCCCATCATTAAAACGAGCAAAAATAGTAACGTAGTCCGAAAAAGAATGTTGTTCGTTTTTACAATATGTTCTTTATTTAACGGGACGACAGGCTCCCCTATTTTCGCCCGTTCAGAAATTTGCCCCTGATAATAATTAATTCCTCCAAGCTGAACTCCTAAAATGGCAGCTACCGCCGATTCGAGCCAGCCGCTATTAGGACTGGGATGATTTCTCGCATCCCGAAAAAATAATTTCCATGCCTTTTTCCAATTCATCACTTCCGGCTTGTTTCCGATTACGATTAAACATGCCGTCAACCGGCTCGGTATCCAATTAGCCAGGTCATCCAATCTAGCCGATGCCCAGCCAAATTCCCGGTACTTTTCATTTTTATATCCGACCATGGAGTCACACGTATTTATCGCCCGGTATACCATGGCTAGTGGCGCTCCGCCAATTAGCGCCCAAAATAACGGGGCGGTGACGCCGTCACTCGTATTTTCTGCCACCGTTTCCACCGTTCCTCTGACAATTTCTTTTTCATCCAAATGTTCCGTATCCCTTCCGACGATATAGGATAGCTTCTCTCTAGCTTGCTTCATGTTTCCTTTTCGTAACGGATGATAGATTGCCAGGGCTGCATCTTTCAATCCCTTTTGGGCTATGGCAAAAGCGATGATTAATCCTTCAACAACAATTCCTAATACCGGATGGAGCTGATAAAAAACCGAAACAAGCATCAGCGTTGTGAGGAAAGTGATGCTGATAATTAGCAATACCATAAAAAATCCTTTAGCTTTCCGATGCTTTCCTTGATTCAGCCTTTTTTCCAAATATCCTATCCCGCTCCCTATCCACCGTACCGGATGGGGCCATGTTGGCGGATCGCCGATCATAAAATCAATAACAACCGCTAATAGAATTGCTAGCATATGATGTTCCATCAGTGCATTTTCCTTTTTAAAGATTTCTCGACCGCTTCCCGGGTACAAGTATATACGCCCTTGCTGATTAATTTTCCTAACGGAGTAATCGTTCCTGCATACTCCAAAGTTGTTCCCTGTTGGGTGGCTCCCACTAAGATACTGTCTGTCGAAGTTCCGGTTGCTGAAGTTCCCGTTATTGGATCCTTTACCTCAAGGCTTTCTAGGGCGCGAACTTTCGCTTCTGTTGCTGTTACGATGCTTTGGACGAAGGCTTCCTCGCTTAATGTGCCATTGACGAAAATCCACGTATTGATCGTTCCCGGCTGAAACTCCGAAGAATGATTCTCGCTATTTGCAGCATCTACTGCATTGCCTGTTCCGGCAGTAACGACGATCAATAGGGACATGTCCTTCTCCTCCAGCCAGGTGTACGCGACATCTTCCAGCTTTACCGCCGTCATCATACCGACGGATTCTTTCGGTTGAAAGCCGTTTTCCTCTAAGTACCGCTCCATGTCCTCCCGGTGATTGGTGCATTGATAGTTTTTATCTACATGCCGGTTTACAAAGATGTGATGCGAGCCAAACCCTGGCCCGACAACACCAGAGGATAATGTTTTCAGCGGAACGGGTGATTGGAGTACAATATGTTTTTCCGTTATTTTCAACATATTCGGATGAATCATAACTGCTATTTCGTCCTTTCCCAATTCGTATATATTCCATAAGAGGACTTTGTTTCTATTAATCTAGCGGGGAAGCACTTACACTTCAGAAATAGCTGCCTAGAATCTTCACTGCGTTTATTCGTTAAATATATCCGGATAAACGGCTTGTGCCAGTTCCTTTACTCCATCAATCAGCCTTGGTCCTGGGCGGCTCAGCAGATCGGAATGGACGTCATATACTTCGCCATTTTTAATTGCTGTCACATCTTGCCAGCCTTCCCGCGCTTTTACATCTTCAATTGCATGATCAACGTAAAAACCATAGGTCGTCACAATAACATCCGGATTATATTCAAGGATGACTTCTTCATCCATTTTTGGCCAGCCTTCCAAATCCCCTGCAGCATTTTCAGCATTAATAATGGAGAGCATTTCATCCATGAACGTGTTTTTTCCGGCAGCATAAATCTCCGGCGCTGGAGAGATTTCAAACAAGACGGATTTCTTTTCACTTACTTGTGCTGCCTGTTCCTTTATTTTTTCCACTTCATTTTGCATCGTTCCGATGATCGTTGCAGCCTGCTCCTCAGTACCAGTCGCTTTCCCGATCAGTTCAATCGATTGGTAAACGTCATCAAAACTGTTTGCTTCATTGACGACAAGTACAGCGATTCCGCTATTTTTTATCTGCTCGAGTCCTTCCATGGAGTTAAGGGCACTCGATTCATGGGCTAGTACAATGTCCGGCTCAAGCGCAATTATCTTTTCGATGTCAAACTCCATTCCGCCGACCTTCTCTATCTCAAAAACTTCCTCCGGATAATTGTCGTGGTCGCTTACGCCTACAATGAAATCACCTAGTCCTAATGCAAAGGCGATTTCCGTATTGCCGGGAACGAGGGAAACAATTCTTTCCGGTTTTTCTTCCACGACCACTTTTTCCTCAAGCGCATCGGTAATCGTTACCGGAAAACTGCTATTTCCTGCTTCCTCGGTAACTTCCGGCTCGTCTTCCTGACCCGGACTGTTATCTGGTTCAGATGCACCGCAGCCTGCTAACGCAATCAATACGAAGACTAGCAAAATTAATACGGTATACCATTTCTTCATCTTTGTTCCTCCTTTAATTGTGAACCCAATGAAAAAGCACCCCCACAAAGGAATGTGAGGATGCTGGCGATTCTTTACACACTTAAGCATAAAAGCATGATTGCATAAAGAGACCACACCCCTGCCTATCCTCGTAGGTTTGGTGCAACGGAATCAGGCTGGTATCCTGGCTTATGGTCATCGTAACACTGCACCTTCCCATACTTTCGTACAGTGGCATTCGCAGTTTACTCCCAATCACAGTGGCGGGACCGCGTTGGAATTTCACCAACTTCCCAATTATGTCTAGTAAACTGGACACCTGATTCCTATGTATTATGTTTTCCATGATTCTATTATACCGTATCATTCCTAAAAGCATAGAAATAATTTTATGTCCAACATTAGAATTGCGGATATTATACCGGAAGCATGCGGATTACTTTGCGGACATCTTCCGCTGAACGGTCCAGCTGCTGTTTTTCCTCCGCTGTTAACGGAAGTTCGATGACACTTTCGATGCCCCTCGCTCCGAGAATCGTCGGCACTCCCAAATAAATATCTTTATATCCGTACTCTCCTTCTAAATAGGCAATCGACGGAAGGATTTTTCTCTTGTCATAGACAATTGCCTCGACCATTTCCACTAAAGAAGCTGCAGGGGCATAATATGCGCTGCCATTGCCGAGAAGGTTGACAATTTCTCCTCCTCCTTTTCGGGTCCGCTCCACAATAGCCGCAATTTTATCTTCCGGGAGCAGCTGGCTCACTGGTATTCCGGCAACATTGGAATATCGGATTAAGGGCACCATACTGTCCCCATGGCCGCCAAGTACAAAACCGGTAACATCTTCTACCGCCACGTTTAATTCTTG
The DNA here is from genome assembly GCA_937951955.1 of uncultured Bacillaceae bacterium. Classification (GTDB taxonomy): domain Bacteria; phylum Bacillota; class Bacilli; order Bacillales; family Caldibacillaceae; genus CALGAD01. Next base: position 9,036 of record CALGAD010000013.1, read on the forward strand.
GGCGATAAAGGTGTTAAATCTTGCTGTATCCAAAACGCCCGATTGGCCGATAACCCGATTTTTTGGAAAACCGGTCGTTTTGAAGCAAGTATACGTCATGGCATCGACCGGATTGCTTAATACGAGGATGTAGCTGTCCGGCGCATATTTTGCAATTTTCCTGGAAACTTCCATCATGATTTTCGCATTAGTGTTCACTAAGTCGTCCCGGCTCATTCCCGGTTTTCTTGGCATGCCTGCCGTAATGATCACCATATCGGCATCTTTAATATCTGCATAGTCGGAAGTTCCGGTTACATTTCCGTTAAATTTTAATACCGGACCGGATTCCAGCATATCGAGGGCTTTTCCTTTCGTCGGATTCGTTTGCTCAGGGATATCCACTAAGACAACGTCTCCCATTTCCTTTTGCGCAAGCAGAAATGCGGTTGTCGCACCGGTAAACCCGGCTCCGATGACGGCAAATTTTCTCCGTTTGAATGTTGTCACTGGCTGCCTCCATCCTTTCTTTTCTTGAAATAGGATTGTATACGTGGGTGAAAGAGGGATAGCAAACTGCTAACCCCAACAAAAGCCGATTAAGGCAGAATGCTTCCTAATTCTTGATGCGGACGT
>CALGAD010000014.1 GCA_937951955.1 uncultured Bacillaceae bacterium
TTAATTGTATCCAGTGTTTTTTCTATGCTAAACTATGAAATAATCAAATTCAGAATAGAAGGAGCATTCAAAATGGAAATAGGATTGCTTATCGTTTTGGTTCTCGTGTTATTTTTACCTTTTACGGTTAAAATTGTCGAACAAAACCTTGAGTTTTTCCTATTTATCATGGGTATTATTGCCGCGGTGATCGCTGGGGTTATTAATTGGGATTTAATTGTTCGCTCCCTCGTTGACCCGATTGGCATAACTTTAGCGGTTATCATTGCCGGCCTATTGTTTAAATGGCTGCGCGATCCTTTAGAAAGAGCGCTTCACGTAACCGTTGAAAAAATAAATTTTGGTGTTTTCGTTGCCGCAACCGTCATTTTGTTAGGTTTAATTTCCAGTCTAATTACGGCGATTATTGCTGCATTAGTACTCGTGTTTATCGTTGGAGCCCTTCCTTTAAGATCGAAAAAATATGATCCGGTTGATTATTATTTCCTGTTATTCCATCGGTTTAGGTGCGGCCTTAACGCCATTAGGAGAACCGCTATCAACCATCGTAGTAAGTAAAATGGATGGTCATTTTACATATTTATTTGAATTATTGGGTATTTACATCATTCCTACGGTGGTAATATTAGGAATTTTTGCCGGCATCATCGTTAAAAAACCGATACCTCGGAAACTGGTAATGGTGATGAAAGTGAAACGTATGGACAAATCCTTTTCCGGGGATTATAAGTATTTGTTTTTGTAACCGGTCTAACCTTATTGGGAGCGGGATATGAACCGCTTATTAACCGCTATTTATTAGATTTACATCCGGGAATTTTATACTGGATTAATACGATATCAGCGGTTCTCGATAATGCGACATTAGCGGCTGCAGAAATCAGTCCGAAAATGACACCATTCATGCTTAAGGCGATTTTAATGGGATTATGTATATCCGGCGGTATGTTGATCCCTGGTAATATCCCCAATATTATTGCCGCAGGAAAACTCTCGATTACAAGTAAAGAATGGGCAAAGGAAGGTGTACCGTTCGGATTCATTTTGATGCTCATCTTTTTCGTAATTTTGTTTGTCTTTTAGTTAAATCAGTTTTAATAACTTGAATCGCCCATCATTTCTCAAACATCAAGACAAAATCTCATAGTAATTTGTAAAGCGGAGGATTTGAGGGAATCTTTAAATGAAAAAATATAGCCAGACAAAGTGGAAGCGTGGTACTTCTTTATTAAAATAGAAGATACCACGCTTATTTATTGTTTTGAACAACATCTATATATGAATTAAGATGCAAAAACTGTTATGAAACATAATTTCAGTATGAGATAAAAATAAATTGACATATAATTTCAATATATTAAAATTAAAGTAAAGAGATCTATAAAATCTTTAAAATGAAGGTGATGAGATGCTGGAAAGGCTTACAACCGAAGCGCGAAATCCAAATACGATGAATATTGATTTAATGTCGATACGTGAAATATTAACGATCATGAATAAAGAAGATCAAACCGTTCCGGTTATGGTCAGTAAAGAGTTAAAAAGTATTGAAAATGCTGTTCACATGGCTATCCAATCTTTTCAAAGTGGAGGTCGATTAATTTATATCGGCGCAGGAACGAGTGGGCGTCTCGGTATTCTGGATGCATCTGAATGCCCCCCCACATTCGGTGTTGAACCGGAGATGGTGCAAGGTTTAATTGCCGGTGGTGAGAAAGCGTTTACAACGGCGGTGGAGGGTGCCGAAGATAATCAAGAATTAGGTGAAGAAGATTTACAGCGAATCGATTTAACAAACAAAGATACGGTGGTCGGTATAGCTGCCAGTGGGCGCACGCCTTACGTCATAGGCGCTTTACAGTATGCGAAAAAAATTGGCGCAAAAACCGTTAGTATTAGTAATAATAAAAATTCGGTTATCGGTAAAATCGCGGATGTCGCCATTGAAGTCGAAACAGGTCCGGAAGTTATTACCGGGTCAACGAGATTGAAAGCAGGTACTGCACAGAAGCTTATTTTAAATATGATTTCTACAACCGCAATGATCGGGATCGGGAAAGTTTATGAAAACTTAATGGTCGATGTACAGCCTTCGAATCAAAAATTGATTGATCGTTCCCACCGTATCATTATGGAAGCAACCGGAGTAGACCATGATACTGCAGTTAAATATTTTGATCGAGCAAATCGCAATGTGAAGGCAGCGATTGTCATGATACTGCTAAATTGTACTTATCAAGAAGCTCTAGCAAGATTAAAAGAAGCGAATGGATTTGTTCGTCAGGCCAAAATAAACAGGAAAGAAAAAACGGATTAGCAAAAAACAAGCATTACAACTGCCGACATCAAATGATCAGTTTCTCCATAAATAACAGTAGATATTTGCACAATGAAGAAAATATGAGCAAACCTTGTTCTAAAGAATGGTGTGTGAAATTACTGTGAAGAGTAAATTTTGGTGTTCGGGAAATATGAATAAATTGCGTCGGTATAAGTTCAATCTGAAAGGAAAATCCCCAAGACTGTTTAACAGTTCGATCATGTAAAAAACAGTTTGGGGATTTCATATAGAAGGATATTTCTATGTTCGAGTCGGCATCGATGTCTGCGATATTCATAGCCAGTTGAACCACATTAAAATTTACTGTTCACAGTTATTAATTAGCGAGCTTTTTATTACTTACTTTTCTTTTGCAAAAGTTTAAATTCATCGATCGTATTGCGCGTTTGATCAATATATTCGATGGATTCGTCATATGTTTTTGTCAGGACACACATATACAAAATATCGATCACATGTAATTGGGCAATTCGGGAAGAAGTCGCTCCACTTCTAAAAGTGGCTTCTTTTCTTGCCGATGTATATAAAGGAATTTGCGCCAGTTCCGACACGGGGTTAGTCCCGTATTTCGTAATGCTAATGGTTGTCATACCTTTTTTATTGGCAATTTCGATTAAATTTGCGACTTCCTTCGTTTCGCCAGAAAAGGAAATGCCGACAAATACATCTTCCGGTTCAGCGTTGGCAATAATCGTGGCGGCCATATGGCTATCCGCAAAGGCGGTGGAATATTTATTGATGCGGGTAAATTTTTGCTGGGCATCCATGGCGATGATTCCGGATCCACCAACCCCGAAAAAGTGGACAGCTTTTGCGTTGATAATGGCATCGACGGCTCTGGACAATTCCTCGAGGCGAACCATTTCAGCAGTCTCGCGAATCGTTTGTGTCGTATTCGTCGTTAATTTTTCGATGATGGTAATGGGAGCTTCGTTCGGTTCAATATCCCGGAACTCCTCATTTTTTTCCTTCATCAAGTCACCGGCGATACGCATTTTTAATTCCTGCAAACCGGATAGACCGAGTGATTTACATAAACGGATGACCGCAGCCCCGCTCGTATTGCTCCGTTTTCCGAGTTCATTAGCCGTAAGCCGAATCGCTTCATGAGGATTTTCTAATATAAAATTGGCAATTTTTGCTTCTGATGGGGGTAAATGCGCCACCATCTCCATTAACATGGTGATGCCCCCGGCATGTTGTGACATGGCTTCACCTTCTTCTGTTGTCAATAATATCGCTGGCAAATCCTGATAAATTTTAATCCGTTCACTTTACTCGTTTATATTGAAAATGTACAGGAAATGATACTCTCCAACTTTACATTATATAAAAATTACATTTTATTCGCTCTTCTTAATACCTGTTTATGATCTCCGTAGGGTGGCAAGGTAATTTGCCCAAGGAGCACCTCGCTCCGGGCTCCTGTTGCCTTCGGAATATTGGCCTTCTGTTGATGGATATATTCATTGGCTAAAATCGCAAAGCCCACCGCTTCCTTTTCATCGGTTGAAATTCCTAATTCTTTACTCGTAATCACGGTTTTATCTGGAAGGAGTTCTTTCATCATAGCCAATAATGTCGGATTATTTCCACCGCCACCACTGATAATAATTTCATCGATTTCATAATCGGGGAAAACAAATTGCTTGTAACTAGCGACAATAGAGTAAGCCGTGAAATAGGTGGCTGTGGCGATTAAATCCTCGGCTGGTAGATGTGAATATTTCTTGATCAGGTTAAGTGTATAGTCCCGCCCAAAAACTTCCCGTCCGGTAGATTTTGGCGGGGCTTTTTTAAAATAATCGTGTCGCATCCATTCCGAAACCAAATCTTGATGCACCTTTCCTTGAGCTGCCAGGACTCCATCTTTATCATACGGAATTTGTTTTAAGGTGCGGCAAAGTTCATCGATAATCATATTGCCCGGTCCTGTATCAAAGGCTATCATATCGTCTTTCATACCATTTCGTTTCAAAACGGTACAATTACCGATACCGCCAATGTTTTGTAGAATCCTCCCTTTGTTCCTACTTTTAAATAGTAACCAATCGATATACGGAATTAACGGAGCGCCTTCTCCACCAGCCGCCATATCCATCGCCCGGAAATTAGATACAACTAATGTATTTGTTTCATAAGCAATAACCGCCGGGTCGCCGATTTGTAATGTTGAATTGACAAGCGGTGGAGAGGCTTGCGGTATATGATAAATTGTCTGACCGTGGGATCCAATGAGATCGAGTTCCTCCAGGGGAACATGGGCTTGTTTGCAAACTTCTTTCACCGCATCAGCGAACAGGTAACTAATTTTATAGTTCATACTGCATATTTGCTCGACATTTGATGTGTGAATATCCATGATGTTTAATAGTTCTTCTTTTATCGCAATATCAAAAGGGAGGGAAATGCTTTTTATCACATTGATTTTCGTCGCTTCACCAAACCCTTCGATTTCCACTAAAGAGGCATCAATTCCATCTAACGAGGTACCGGACATGAGCCCGACAACTAACAACGGTTCATCCCTCCTTTTCAGATAACCAGGCCGCTTTTGCCCCGGTAACCGTTTCGGGAGTTTGTTTGCTGATGGAAAGAACAGTTTCCCTTTCAAGAAGCTTTTCCTTAAACGCCTGGAAAACGATTTCATTTTTCTCTAGCAAGCTCCCTTTACAAGCAATATGCACTGGATCGGTAGTCTGTAAGATTTTCAGAAAACGAAGGGCCTGTTCAGCTAAACGGATTCCGGCGCTTGTCAATAATTCCCGAGCCTGGTGCTCGCCTTTTTTTGCCAGCTCATAAACAGTAAAGGAAACCTCCGCTATTGCTGCTTTATCACTGGAATAAACAAATTCCTTTAGAAGATTACTATTTTGGATGTTGTACTTTTCGGCAAGCACTTTTGCGAAGGTGGAAGAAATCCCTTTTGCATCAAGCTCATTCGCGATAATCTTTAACGCTTGTATTCCGATATCATAAGCACTTCCTTCGTCACCTAACAAATGGCCCCAGCCACCAAAGGTGCGGAATTGGCCATTCATTTTCGTCAGGAAAATCGAACCGGTTCCGGCGATCGCCAGGATACCGCTTTCATTTTGGAAAATAGAATAGTAAGCTAACTCGGCATCGGAAATGACTAATACAGGTAACTGCACATGTTGCGATAAAAAGCTTTGCAGGACCTGTTTCCGCGACCCTTTCCCTGCACCGGCAACCCCGATGACAATACCTTTACAGGCAGGTCCATATGCACTGCTTAAAGCAGCCTTTATTCCTGCTAGAATATTTGTTTTCGCCTCGTCATAAGCAACGGCAATATTCCCGGGCCCGTTTTTATATTCGAAAATAATCTTTTGCTTTTGATCCACAATGGCGGTATAGGTTTTTGTTCCGCCTGCATCAACGCCAATGTAATACATATTGATCACCTAATTAGTTTCTGTAAAAGCAAACTTTTCCCAGGGCTTTAAATAATCGATGAGAAAAATTTCTTCTTCTCGGATTCTGCCGACAACATTTGTCTTACCCGAGTTTTCCATATCTTTTAAGGCGATTTGTAATTCACCGGCATATTGTTTGTATAAATCGTTTTCAATGATAATATCGCCACGCCGGATATCTCTCGTGTTATGAGGCGGGAAGGAATGACCGCGATATTTTACCCGGCTTTGTGTGGAGCGAATCATATAATCCGATACATCGCCCCGGTAAAAATGGGGTTCTTCCAGAATGATTTTTCGTTCTAGTTCAGTAGTCGTTTCATATATTTCAACTGTAAAAGTAATTTTTTCTTTATTGAGTTGGCTAAGCTTCATGAATTCTTCTTCGGACGCATAAGCATTACTAATGATCACATCATCGATTAATTTTGTCGCAAATAAATGTTTGGCCTGTACTTCAATCGGTAAGTTGCGATGCATTTCTAAAGTAGGTAACCCTTCCATCATTGGCCACGGTCCGAAAGTCGCTGCATTGGAAGAAACGAAGGCGGCAGTTCGCAAGCCGTAGCTTTTAAACTTTTCGCTACATTCGATAAAAAAGTCATAGGACAGTCCGGAATAACGGTGCGGATAAAAATTATGGCAGCCAATCAATTTATTTCGATTCGGCTGGTAACTCATTATATTGTCCAAATATTTCGTAGCATTACTCATATTGATTTCAATTAGGAGATTTTGGGGATTATACGTCATTTCCGCTTCTTCTCTACCGGTAAAGCCTAGATCAAGGCGAATACCGTCGACACCGAGGTCTGCAAAAAAGGACAAATCATTGTAAGAAATATTTAATTCATTCATTACCCTCGGACTGATATCGCAAATTACTTCCATATTTTTACTTTTTGCAAAGTGAATCGTGTCTTTAAAATTGTGTAAAATTTCTTCCTGATTTCCGTCCACTGATAATAAGCAGGTGAAAATTCGCGAAAAACCGTATTTACTTGCCAGCTCGATATATTGTTTATCTTTTTCCGGGTCGGAGCGGTGTGGATAAATGGAAATGCCTAATTTTTTCTCCAAATCAATTCCTCCTCCAATTTATTTTTTTTCTAAAGCATCGATTCTTTGCAACAGTTTTATCATTTGTTCAATCAGTGACATCTCACTGATGGCGGTCATTAAATGGTCCTGGGCATGGACCATTAATAAGGAAATTTCAACACCTTTATTATTTAGTTCATACTGGATTAATTTCGTTTGCGTATTGTGGGCTAGATTCAATACTTTTTGCGCCTCAGCCATTTTTTCCCGGGCCTGATCGAATTTTCCTTCATAGGCGAGATCGAGCGCTTCATAGGCAATTGCTTTGGCATCACCCCCGTTGGAAATGATTTGAAAGATTTCATTTTCCCAATTCATACAATGTGCCCCCTAAAAATATATTAAACTTTAATTTTATTATGAAATAAAATTTTATATTTTTCAATCATAATATTGAATTATTTTTTTAGTTTATTTATAATAAAAACAAAGAAAGCCCTTTCAACTATTTTATCTGGAGGTGACTAATATATGAAAGTATTATTTGTTTGTTCTGGAGGAATGTCCAGCGCTATTGTTGTCGATACGCTGAAAAAGGAGGCGCAAAAACACGGTTTGGATCTGGAGGTAAAAGCCATCGGTTCCAGTGAAGTGGAACTGGAAATCGGTGGAGGCTGGGATTGTTGCATGGTTGCACCGCAAATTCGACATCGCTTCGATCAAATTAAAAAACAGGCCGATGAAGCAGGTGTTCCATGCGGACAGATTCCTCCACAGGCCTATTCACCGCTAGGGGGCAAAGCTTTGTATAAGGCATTTACAGAACTTGTGAACAAATAATGATTAGGGGTGAAAACCGTGAGCAAATTTGTTCAGTTTCTTGAAGAAAAAGTTTCAAACCCGATGGCTCGCTTCGCTGAACAAAGGCATTTGCTGGCCATCAGAGACGGTGTCGTTTCATCATTACCATTTATTATCGTTGGTTCCTTTTTCTTGATTATCGCTTTTCCCCCGTTTCCTGAGGATTGGGCCATCAGTCAATGGGCCGCTGCCCATGCTGCTGAAATTCTGATTCCTTATCGGATGACGATGTTCATTATGTCTTTATATGTCGCTTTTGGAATCGGTTATAATCTAGCAAACTCGTATAAAGTCGATCCGTTATCCGGTGGACAGATCGCGGTTGCCGCATTATTGTTAACGATTACACCATCAGTTGTCGAAGAACTCGGTTTTGTGATGCCGATGCAGTATTTAGGCGGACAGGGACTATTTGTCACGATTATTGTTTCCATTATATCAGTCGAGATATTCCGAATATGTAAGCAAAAAAATATCACGATTAAATTGCCGCCACAAGTACCGGCTTCTGTCGGCAGGTCATTTGAAGCTTTAATTCCGGTTGCGATCGTTATTCTTCTCATGACGCTTATAACTGTTGTGCTGAATATCAATTTGCATGAATTAGTAACGAAGATGACGGCACCTCTTGTAACGGCAGGGGATAGCCTCTTCGGAGTCCTGGTACCGGTATTCTTAATTACCTTTTTCTGGTCATTCGGTATCCACGGTGTTTCTGTTGTCGGTTCCGTGGCACGGCCATTGTGGGAAATGTACTTAACCGCTAACGCCGAGGCCGTTGCTTCAGGTGCGGAAACATTGCCACACGTTGCTCCGGAGCCTCTTTATCAATGGTTTATCTGGATCGGTGGTTCGGGTACAACCATCGGACTCGTGATTGCAATGTTGATTTTTGCGAGATCAAAATCGATGAAAAATTTAAGTAAGGCTGTCGTTGTTCCGGGTATTTTTAACATCAATGAACCGGTCATCTTCGGTTTGCCGATTGTTTTAAACCCGATTTTCATCATTCCGTTTGTTATTACTCCTTTAGTATTAGCGACTATTGCCTATACCGCGACTTCAATCGGGCTCGTTACACCAACTTATATCAAGGCGCCATGGACCTTGCCAGCCCCGATCGGTGCATATCTTGCAACTGGTGGCGATTGGCGGGCGGTTGTATTGGTCATCGTTAATGTAATCATATCAACGCTCATTTATACGCCGTTCTTTAGAATATACGATAAGAAAATGCTTGCCCTGGAGCAGCAAGAAGAAGAGTAACATCGATTCCTGGAGGGGGATGAAAAACAGAAATCCCCCTCTTCTTTTCAGGGGGTAGGGGTACGATGAACGAAAGTAGACTGATACCGAAATTTAGTTTCAAAAGCGCTTTAATTTTTTGTGCGATTTTATTTTCCGGCATGCTGTTACTCACGAAGCCTATTAGTCTATTAGGCTTTTCGAAGACGGTCAGTTATTTTTTATCCGCAGGAATTTCCGCCTCTACAGGATTGGCACTGATTTTGACAAAAATCGATGCGAAACCAGAAGATCGGCCTTATTTTAAAAAGCGGATTTTCATATCCGTTATTGTTGGCTTTGCAGCAAGTGCTCTCATGACTTTCGTATTTGGAGGAGATGTGATTGGCTGAAAAAGGGATAAAAATTGTCACAATCGGGGGTGGGTCAAGCTACACGCCAGAGTTTGTGGAAGGGCTTATTAAACGGTACGATGAATTACCGGTTCGGGAACTTTGGCTCGTCGATATTGAAGCAGGAAAAGAGAAACTAGAAATTGTTGGTAATTTAGCGAAACGGATGGTTAAGAAAGCCAATATTCCGATGGATGTTCATCTCTCCCTTGACCGCCGGGAAGCCTTGAAGGATGCGGATTTTGTTACAACCCAATTACGTGTCGGCTTGCTCGATGCGAGGATAAAAGATGAACGCATTCCCTTACAATATGGAATGGTTGGCCAGGAAACAAACGGTGCGGGTGGATTATTTAAAGCGTTGCGCACGATTCCGGTCTTAATGGAGATTGCTGAGGAAATCCAGGAACTGTGCCCGAACGCCTGGTTAATTAATTTTACAAACCCGGCAGGGATTGTCACGGAAGCATTAATTAATTACAGCAAACATAAAAAAGTAATCGGTGTTTGCAATGTTCCGGTCCATATGAAGATGATTTTCGCCAGGCTTATGAACGTTCCGCCAGAGCAAGTATTGATAAAATTTGCCGGTTTAAACCATATGTCTTATGGATTGGATATTGTTGTGAACGGGGAATCGTGCCTGGATGAAGCACTGGAACTGATCAGTGACCCGGAACAGCAATTTTCAATGAAAAATATTGCCCCGATTCCGTGGGAACCGGCGTTTATTAAAGCTTTAGGGTTCATTCCGAGTCCATACCACCGGTACTTCTATAAAACGAAAGAAATTTTACAAAAGCAATTAGAAGAATTTAAACGAGGGACCATCCGTGCGGAAGTCGTTAAAGAACTGGAAAAGGACTTATTTGACCTTTACCGGGATGAGAACCTTGCGATCAAACCGCCCCAGCTGGAAAAACGCGGCGGTGCCTATTACAGTGATGTCGCCTGTAATTTGATTTCATCAATTTATAACGACAAGGGAGACATCCAGACGTTAAATGTCCGTAATAATGGCGCAATTACCGATTTACCCGATGATGCGGTCGTTGAAGTGAACTGTGTCGTGACAAAACAGGGACCCATTCCTTTGACGGTTGGTAGCTTACCGGTGGCGATTAACGGTTTAATTCAGCAGATTTATTCGTTTACAAAACTCGCTATTGAAGCGGCGGTCACCGGTTCTTATGAAAAAGCTTTACTCGCTTTATGTATCAATCCATTGATTACCAATGATATTGATGCAAAGAAGATTCTCGATGAGATGCTAGAAGCGCACAAAGATTATTTACCCCAGTTTTTTAGACGTTAATGAATCGCCTCTAACCAGTGTTGGTTTTCTCCGAATTTAGGATCGCGGCCATTCTTTTAGCGGTAAAAAACCACACTGATTAGGGGATTTCCCTTATATATGATGAACACCGCAAACTGGTACACATCCAGATCTCCACACAAGCAAGACTCCTCAAAAATCTTCTGAGTTTTCAGCAGCAAGTATCCACTCAAATCTTTTCCACCAGGAGAATTTGCCACGAGACGATTCCTTTTCAGTTACCGAAAGGAGGTGTTTGGAATTCTCATATTCGTGAGTATCGCTTTCTAACATTACTATGAAACTATGAAAATCCCCTTATCTGAACATTTGCACGAGGAAATGTAATAGGATTTGTGGAAAAAAATGTAGTAATGGACAAGGAGGATGGAAATGAAATTTTGGAAGGGGTTAATCGTTGTAATTGCAGGGGTTCTTGTATTTGCAAGTGGTCTTTTCCAGCTACCACGAGTATTTGCGGCAGAAGGGGGAAGTGACTATATGAAACGCGAGCTACGGGCGGTCTGGATCGCTACAGTCCAAAATATTGACTGGCCGTCACGCCCGGGACTCCCGGTAGAACAGCAGAAACAAGAGTTTATTAATCTATTAGATGATGTCGTCGAAATGGGGATGAACGCGGTCGTTGTACAAATTAAGCCGACAGCCGATGCCTTTTATCCATCGGAATACGGTCCCTGGTCAGAATATATTACGGGTGTACAGGGACAGGATCCGGGCT
>CALGAD010000015.1 GCA_937951955.1 uncultured Bacillaceae bacterium
GCCGTTATCGCGGGGAATCCTTTGAAATATAAAGGCGCTCCCTTTATCTCAAAAAACTTTTGAAGTATTAAAATAAAAGTCAATAGAACTTATGTTGATGTAAAAAAATAGCAATAAATAGAATATTATGATAGAATAAAAGAAAAGTTTTAGTAATATAACAAATGCTTTGTATCAGTCCTTCTCTCTTGTATATTTTTTATTTTTTGTAAGCGTTATCAACCTTTGGATAAATTGCCATAAACAAACAGATGTTTTTCCGTCCAATTCAATTTCGATGGATCTTGCTATTTCCAGATGTTTATTAATTTTTTTATAAAACGATCAACAAATAAATGGAGGGATTTCATGAAAACGTTAGCTGCTGTCGTCAACAAGGTAAACGAAGACTATCAATTTGAAGAACTGACACTCGGGGAATTACAACACGATGAGGTACTTGTCCGCGTTGTGGCATCCGGAGTTTGTCAATCCGATGAGAGTACTCGAAAAGGAAGAGCCCCCTTTCCATTACCGGCTGTGTTAGGCCATGAAGGAGCAGGTATTATCGAAAAAGTAGGCAGTGCAGTACAAGGCTTTGAAGTAGGCGATCACGTCATCATGGGTTATAACTATTGTGGTACTTGTCCGAGCTGCCGTACCGGTCACCCGTCCTCCTGTGATCATTTTGTTGATTTAAATATGACCGGCCAGCGTCCAGATGGATCCTATACTTTTTATAAAGAAGACGGTACACCGGTAGCCAATCTGTATCACCAAAGCTCCTTTTCCACTTATACAATTACAAAAGTAAACAACCTCATCAAAGTCGATAAAGATGTCGACTTGCGTTTAGTCGCGCCGTTAAGTTGCGGCTTCTTAACCGGTTTTGGAACCGTTGTTAATGGCTTAAAACCGAAAACTTCCTCATCGATTGCCGTTTTCGGTACAGGTGCTGTCGGATTGAGTGCTTTAATGGCCGCAAAAATTGAAGGCTGTTCCACCATCATCGCTGTTGACATCCATGACTCCCGCTTAGAAGTGGCCAAAGAACTTGGCGCAACCCATGTCATCAATAGTCAAAAAGAAAACTTATTGGAGCGAATTCATGAAATTACCAATGGACAAGGCGTCAACTACTCGGTGGATACAACAGGAGTTTCTGTTGTGATGAAATCCGCCATCGATGTCCTCGGAACGAATGGCGTTTGCGCTCCGATTGCGGTTACACCAAATACGCTTGAAATCAATACATCTATTGATCTCGTTCCGAAAAACAGAAAAATTATAGGTGTATTAATGGGAGATGCCATTCCACAACTAGCCATCCCGCAACTCATCCAAAATCATAAGGAAGGAAAATTTCCCTTCGACAAATTAGTTAAGTTTTATAAATTTAAAGATATTAATCAAGCCGCCGCAGACTCCAACAGCGGAAAAACGATTAAGCCAATCCTGATTATTGATGAAGAATATCGTAAAGATGAGCCACTTGTATAAAACTAATGATCATTATCATAATTAGTGAAAAGTCAACCTGATTCTGGTTGACCTTTTTCCGTAATTATCACATTACCACTCTTTAAAATGACCAAAACAGTACGAGTTTTTATACCAATTAAAATTCCATGTTTCTTTTATATCGTCCCTAAATAAAACCGGATCCCGCTTCAATTGTGGATCCGGTTTCCGCTTTTTATTCTTCATCAGCACCGCGATAACGGTTATACGGCAATGGATTCCAGGTCCGGTAGGCAATATCTTCTTTTCTTAAAGGTGATGGGATATCTTCCAGAATCTTTTCTGCCACCTCAAGCTCGCGCTGGGCTTCTTTCTTATCTTGATATAAAAATTCGTCGGATGCCTTTTCCGGTGCCTGTTCTACTTTTTCCTTCAAGTTTTCGATAACCATTTTTTGCTGACGATAAATCGCTTCACGGGCTTCCGCACGCCACTCCGGCTGTATGGTCCGCAAGCTGTCCGTTACATAACTAAACTCTTCAAATATTTCTCGATATAGACGATCGGCATTTTCCCGTGCATCTTTAACTGCCAGTTCTAAATCTTCGATAGTCAGCTCTTCAACGGCAAGCGGCTTCTCCCGCTTCGGTCCACCAATCCCCTTGTTCTTTAAATAATATGGGAAAATGGATTTAATCGTTTTGCCGACCGGGTTGATCGCCTGACCGTTTTCATCGACACCTTTCGGCTGTACTCCTTGCATGGCGATCCGGGCGGACTCCGGTCTTACTATTTCTTTCGGCGGCAATACTCCATACCGCAATAACTCCCGGATACCGGTTCCGGAAATTTGAATGCGATAACGTTCATCGTGCGGGCATGTCTGCTGGGTAGCCAGCGAGCTGCAGCGTGTGCAGTAAAACACTTCGTAAAACAAGCGGACATCAATGCCTAATTCCTCACTCGTAAACTCATCAAAAATTGAGTGGCTCGCATATTTATCATAGTAATCACCAACACCCGCATGATCACGACCGATGAGGGCATGGGTACAGCCAAAGTTTTTCATGATCAGCGCATGCAACACAGCCTCGCGCGGACCCGCGAAAATATACGTTACCCGTAAAGGAGCAAGAATTGTCCGGTCTTTCGGATAATACGTATCTAGCACAGCTCGATACGATAACATCCGGAACTCATGACGCGTATACTCACGCTTAGCCATCTCAACAAGCGGCTGTACGAGAAGGCCATCCATTTCCTCCAGGGCATTGCGGTGAATATATTCATGACCGCGGTGTAACGGGTTTGCTCCCGTAATGAAACCGGCGACCGTTTTGAATTTTTTCTCCTCGTAAAAGATCCGCCATGTATCCTTTGGTTCCAATCGCAATTCTTCAAACGGACCCCAATGGACACGCCGTAACAGCTGGATCGATCCGGCTAATGCAGTATCACCCATCCGACGATAAATCGCATCTACCCCCGGATGGTTGCGGTCGTTCGTTCCAAACAAATGTTTTGCCCGGAATTCGCGGTCGTAGTCAAAAATATCTTCTATTTTTAATATGGCAACCGGTTCTTTCGTCTCATCCACGAGAGCGACTTCATCACCAACTGACAAGGTTTGAATCACTTGTTTATTTCGATCACCAATCGGTGCAAAACTAATCGGTACCGGCCAGACCGTACCATCGGCCAGACGTCCTTCTTTTAACACCGACAGATAATCTTCTTCATTCATAAACCCTTCAATTGGTGATAAAACACCGGTTGCAATCATCTCGATAGTGATAACTGCTTCCAAATCGATCATGATTGTCGGTAACTGCTTCGCTTTTTCAAAAGCTTCTTCTTTTTCTTTCCCTGTCAAAACTTTGTTTATTAGCTTTCCCCCATGAGGCTCCTGGGGATATTTTTTCAGCTGTTCCTGTACTTGAACTTTTTCTTTGTCCAAAACCATTCTCCTCATCCCCCTATGAACAAAGTTTTCGCGATTGTTACTTATGCATCTATTTATATTGAAGTTTGATAATGAAAATTCATTCGTATATTGTTTGCCAAATATTATTTGTTGTGCACTTTAAAACCGGTATGTGCACGTACCGATACTTCAGCAAATCGTGCATAATCTTTTTCTTTTGATAAAATGGTTCCGAGATAACCACCAATAAAACCGAGCGGAACACTGACTAACGCTGGGTTATCCAGTGGAAATATCGGTTCCCCGACAAATAAGGCCGCGCCTTCTACCGGTGAGAAAACACTCGGGCTGATGGATACGAGAACCAATGCCGAAATCAATCCGCAAAGGGATGCGGTCACCGCACCGGTCGTATTAAAGCGTTTCCAGTAGACGGTATACAAAATGACCGGTAAATTGGCACTGGCTGCAACACAGAATGCCAGCGATACAAGGAAAGCAACATTCAAGTACTGGGCATATAACGAAATAAGAATTGAAACGACGGATACGCCTAATGCTGCAATGCGAGCAGCCCTCATTTGTTGTTTATCACTAATCCGTCCTTTTTTAATAATCTGCCCGTACAGATCATGGGCAAGAGCGGAAGCACCCGATAAAACGAGACCGGCCACAACCGCCAATATCGTTGCGAAGGCTACTGCACTAATAAAGGCAAACAATATATTTCCACCAATTGCTTCGGCCAAAAGTGGTGCTGCCATGTTGCCGCCCGGATTCGCTTCTAAAATGGTTGCTTCTCCGACAAAGATAGCCGCGCCAAATCCGAGGAACAATGTTAAAATGTAAAAAATTCCGATTGTCCAGGTAGCGGTAATTACTGAACTTCTCGCTGTTCTAGCATCTTTCACGGTGAAAAAGCGCATCAAAATGTGCGGCAGACCAGATGTACCGAGCACTAAAGCAAGCATCAGCGATAGCGTTCCTAAAGGTTCGGTGTAATGAATACCTGGATTCAGGTAATCAGCCCCATAGCTTGTTGCCGTCTTTACTTCTGTAAAGATCGCACCGATATTAAAATTGAATTTCAGAAGCACCATAAATGAGACGATCACCATTCCAGCCATTAACAAAACGGCTTTAATAATCTGAACCCAGCTAGTGGCAATCATCCCGCCAAACAATACGTAAATCGTCATCATACAGCCAACGATCAGCACCGCAACCGTGTAAGGTATGTCAAACAACAGCTGGATTAAAGCTCCGGCACCAACGAGCTGGGCGATCATATAAAAGAGCACGATCGTAAGCGTACTTAATGCCGCAACCCCGCGCACTTTTCTCGCATCAAAACGGGCATTGATCATATCCGCTAGCGTGTATTTACCCAGATTACGTAACGGTTCTGCAACTAAAAACAGGACGACTAAATAGGCAATCAAGAAGCCGATACTGTAAAAAAATCCGTCGAATCCTTTTAACGCAATCATTCCGGCAATCCCTAAAAACGATGCCGCTGATAGGTAATCTCCAGCAATCGCCAGACCGTTTTGGAATCCTGTCAATCCTCCACCTGCTGTATAAAAATCACCAGTCGATTTCGTTTGCTTCGCTGCAATGTAGGTAACAAAAAGTGTCAAGATAACGATCGCTAAAAATAAAGCGATTACAATTAGATCCATGCACCGTCCCCCTCGTCCCCATTATTTTAATTGATCGCGGATAATCTGTTCTGCCTCATCATCAAAGGTGTTTGCTTTTCTCACATAAATCGAACTTAATGTCCAGACCATGACAAATTGAGCAATCGCAAAAATCCACGTCCAGGAAATATCGCCAATCGCTGGTGTGTTTAATATTGTTGAGTAGGAGGTTAAAATTGGTAAGGTGAAGTAAAATATCAAGAAGAATACAGTCATCGGGATGATAAATTTCCGCTTTCTTTTTAAAAACTCTTTAAACTGGGGACTTTCGTACACCTGGACGTAATCAACCGCTTTCATTTCTTCCTGCAAAATGTCTTTTTGAACCACCAGCCATCCTCCTTTCAAATAGGTTGTAAATCATTATATATATTTGCAATATTCAGTAAATAGAAAGTGCATAATTTGTCGATATTGAAGGATGAATGGCATTATTCAGTTGGTGAATGGTGGTTCATTTTCAGGGACGGCTTCTCTCCTCACCTCCTTTATTCACATCCCCCGCTAATAAACGCCAATTCCAATTCTTTGAATAGTGGATCATGATAAGGGGGTCTAGTTTTCCAAAGGCATAAATTGTACCTTCGACATAAAGTCATATTTCCCTGCTTTTATTCGTGATAATAAAGTTCAAATTGGAATCACCTGATATAAAACTCAATTAAATAATGTGATTATATGTGCGATAACCGCACAACCGTACCCTTGCAAAAAGCGAAAATCCAGCAACGATTCCTTCTTAATCGAAGAACAAAAAATCCATCAATAGACAGTTGATACAAATATACCGAGTAACAAATCAAATTGTTTATTGCTAATTTACAACTTGAAAAAACACCTTAGCTTTTAAATAGTTCATTGATTTTCTTACTTGCCGAACGACTCACAGGTATTTTTGTTCGTGCTTTATCATTTAATGTCAGATTGCTCGTACCGTTAAACCATGGCGTTATTTCTAAAATATGATTTAAATTCACTAGATAACTTCGATGGGGACGAAAGAATTCATGGCCTGCCAACTTATCTTCCAGCTCTTTTAGCGTCATTTTACTCATAATGACCTTGTCTTCTGTATGGATTTCTGTATATCGTTTATTTTTATGGGGAACAGCATAATAGATCGATTCTGGTGAAAGGACGACAATCCGCTCACCATCATCGACAAAAAGTTTGGAAATCGGTTCCTTCTGTATTTCCCTTTCTTTCTTTTTGTTCTCTAAACTTTTGCGAATCCGCTCCATCGTCCGCCGAAATCGTTTTTCTTCATATGGCTTCAATAAATAATCCACTGCCTCTACATCAAACGCATCAATGGCATATTCATCATACGCCGTAGTAAATACAAATAAAGGAACCTGATCCCTGGCTTGTTGCATGATATAACGTGATGCTTCAATTCCCGATAATCCCGGCATTTCCACATCGAGAAAAATCACATCCGGCCGGTGTTCAAAATATAATTCAATCGTCTGCTCACCTGTTTCGGCGTGGGGGGTGACGATTACATCTTTTTCATCTTTTAGTAAATATAATAATTCCTTCCGCGCCATCAATTCATCTTCAGCAATCATCGCTCGAATCATCAGCCACTCATCCTCCTTTCACGAATATCTTGAGTAATCGGAATGGAAAAGTGCACTTCACTTCCACCCTCCGCTAAATTTCGAATATGGAGTTGACTGGATTCACCTAGTAACTGGATTAAACGCTGATTCACATTATATATCCCCGTTCCACCTTTGACACTTTCGATAATCGGTTGTTTACCCACGACTGGTAAAATCTCTTCAGGAAAACCGTGACCGTTATCCCGTACGTAACAGTGCACTCTCCCCTTCTTTTTTTCTATCAACACTTCTACTTTCGCATCGTCCGTAACATTTTTTAATCCGTGCTGAACGGCGTTTTCAATTAACGGCTGAATCGTTGCCGGTGGAATGTAAATATTGGCAAGATCATCGGGACGATTAAAGGCAATTTCTAATCGACCCTTGAAACGTTCTTGAATAATAGAAGTATAAGCTTCCGCATGTTCTACTTCTTTTTCGAGTTCAACGAGGGATTTAGACACGAGGCGCAAATTAAACCGCATGTAGCTAGCAAGCTGTAAGGTAGTTCGCCGGGCATTTTCCGGATTTTCCCGGATGAGACCGGCGATTAACTGCAGCGTATTAAAAAGAAAATGGGGGTTAATTTGTGCTTGCAAATTGCGAAGTTTCGTATCGCGAATATGTACCTTTAATCTTTCTGCAGCAATCATATTCAATTGATCAGACATAAATTGTCCGAGACCCTGGGCCATCATCAATTCCACCGGCGAGATATGTTCCTGTTTTCGGAAATATAAAGTAATGAGGAATTTCACTTGTTCGTCTTCTTCAATCGGGATAAATATAGCGGCCTCCAGTGGACACGCTTCATGCGGGCAATCGATATCCGCTTGCATATAAGCTACTTGCATCTTTTTTTCCTTGACTGCCTGAAGGGCAAGCGGTGCTTTAATTAAATCACCGACAAGGTGGTGGTCTTCCCCAACACCTTTATAAGCCAGCACTTCCTGATCATTGGCGACTGAAACCGCAGCCGGCTTCAAACGACTGTACAATAAATTGGCCAGTCCCCGGGCGACGTCAACCGGAGAATCTTTTTTTAAAAAAGGGAGTGCCTCTTTAGCAATTGTAAACGCCTGCTTCGAAGCGAGCGCTGCTTCATTTTCCTGTTCCCGCAAAACGACTCCAATCATCGCGGTAAAAATAGCAATGGCAGTACTATTGGATAATACGAGTGGCAAGCCAATCATATTCACCATAGAGACTGCCCGTTCCGTATACAGGATCAGTATCAATTGCATATGTAAAATCGGTGGAAATACGCCGATAAATAGAGCTTTTAATGGTGAGATCACCCGCTCGTTGGAAAAAAATCGGGCCGTAAGTCCGGCCAGTAAGCCGGTAATCGGATTCACAATCCCATTTGCCAGTGCACCGAGACCTCCGAGGAATATTAAATGAATTCCGGATATAAGTCCTGCAAAAAATCCCAGAACCGGCCCCCCTAAAAGTCCGGCGATGACAATAGCGACGAGACTCAGGCTCACGATAAATTGCGTATTATCAACAGGCAATAAGATGAGACCATGTTCAATCGTTCCGTCCTGCTCGATGCGAATCCCCATAATTGTTGCGCCTATTCCAAAAAGGCCAAAGACGCAGGCATGGACAACGGACATTTTCATGCTGTATTTACGATACAAAAGCGATTTAAAACCCGGGGTCCTCGTCATCACAAAAGCGATAATCAGAAGCATACTTAAACGTTCAAAGAGCGTCATCGTTAACGTCTCCATTCCACTTCTCTCCTTGTGTCCATCCCTATATGCGCACGAACGAAAAATCTTTCAAATTCACGAATCGACTGTCTTTTCTTTCCTGATAGAAGTGAGCCGACAATCGCTCCTAGAAAACCTAGCGGAATGGTAATGATGCCGGGATTATACAGAGAAAATAACGGTTCCCGGAGTATCCACCCATCTTGTGGATTCATAACATGCGGTCCAAAGATAACAAATATCAACGAGCTTAACAGCCCCGTTGCCATTCCGGTTATCGCCCCGACTGCAGTAAAACGCTTCCAATAAAATGTTAACAACAGAACAGGGAAGATGCTTGATGCGGCCACGATAAACGTGATCGATACGAGGAACGTGACATTAATCTTTTCCAAACTCAAAGCAAATAATGTGGAAATCATACCGATGGCCAGCGCCGACAAACGGGCTGCATGCAATTGTTCCTTTTCGGTTGATTTTCCCTTTTTCAAAATATGATGAACGATATCATGAGAAAAGGCAGTCGTAGCCGAGATGACGAGACCGGCAACTACAGCAATAATTGTAGTAAAAGCAATTGCCGCCACAAATGCTAGAAGAAAATCACCACCGACTGCATGAGCCAGCAATGGAGCCGCAATATTACCAGTTGGATCGAGGGAAAATAAATTATCATAACCGAGGAGGGCAACCGTTCCCAATCCTAATAAAAGGGTCATAAAGTAAAAGGAACCGATGATCCAGGTAGAACTGATGAGTGAACGGCGAACTTGAAACGTATTCCGCACCGTATAAAGTCGAATTAAAATGTGCGGCAGACCGGCAGTCCCTAAAACCAAAGATAACTGCAGTGAAAAAAACTCAATCGGATTTTGAAATAAATGTCCGGGACGGAAAAACTCCATACCGAACGGAGAGCCGTCTTTTACTTTGTCAATTAAACTGGCAATCTTCCAATCAAAATGGGAAAATACAATTAATGTCAAAAGAAATGTGCCGGACATTAAAAGAACCGTCTTGACAATTTGGACCCAGGAAGTGGCGATCATCCCGCCGGTGACTACGTAAATGGTCATCAACACACCTACAATTAAAACCGATAAGGAATAATCTAGATTCAGAAGAAGCCGGAGTAAAAATCCTGAAGCAACGAGTTGAGGGATCATATATAAAATGGATATGATAAACGTACCGAGTGCCATTAACAATCGCATATGTTGACCAGGAAAGCGAGCGCATATAACGTCACCTAAAGAATACTGCCCGAGCCGGTGAATCGGTTCCGCAATTAAAAACAGAACCACGATATACGAAACTAAAAAACCAATGGAATATAGAAAACCATCATAGCCGCGGAGCGCCACCATACCGATGATACCGAGAAAGGATGCAGCACTGATAAAATCCCCGGCAATAGCCATACCATTTTGAAAACCCGTTAATTTTCCCGCGGCTACATAAAAGCGCGGTGTCGTTTTCGTTCGCTTCGCAGCCCAGTATGTGATGATCAATGTACAGACAATTATGTATATCAGAAATAAAAAATAAGTCGGATTCACAGTGCATCCTCCTTATTTACCGGCATCGTGCGTTCCATTTTCTTTGCGAATGCATGATAAATTCCGACGAAAACCCAGGTCATGGGAATTTGTAATATTGCATAGAGCCAGGCCCAGGGCATATTGTAAAAAAAACTCGGCCGACTCATGACATCAGGAATGAAAATTAATGACAGCGGAAGTAGGAAATAAAACAATAAGGATACAGATAAAAGCAAAATAAGGAGACGCTTTCTCTTGCGCAAATGTGCGCGTATTTTCTCTTCCATTTCCTACCTCCTCCACAAACCGGAACTTTAGCTCCATCGTTTTATTCAAATATTACAAAAATATCAAATTTTTGTAAAGAAATGAGTCCAAAAATTTTCCTAAATAAATTACTAAGACGGAATATTTCGTATATGAATAAAGAGTCAATATGTTAAGGACAAGATAGTATTTTTTGACCATATACAAACAAAGATCCCTTAAGCAAACAGATAACATGTCATCTGTTTTTCTTAAGGGACGCAATTGCTAAATCATGTATAATCAATGATTAACTTAAAGTTTTCAAGTCTTCAATTGATATTCAGATTAAGGAAATATTTCTCTAAAATTATTCACTCACCCAAATAACATTCTCCTGCTTTTTTTCATTAACAACTAGTTGAAAAATATCGGGTCTTGAATAATGTCCTACGCCATCAAAATCAAATTGTGCCTCGACAATTTTTGTCAAATCCAATTCCGCATACAGTATTTTTTCCTCGCCAAAGACAGGTTCTACGATGTATTCTCCTAAAGGACCAACGATACAGCTTCCTCCCCTTGTTAACTCATTCGGTAATTTCTCAAATTCTTCTCGAGATCGAATATGCTCTGGATACATGTCTTTGGTTGAATACTGATTACATGAGAGGACAAAGCATCTTCCTTCAGCTGCAATATGCCTCATCGAAGCAAGCCAAGTATCTCTAGCATCTGCAGTTGGTGCAACATAAATTTGAACACCTTTATTGTACAATGCAGCTCTAGCTAATGGCATGTAATTTTCCCAGCATATAAGAGCTCCAATTCTTCCATACGGAGTTTCAAAAACTGGCATGGTACTTCCGTCGCCTTCTCCCCATATAAGGCGTTCAGAGCCGGTTGGTTTTAGTTTCCTATGTTTTCCAAGTAACTCTCCATTTGGTCCGAAGAACAAAGCCGTGCAATACAATGTTCCCTGACTACTCTCACTATCTTTTTCAACAACCCCCATAATGACATAGGCCCCAACTTTTTTTACCGCTTTACCAATTCTTTCGGTTTCCGGTCCGGGTACAGTAATCGCATTATTCCAATATTCAAAGAAATCTTTTCTCCCTTGTTTTGATCTACTTCCCACAACCGTTCCAAATGACATGGCTCTTGGGTATGCAGGAATAAATGCTTCAGGAAAAACAATAATTTTAGCTCCGTTTTTACCTGCTTCATTTAGCAAATCAATCGCTTTAGTTACACATTTTTCCTTATTCATTACCACCGAACCTGCTTGAACTACCGCTACTTTAAAATTATTAATTCTTTGCACTTAACTTCCATCCCTTCCAATCAAACTTTTATGACATCAATCTTCGTTTGAGTAGCTGTCTCTTCCGGATAATAGATTTCAATAAGTTCTCTGTGGAATTCTTCTTTGAATCCTTGATTTTTATCGGCGGTAAGCAAGCTCACAACAATAAATGTGAGTGTTCCAAGAATTAAACCCGTTGTCCCTGGTCCTAAAGCCCACGGAGAGCCAAATAGATTTAAAGTAATTAAAGTTGTAACACCGACAATTATGGAAGAAATCGCTCCTTTGACTGTTCCCCTCTTCCAATAAAGGGGACCCAATGCGGCTGGAACTAACTGCATAACAATTCCATAACCTAGGTTTGCCACCGGAACCAAGAATCCCTGAGCTGCTGGTAAAAAAGCTACAATAACTACAATTAATGTCATTATTAAAACGGTTATTTTCCCAATAATTGTTGCTTCTCTTTCCGAAACATCTCGTTTAAAGAATCGAATGTAAATATCGTTAACTAATAAACTAGCAGAAGTTAACATGGCACTATTAATCGTGGAAATGCCTGCTGCAATCACTCCTGCGACAACAATAGCACCAAAAACCGGATGCCAGTTTGAGAAGAAAAGAGGAATGATCGTATCACTATTTTCTTCTGTTAAACCAGGAACTAATCCAGGAGTATTAGCTAAAATTCCAATAAAAAGGGCACCAAGGGCCATTAACCATGAATTCCAAAATGGTGTAAAGATGGATGTTTTAGCTAATGTTAAAGGAGATTTCGCTGAATAAAATTTTTGCCACATATGCGGCATAATCCAAAACCCTAATACCAGCCCAGATGCTACTTCTATAATTCCCCAAAAATTGCCTTTATTAGTAAGGACTTCTGGTGCAACTGTTTTTAAGTTGATAAAGGCGGAATAACCACCGGCTTTCGTAATAAATATTCCTGTTATCATTAATAACAATGATCCAAAAAATATTCCCATAAATGTATCAGACCAGGCTGCACCACGTCCACCACTCATTGTTACGATAATTCCAACAAAAACTCCCATGATAAAAATACCAACCCAATATGGAATTGCTCCATTTGTTAAACTATTTAAAGAAAATGCCCCACCGGTTACTTGAATTAACATATATGGAATAAGCCCTACCATCCCCACTACGGAAAAAAGTAGTTTCAAAAACGGGCTGTTATAGTACTTTTCCATCATATCGCCAGGAGTTACAAAATTATATTTTCTTCCTAAATACCAAATCCGGGAACCGAACAACCAAATAAACAGTGCATGGACAATTGCCCAAGCAGCAAATGCAACAAACCAAACTCCATCGCGGTAATAATTTCCAATAGAACCAAGTAACGTCCATGTACTAAAATAAGTGGCACCAGTGGTCATTGCTAAAACGATAGTTCCTAAACCACGATCGGCCAGAAAAAAATCATCAGGTGTGTCGATATTTGCTTTAGATGCTCTATTTGAAATAAATAAGAGTATTAATAAAAATACCGTTAACACAATAATTGTTACCGTAGCCTGGCTCATTGGCTATTTCCTCCTCTCTTCTTTAAATTTCTTTTCAGCCCTTATGGCAAATGGTTTAAAAAATTTGAAGTAGACGATAAATATAATGACTGTATTTATCAGGTTTAAAAATAATACCCATGCCAATGGTTGTGGAAAAGGTCCTATAAATGTGAGATCATTCAATATGTCAAAATAAGGTAAAAACGTTAAAGCATAAAGAAAAAAGAATATAGATATGAGTACTGCATGAAATTTCCTCTTCATCGTAAAATCCCTCCTTTGTAAACGGTTGCAATTTATTTTCCGTAATTTTCTTTTTATTTTAATTAATTAAAATCATGATGTAAAATATATAAAAAGCATAAAAATTATTCCTGATTGGAATAATCAGGAGGGGAAAATATTGCAGTTACAATTTAGAGATTTAGAAATTTTTATTACGGTTTGTGAAGAAAAAAGCTTTACGAAAGCTGCAGAAAAATTATATATTGCCCAACCATCAATCAGTAAAACAGTTCAAAAAATAGAAAGAGAATTTAGTAGTGTATTGATTAATCGTGCCAACAAAAATATTAGTCTTACTGAAACAGGAGAAATCGTTTATAAAAGAAGCAAAGAAATACTTTTCTTACTGGAAAATATGCAAAATGAAATTAATGATTTATCGAATACAGTAACCGGGGAGTTGAAGATTGGAATACCTCAAATCATAGGAACTGTCTTTTATCCCAAAATTGCAAAGCGATTTAGTGAACGTTTTCCTCACGTAAAATTAAACATAAAAGAAGAAGGTGGATTAATAGTTGAAAAACTCGTTGATAACGGAACATTGGATATTGGTTTAGTTGTTTATCCTCCTTCAATAAAAACATTGAATACCGAACTAATTTATAAGGATAAATTTGTCTTATGTGTTCATCCCGATCACCCAATTGCTAATTTAAAAGAAGTATCACTTAATTCGTTAAAAAACGAAAACTTTATCATGTTCGCAAAAACTTTTGCACTTCACAATGTAGTCCTTCAGGCATGTAAGGAAGAAGGCTTCATTCCGAATATTGTTTTCGAAAGTACGCAATGGGATTTAATGTTAGAATTAGTCTCTGCCAAAATTGGAATCACCATCATACCACGAATCCTTTTCTACAAAATAAATAATGCTAATGTAGTTTCTATCCCGATAATCAAGGATAATCTTTACTGGAAAATCGGTATTATCACCAAAAAAAATACTTATCAATCGAAAGCATTGAAAAAATTTATTGAAGTAGTTAAGGAAATCTATCAAGGTACAGAGTAGGAAATTACTAATTATTTAGTAGAAAATTCGATTCTCGATAAACTGAGAAATTTTAGATTTCTTCATTTTCATTCCACTTGTGTAGAATAATTTCCAAAAGTAAACTTTCAAATATTTATTTCAACGAAAATTGTTACCAAATAAAACACGATTAATCTTTCTAGATAATGAATAAAAAATCTAACATTTTAAAGAAATTCATAATTAAAGGTCAATGAATTTATGATCATTTTTATATAATCAAGACAGTTCAGAGTCAGTTTACAAATTTACAACTTTTCCCATATAATTTAAGTAATGGAATTTTTAACAGGTACGACGATCAAGAAAGTAGGGAAGCCTTGAAAACATCATATAAATTTGTGCCTTTTTGTTTTATGATCATTTCCATTGCGATACTAGGAATCGGTTTGTTTGCAGAAAATACATTTAAATCCAGCCTTTTAATCGGTATCGTAGCTGTAATTGCCTTGTTCTTATTTGATATTTACACCCCCGAGATTGCCAATCTACCTGCTAGCCATGAAAAAATAAAAACGATGCGGAAATTAAATCGCTTTTCCCTCGTTTTCATAGTTCTTTGCTTCAGTTTGATTGGCTGGGCGCCAGAATTTGATATCCTTGCTCATGATAATACAGGATTGTTCGGTACCGCAATTGCCATTCTTGTCATTGCAGTAATTGGAACAGCTGCACCAAAAATTCCTTTTAACCGGTATATGGGGTTAAGACTCCCCTGGACGATTCGCGATGAAGAAACATGGAATATCGCTCACAAAATATTAGGATATATCACGTATCCAATCATCGCTCTTATTCTCATCGGTAGCCTGTTCGGGAATCCAGAAACATATATCAAATTTAGTATTCTCACCTGGATTGCGATACCCGGAATTTATTCTGCCTGGTTTTACTACCAAAAATTCAGAAAACAAACTCACTAAGTTCCTTTAGTTATAGAATTTGTACATTTTATTTATACACCTATGTTTTCCAAAACGAGTTGCGCTCGAACCTACACAAATATAAAAAACTCCACCCTTATTTCTTTTCCAGAAGCGGGTGGAGTTTTTCTATCATTATTCATATCTTGGCCACGATTAAATAAGAAAACGAGTGAGTAATTGGTTATGGCCTTAAATTTTTCCTTAAAATTACCGTTTTGGGTTCATCAGTTCTCTCATAACCCATCTATACTCGGTAGAAAGTCGAGCGTACTTTTCATTTAAAAACGAATTAACTCCTTGTAAAATTAACGTCATTAATATGAACATGAAAAAAGGAACAATCGTTTCACCTGGTGTTAGAAATAAGAAAATTGCACAAAGGATGACAAACAGCCAGCCGATCATCAAAAATGTTTCTACCCACTTTTTAACACTTAAAATAAAACTCATCGCTTCCCAAATCTCATCCAATTCAATTTCTAATCGTTCTCTTTTTCTGTTTTCTTCATCTGCAGATAACATAAATCATCCTCGTTTTTTTTCAATTATATCAGTTTACTTAGTGATCTGTATAACATAATAATCATCTTACCTCATCCATCAATTGATTCATTGAATCTGAATTTTCTCAAAAATTATTCGGAAATGTTATATTATTTATGAAGTTAAATAGAAAGGAACATGGAATATGAAAATTGGTTTGATTGGTAAAGGAAATTTAGGAAAATTCCTGCTGGACCAATTGAATGTCAAAATGATTCTACCTGACTTAGCTATAACTGCACTTTTCGATGAAAGGGAAAAATCACGTGAATCACTAAAAAAGCTTGCCGCAACATATCAATGCGAACCGTTTTACGATCTTACTAGTTTCCTTAACTCCCCTATCGATCTCGTTGTGGAATGCGCAACGGTGGATGCGGTGTATTCTTATGCACCAAAAATCTTGCAGAAAAAAGACATGGTCGTTGTTAGTATTGGTGCACTTGCGGATATTTCCTTTTATGAAAAAATTGAAGAAATTACAAAAGCGAAGCAAACGAAACTGTATTTACCGGCCGGAGCTATTGGAGGGTTGGATGCTATTCAGGCCGCAAGCATCATGGGCGGTCTGGAATCTGTAACTTTGATGACAAGGAAACCCGCAAAAGCTTTGGGAGTAGAATCCGAAGACAAATTCGTTTTGTTTGACGGGCCGGCAAAAGAGGCTATTCAACAATTCCCGCAAAACGCCAATGTAGCAATTACCCTGTCTCTGGCCGGATTAGGTGTAGAAAAAACTAGAGTACGGATTATAGCAGATCCAGCAATCAAACAAAACATCCATACGATACAGGCAACAGGTGAATTCGGTAATCTCGAATTTACATTTCAAAATTATTCATTACCAACAAACCCGAAAACTAGTTATTTAACAGCTTTAAGCTTATTAAGTACACTTAAATCGTTAAACAAGCAAATTCAAATCGGCTAATCTATATAAAATAAATTCGATTCCACCATAAAAGAGTAAAAAAGAGCTTGAATAGCCAAGCTCTTTCTTACTTCATTAATTTTCCAAGATTTGATTTTCTTTAAGAAAAGTTTCTGCCACCTCTTGAGCCGACTTTCCTTCTACATTTACAGCATAATTCATGGCCCGCATTTCATCATCGGTAATTTTTCCAGCCAATTTATTTAGCGCCTCAACTATTTCCGGATATTTTTCTACCGTTTCCTTTCTCAACAACGGGGCTCCCTGGTAAGGCGGAAATAGATTTAAATCATCTTCCAGTACTGTTAAATCATATTCAACGAGTTCACTATCGGTCGAATACGCATCAACTAAATTAATTTCCCCTGACTCAATCGCTTGATAGCGAATTTTCGGTTCCATTGTGACAACCTCTGGAAAGTCCAGGCCATACAGACTTTGAATACCGCGATAACCATCTTCCCGGTCATTAAATTCCATTGTAAAGCCAGCGCGAATTTCACTTTCCACCTGTTTTAAATCGGATATTGTTGCTAAATCAAGTTTATTGGCAAAATCAGTAGGAACCGCTAAAGCATACGTATTGTTATAGAGCATCGGTTCCAAAAACACGAGATCATATTGTTCCAGAATGCCTTGTTTGGCCTGTTGATAGACTTCGTTTCGATCCGTGCTAACGGCTGATTCCTTTAAAAACTCCGAAATAATCGTACCTGAAAATTCCGGATAAATATCGACTTCGCCCGCTTCCAGAGCGCTGAAGACAAATGACGTTTTCCCAAAACCAGGTTTCAATTCCACCGTTAAATCCGTTTCTTCTTCAATAAGTAACTTGTACATATTGATTAAAATCTCCGGCTCCGCTCCTAGTTTTCCTGCGATCACAATGGTTTCTTCTTTTTCCTGGGAGACAACGGCTAGTAAACTGACGAGCCCGAGCGCAATGAGAAATCCGCCAACGAGCTGCACGATGCGCTTGGCTGAAAGTTTTTCCATCTTCCGTAATAAAAAGTCAAAACCAATTGCAAGAAGGGCTGCCGGTACAGCACCAATGACAATCAGCGATGTATTACTACGGTCAATCCCGAGTAAAATTAAATCGCCTAATCCTCCTCCGCCGATAAATGCGGCCAGCGTAGCTGTACCAATAATCAGCACCATGGCTGTACGAATACCAGCCATAATTACCGGAATCGCCAGAGGTAATTCTACTTTAACGAGACGTTTCCAGCTATTCATCCCCATGGCCGTCGCCGCTTCTATTAATGAAGGATTTACTTCCTTTATACCCGTGTACGTATTCTGGATAATCGGCAGTAAAGCATAGATGACAAGAGCGATGATGGCGGGAATTTTGCCAATCCCGACGAGTGGAATTAATAAACCGAGGAGTGCCAGGGATGGAATGGTTTGGAGCATAGAGGTTATTCCAATTATTGGCCCTGCCAGTTTATCATTCCTTGTCAAATAAATCCCTAATGGAATTGCAATAACGATTGCGATTAATAAGGAAATGAGTGATATACCGATATGTTCCAAAAGTGCTTGAAATAGTTGATCCTGTCTTTCCACTAATGTTTCAATTAACAATTCCATCAGGATTCACCACTTTCCTTCAGGCGTTCGGATAAAAATTGATAAAAGGATGCCCGATTAATAGTCCCAATGACTTTTTCGCCTCGCTTCACGGGTAAGACGTCTCTTTGTGCCAGTGCTTCAACGATCGTTTTAAAATGGCTGGTAACGGGTAAAGCTGGTTCTAAAACAACCACTTCATTTTCTCTTAAAGGTTCCACTAATTTTTCCAAATCGATAATGGAATCTTGAACGCCATTTGGTGTCCCTACAAATTTACGGACAAAATCATTGGCTGGATTATTTATGATTTCTTCCGGCGTACCGACTTGCTGGACCTCTCCATTTCTCATTACACAAATCCGTGTTCCCATTTTCACTGCTTCACCCATATCATGGGTGACGAAGACAATTGTTTTATTAATTGTATTAAATAATTTCAATATGTCGTCCTGCAGTTTTTCACGGCTGATCGGATCAAGGGCTGAAAACGGCTCGTCCATCAAAATGATTTTCGGATCGGCAGCCAGCGCCCGGATGACTCCTACACGCTGTTGCTCACCACCGGATAGCTCAGCCGGTTTTCTGTTGCGATATTTAACCGGGTCTAACCCGACCATCTCTAAAAGTTCGGTTGTCCGGTCATAAATGCGCTTAGAATCCCAGGATTTTAATTCTGGCACAACAGCAATATTTTCTTCTACTGTCATATGCGGAAATAAGGCAATATCTTGCAAGACATATCCGATATTCCAGCGCAATTCATTGATGTCATAATTCAAGATATTTTGACCTTCGATATAAATATTGCCTTCGGTCAAAGGAATAAGACGGTTAATCATTTTCAAAGTGGTCGTTTTTCCGGAACCACTCGGACCGATCAGAACAAAAAGCTCCCCCTGTTCGATTTCCAAATTCAATGACTTGACGGCATACGTTCCATTTTCATAACGTTTCGTCACATTTTCAAAACGAATCATATAATTGCTCCTTTAAAAACTTTTTAAAGCTCATTTC
>CALGAD010000016.1 GCA_937951955.1 uncultured Bacillaceae bacterium
AGATGTTAAATTGATTTCATATATATTTCGTATTAAACAAATCTTTTTTATTTTAAGAAGTTATTATGAAACATAAGAATAATTTATAAGATAATGAGGATTTATTCCCTAGATAATTATTAAAAGATTAGATGGCTTTAGCATTTATATTTGAGCTAAAGCTGTCTTCAAAAATATTAATTATACATTCTTTTAAACAGGTAATGTCTGAATCAATTGCGAATTCTTTGCAAAATATAACATTGTTTTTTATGAAATGTTTGCCTTATAATTTTTGTCGTATCGATGGTTAAAAGTGAAACGAGGTTTTTCTAATTTAACTGTAAAAGATGTTCTTTCATTTTTATCATCTTTCCCCATGCATTCTTCCTATAAATTAGATCTTTTACCCTTATTTTCTTCTATTCGTTCAATGGCATTTAAATGATTTCTATTTCCCTATTAGTACGAATGTAACAAAGATGACATTTTATTATATAGTATAAAGGATAAGGGTTTGAATGATGGAGTTCGTCATGATTCTTGTTTTCTTTATTTTTGGTTTAGTTTTCGGTTCGTTTTTCAATGTTGTTGGTTTACGTGTTCCGAAAAATGAATCGATTGTTTACCCGAACTCCCACTGTGATCATTGCAAGCGGGAGTTGTCCTGGTTTGAAAATATTCCCGTGCTGAGCTGGCTGTTTTTGCGCGGACGGTGCAGAACTTGTCGGGAAAAAATTTCACCAATATATCCTGTTATAGAATTGGTAACCGGCTTTTTATTTGCTTTTTCTTATGTCAAACTCGGTTTTCAACTAGAATTGCTGATTGCTCTTTTGCTTGTGTCATTATTAATCATACTTACTGTTTCTGATCTTGTTTACATGATTATTCCCGATAGTATTTTATTAATTTTTCTCATAGCCTTTATCCTGCTTAGAATTTTTGCACCTTTAAATCCGTGGTGGGATTCACTTCTTGCTGCGGGATTAGGATTCGGTATTCTCCTTTTTTTGGCAATCGTCTCCAGGGGTGGTATGGGAGGCGGAGATATCAAGCTGTTTTTTGTTCTTGGCGTTGTGCTAGGAACGAAGGCGACGTTAATGACATTATTTTTAGCCTCATTCATTGGAGCGGCATTTGGTATCTTACAAATCATCCGGAAAAAGTTAGGACGGAAAACCCCGATTCCCTTCGGCCCCTTTATTAGCATTGGTGCAATTATCAGCTATTTTTATACAGAAACGATCATGATTTGGTATATAGAGCAATTTTTATTCAAAATATAATAGCTCTTTTTATGAAAAAATTTCACGAAACTGAGAACAGAATTCGCGAAAGTTTATGGAATAAATGCGAAACGATCGCATTAATACGCGAAAGATAATATTTCAAACGCGAAAAGTCTAGCAGCATCCGCGAAAAGGGAATTGTATGCAGCGAAACAAAAAGGAATATTCGCGAAAGAATGGATAATATTTCACAAATTTATCCTGGTTTTAACTGATTCAGAGTAGATAAATATCGAATAGATTACATGTATTGATAAAGCAATGTGAGCAGCTACATTAATTTATGTAGAAATTTGCCAAAAAATCACGAAAGCTTTCGCGACAAGACGACAAAAGTCTTGTTTTTTTTTGGACAAAATATGATAGGATAAAACAAAACTTACAAAGGGGTGGAAGGGATTGTGGACAAGCTTCCAAACCAAAAGGGGAAAATTACGATTAAAATCAATGGCGAGACGAGAAAACGCGAGGAGCCATTGAAAATATATGACTGGCAACATGCGCGGAAAGAAATGTCCGCTACGAATGATTACCGTTCGAATCGTGATCGGACGTATATGCCGAAAAACAATGCTTTTTATAAGCTTAAAAATAGAAAACGGTTCAGACTTCCGAGGAACAAGCCTGGATCTTCACGTAAGGTGAAAAATCAGGCTTTACCGACCTGGATCATCGCGATTATTTCCGCCGTTGTGATTGGTGCACTGATCGGTATTATTCTATTGAATGTGATGATTCGGGATGGGAAGGAAAGTGAAGAGGCACAGGTTGAAGGCGGTAATATCGAAAGGGAAATGCTGGTGGAACGGGAACAACTCCTCTTACCTCCGGTGGAGTTTATTTTTTTGCAGCAAGGGGTCTATAAAAGTGAAAATAGTTTTCAAGAGTTATTAGGAGAAAGCGAGCTTCCATTATCCTATATTCAAATTGATGGCATGTACCATGTGTTTGCTGGCGTTGTCCATTCGCTCGATTCTGCCAAGACTTTGCAACAACAGCCCCGCTATGAAGAAATGTTTCCCAAACCGGTCACTACAAAGGAAAAGATTTTTAGTGAAGTGAAAGAGCACGAGAAACAGTTTTTAGAAAGGGCATATTCTTTTTATTCGAAATTGGTACAAACCGGTACACAAGTATTTATTACAAAACAAGATGTTAATCTTACCGATTTGGAAGAAGCGTATGAGCAGATTACGGCCAGCGAATTAGATAAGGAACAACTTGAAGCGTTACAAACGTCCCTCGTTAACGGATATGAGGCTCTGAAGATTTTTATCGAATCAAAGAAGGAAGACGATTGGTTTCAATTGCAGAAGCATTTGCTTCAGTTTGCAACCGATTATTATTCGCTATAAATCTGGTGACATGTTTTAAAAATATGCAAAAATTAAACTTTAAACCTTTTGAAAAGTGCGTTTTATTACGAAATGACTGCTTAAAAGTTATTTCTTGTAATAAAAATATCATTTTCTTGTCGTTGAGTGTCGAAAATCGTTCTGTTAGGATAAGGGTACGTATCTCCCCCTGATACAGAAAGAGGTGAATGGTTTGACCCGATTGATTTTAGCTTCCGCGTCACCACGAAGAAAAGAACTATTAAATCGCATAGCTCCTTCTTTTCAATGTATTCCAGCTGATGTGGATGAACAATTGGAAGACAATTTGTTACCTAAACAGGCAGTCATGGAACTGGCTTTAAGAAAGGCTAAAGCCGTGGCCGAAAAGGAAAAAGATGCTTTTGTCATCGGTGCAGATACGGTTGTCGTTTATCAAAACGAGATTTTCGGAAAACCTGGCAGTCACGAAGAAGCATTTCAAATGTTGCGCACGCTTTCGGGGAGGACCCATTCGGTATTTACCGGTACGGCTATTGTTTTTGGAGACAAACAGGAATGTTTTTATGAAGAAACAAAGGTAACGTTCTGGGAATTATCGGATGAAGAAATCATTCATTATATAGACACGGGGGAACCGTTTGACAAAGCAGGTAGCTACGGCATTCAAGGATTCGGTGCGACATTAGTCGAAAAAATTGAAGGCGACTATTTCAATGTCGTCGGACTGCCTATTGCAAAGTTATACCGGGTATTAAAACGTATGGGATACCCATTTTAATACATTTTGCATCCGTGAACCTAGCATAAAAACGATCAAAAAGGGGAGGGCTTGTCATTCGTACAAGGGCGATGATTCGCGATTATCCAAAGGATGAATTACCCCGGGAACGGTTTATCCGCTATGGCCCGGAAAGTTTATCCAATGCCGAACTAATCGCCATTTTGCTCAGAACAGGGACGAAAGATGAGTCGGTCTTGCAACTTGCCGAACGGCTAATTACCGAATTCGGCGGATTGCGGTCCTTGAAGGATGCGACACTGGAAGAACTAACGAAGATCAAAGGGATTGGACCGACAAAGGCGATTCAAATTTTAACTGCGATTGAGTTAGGGAGACGGATTGTGAATTTAACATTCGATGATCGCTACGTGATCCGGACGCCCGAAGATGGGGCAAATTATGTTATGGATGAAATGCGTTTTTTGAATCAGGAACATTTCGTCTGTTTATATTTAGATACGAAAAATCAGGTCATCCATAAACATACGGTTTTTATCGGCAGTTTGAATGCCTCCATCGTCCATCCGCGGGAAGTGTTCCGGGAAGCGATCCGTCGTTCAGCTGCTTCGATTATTTGCCTCCACAATCACCCATCCGGTGTGCGCCTGCACGGTGCGTAATAATAGCGATTCGGACAGAATCTGGAATTCCTTGCCATATTCCATGGTCAGCATCTTACCTTGCGGGGAAACCCAATAGAGGGACAAAAGCATGATGCGAAAAGGGAAGTGGCGATGAAGCTATCTATTCGCTATTTCCCCGACCAAGTGATGTAAGGTAAAAGCTGGATTGCTTGAATCCTAGACGGTTGAGCGTTGGGTGCGCCGCTACCTACGATAGCTAACAGGTAGTGAGGACAAAATGGGAACACCGCACCGGAGTGTTACCCATGGCAAGGTTTGTCCTTCAGCCCCGGGAATGGGGAAACCGTCGAAAGGGATACCTAACCATCACGCATCTATTATTACGCATAATGCAGGGATTACCTACGTGCATGTTGCTATGCACATGGTAACGGAGTCCCCGTAGTACCGGTCATGCGGGAAGGGGGACAGGTTGATGCGGCTGTTGCGAAAGGAGTCATGAAGATGGCACAAGATCCATTTCGTCAATTAGCCGTTATTCGGAATGCTTCACAACAGGGGAAACAGATATCGGATTGTTATCGCCTGATGTACAAAGAAGCTTTATGGGAGAGAGCCTTTGAAAATCTTACAGGCAAAGCCCCGGATTTTCGTGAGAGATACTTTTTGCAAGAGCTTGTCGAACGGATAAAAGCCCAATCGTTCCGTTTTACAAAATGCTCGTTGCAATTTAGCATGCGCCCGTTATTGCAAGAGTGGGTTGTAGTCGAGGTAATCCGGATTATTTTGCAACATATTTATGAACCGGTTTTCTCGAGAAATTGTTATAGATGCTATGCCAATCATGGGGTGCATGTGGCTCTTTCGGTAGTAAAAAGACGGTTCAGCAAGGCTACCTGGTGCATTTCCGGAACTTTAACGGACTGGTTGCATAAGCACAATTACCAAATTTTACTCACCATTTTAAAAAAGAAAATTTCTGACCGGCGTTTTTTACTTTTGATCGACAACTTACTGAAAAGCAATCTCTTAAATATCGACAATTCCATCCGGACCGGGAAAACGGATCCTCGAATGAATGTATTACAACTGTTAAAGGAAATTTATCTCCGTGAACTCGATCAGTTTGTTGGAAAGCTGAACAAAAACTTCCACAAGAAACAGTTCAGCAATAACAATCACACGATCCTTGCACAAAATGAGGAAATCCCGACTATCCTCCACCATACTGAAAATGAAGAATTGGCATACGTACGATACGGTGATCATTTTTTTATTGGACTGGCTACTTCAAAAAAACAGGCAAAAACTGTGAAAGATATCGTTTCCAGCCATATCATGAATGACCTGGGTATCCATCCGGATCATTGCACCCTTTATTTCGCACATTTGGAAAAACGTGTTCCATTTTTAGGGTACGCGATCCGGCACTGCCCGCAGGCGAAACAAAAGGGCAAAATTGCCATTCGTTTCGAAATTCCTCCAGAAAAAGCGAAGCAATTTGCCCGTCAAAAAGGGTATGGTAACCTTGACCGCTTTGAAGCGCATCATCGCGGTGCATTCATTCATAAAAGTGAACGGGAAATTGTTTCTATATATAATAAGGAATTGGGAACCTTTGCTTATTATTATCGTTTAGCTGACAATTTTCACGAAATTACTCCGCTTTATTATTTGGCGAAAAAAAGTTTACTGAAGACGATTGCACAAAAACGTAAAATGTCGGTTACAGCCGTCTACAAAAGGTTATTTATTGAGCAAAAGGGCACCCTGTATCTCCGAACGGAAAACAAGCGGGGAGAAATTGCTGGGGCTGTCTTTCTCTCCTTGCCGCAATTAAAAAAGCTGAAACATAAAAAAGTTTTTTCACTTCCTCATTGACACGAAATAGCAGGAAGGTAAAATAGAAACGGACCAAATTTACGAAGCATTCCGATTCATCAACCGGCGAGCCGTATACGGTGAAAGCCGTACGTACGGTTCTGAGGGAGGTTTGTCCTACCCTACGACCCAACACCTAGCAGAGAAGATATTGAGGTCACGAAGCGGCTGGTGGAATGCGGGAAAGTAATCGGAATTGATGTGCTCGACCATATTATTATCGGCGAAAAAAAATATATAAGTTTGCGGGAAAAAGGCTACATTTAAGTAACTGTAAATCTATACTTTCAAGAAGAAGAATGAAAACCCGCTGATGGACTCTATTCTTTTTCCATCCTTTGCGTTATAATATTACTTATGGTTTGGATAGCTAGTGAACATAAAACAAAGAATATCGAGTTTCCTGTCAATAAAATTCCATGTTTTAGATATGCTAAATATGAGGCTTACACTGACTATACTTGCAAGAGAATGTATCAGGAAAGGGAGATACGTACATGTTTGGATTCGGAACAAAGGATTTAGGTATCGATTTAGGTACAGCGAATACTTTGGTTTATATTAAAGGAAAAGGTGTTGTTTTACGCGAGCCATCTGTTGTCGCGTTTCATACAGATACAAAGGAAATTGTCGCAGTCGGAAACGATGCGAAAAATATGATTGGTAGAACTCCTGGTAATGTCGTCGCTTTACGTCCGATGGCCGATGGTGTTATCGCTGACTTCGATACGACAGCCAAGATGATGAAATACTATATTAATCAAGCATTGAAGGTGAAAGGTGCCGGTTTTGGCCGGAAACCTTATGTGATGATCAGCGTCCCGTCGGGCATTACCGCTGTCGAAGAACGGGCAGTGATCGATGCCACAAGGCAAGCAGGGGCAAGGGATGCTTACACCCTGGAAGAACCTTTTGCCGCGGCAATTGGTGCCAACTTACCGGTATGGGAACCGACAGGCAGCATGGTCGTCGATATCGGTGGTGGTACGACCGAAGTTGCGATCATCTCCCTGGGTGGTATCGTCACGAGCCAGTCGATCCGTGTAGCCGGTGACGATATGGACGATGCGATCATTACCTACATCCGCAAAAATTACAATTTAATGATCGGGGAGCGGACGTCGGAATTAATTAAAATTGAAATTGGTTCGGCATCGGAACCTGAAAATATTGAAAATATGGAAATTCGTGGACGCGATCTGTTAACCGGTTTGCCGAAAACGATTGAAATCAGTGCGCAAGAAATTACCGAAGCGTTGAAAGATACGGTCAATGCCATTGTCGATGCCGTGAAAAACACGTTAGAAAAAACTCCGCCGGAACTCGCTGCGGATATTATGGATCGCGGCATCGTTTTAACGGGTGGCGGTGCATTGTTGAACAATTTAGACCGGGTCATTAGTGAAGAAACGAATATGCCGGTTATTATCGCGGAAAATCCACTAGATTGTGTGGCGATCGGTACCGGTTTAGCCCTAGACCATATTGATTTGTTCAAAGGAAAATCAAAGGATTTGCGTTAGTAGATAAAGAGGTGTAAATCATGCCACAATTTTTTCAAAATAAGCGTTTGATCATTTTACTCGTGGGTATCATTATCCTCGTGGCATTGATTGGCTTTTCGTTACGGGAGCGGGAGGAACTAACCTGGCCTGAGCAGTTTATTAAAGATACTGCGGGCTTTGTGCAAGTTGTTTTTGCCAAGCCCGCGCATTTTATTGAAGACATTGTGAAAAATGCACGAGATTTAATGGATACATACGAAGAAAATAAAATTTTGAAAGCCCATCTCGATGAATACGCACAATTGAAAGTAGAAAATGATCGCCTTGTCAAAGAAAACGAGGAATTAAAAGCCATTCTCGGTGTGAAAGAAGATTTAGCTTCGATGACACCGCGCCAGGCGATGGTTATTGCCCAAAGCCCGGATCGCTGGAACGAAATGCTGCGCATCGATAAAGGGGAAGTTCACGGCATTAAAAAGAACATGGCGGTCGTGACGGCGGATGGAATGATTGGTAAAATACATAGTGTAGGGAAAATTACTTCAGATGTTCAGTTGTTAACAACTGATGATCGGACGAACCGAATCCACGTAGCCATTCAAGCTGAGCAGGATGTATATGGCTTGATTGAAGGATACGATGAAGAAACGAAGACACTCTTGGTGAAACAAATTCCTTCTGATAAAAAGGTTGAAGTTGGCCAGGATGTGATTACTTCCGGAAAAGGTGGGGTTTATCCGAAGGGGCTGTATATCGGTAAGGTGGAGAAAATTGAGCCGGACCAATACGGATTAACCCAAACCGCCTACGTTAAACCAGCGGCGAATTTTTATAATGTGGAACATGTCATCGTGGTAGAACGGAACGCCACACAGCCTGAGGAAGATCTTGATGGAGAAGAAACGGAAGAATAGGTGGGGCGCATGAAAAGAAAATGGTGGATTGTTGTTATTTCAATTATATTGTTCGGTATTGAAAGTATTTTTGCGAATGTTTTCCCCGCCTCACTTTTTTTCGAAGAATGGATTTTTGTCCCCCGGTTTCTCTTTATTTTTCTTCTCATGTTAACGGTTTATTACGATGAAAAAACAGGTTTGGCTACTGCTTTTATTTTCGGTTTATTAATGGATATTGTGTTTACCCAAATTTTAGGGATTTATTTATTTTGGTACCCGGCGATCTGTTATGTCGTCGCTAAATTAATGAAGGTCATCCATAACCATTTATTTATCATGAACTTCATTAGTTTATTCGCGATAACCGGACTGGAATTTGGAATTTATTTTTTCTTTAAAATTTTGCAATTTACTAAACTCGATGTGACGACTTTCACGGAAATCCGTCTCGTCCCCATCTTACTTTTAAACTTCGTATTTTTTGTCTTATTCTCGTATCCTTTAAAAAAATATTTTACCCAGCTTTATATGGAGAAACAGGAAGAAGAAGGGATGTTCCAGTCGGATTAATCTCTTCCTTTGCACGAAGTTTTAAGTGGTGTTTTTCACAACCGTAAAGATTTGTATTTCGCTTGAAAAGACGGCTTTTCGATTTATTTTGTAAAAAATAAAGGAAAAAGCCCGCCTTTTGTTGAATCTTTATTTTGATGAGGTGAAATTCAAGCATGCCCAGGACACAAAAAGTAACCATCAAAGGCACGAAGGACGGGTTATCATTATTTTTATCCGATACGAGTTCTTTCCATGAAGTATTGGAAGAACTGGATGCCAAACTGGCGATAGCGGAAAAGTTTAAAGATGAAACCCATCTGTTAAATGTTCGGATACATACTGGAAATCGGCTGTTGACTGATCAACAAATCGAAGAAATCGAACATGTCGTTTCTAAAGAACGTAACCTCCAAATATCATCCATCGAAGCGGATGTCATTTCGAAAGATGAGGCGGATCGGTTAGTCAAAGAAACACAAGTCCATGTTGTCAATAAAATCATTCGTTCCGGTCAAGTTTTTCGTGTGCAAGGTGATTTACTTCTCATCGGCGATGTGAATCCGGGTGGGAAAGTCATCGCATCCGGAAACATCTTTATCATGGGCGTTTTAAAAGGTGTGGCCCATGCCGGTTATCCGGAAAATCGGGAAGCGGTTATCGTGGGCGCACAAATGCGACCGGGACAGTTACGCATTGCCGATCAAATTTCCCGGGCACCAGATGATGAAGAACCTGTCCAAAACGAGACGGAATGTGCATATATCAATCAAGAGAATGAGATAATTATCGATAGATTACAAGTTTTGCGAAGGATACGGCCTGAATTAAATCGATTCATTGAAGGGGGAGAGTAATCCGTGGGTGAGGCAATAGTCATAACATCTGGAAAAGGTGGCGTAGGGAAAACAACAACAACGGCCAATTTAGGAACGGCGTTGGCGATGCAAGGTAAAAAGGTTTGCCTTGTTGATACCGATATCGGTTTGCGGAATTTGGATGTTATCCTGGGTTTGGAAAATCGTATTATATATGATCTTGTCGATGTTGCCGAAGGGCGTTGTAAAATTCAACAAGCCCTTGTTCGGGACAAGCGTTTTGATGATTTATTATGGTTGCTGCCGGCGGCTCAAAGCAGTGATAAAACAGCCGTGAACGGAGAACAAATGAAAACGATCGTCAATGAGTTGAAAAAGGATTTTGACTATATTTTGATTGACTGTCCGGCGGGAATTGAACAAGGGTTCCAAAATGCGATTGCTGGAGCGGATCAATCGATTGTTGTGACAACTCCCGAACACTCGGCGGTAAGGGATGCGGACCGCATCATCGGTCTTTTAGAAAAAGAACCGATGGACCCGCCGCGACTAATTATCAACCGGATCCGGACGAATATGGTGAAAGACGGCAATATGCTCGATGTTAATGATGTCACGAATATTTTAGCGATAGAACTACTCGGTATTGTAGCCGATGATGATGAGGTATTGAAAGCTTCCTATCACGGGGAACCGGTTGTATTAAATCCGAATACGAGTGCAGGAATTGCTTACCGCAACATCGCCCGGAGAATTCTCGGTGAATCGGTCCCGCTGCAACAACTCGACAATGAGCCGAATGGCTTCTTCAGTCGAATTAAAAAGTTTTTCGGTGCTCGTGTATAGTTTTGTACATAAAATATACTCAAAACGGTGTCATGTTCGACGCCGTTTTTTATTTGCAAAATAAGACTGTTGTAGCTGTCTTGTCGAATTAGTACGTGCACTTAATAGATGCATCCTGTAACCACCATTTCCCATGCTTTTTCCCATTTTTGTCATACATATTTCGGACAAGTCATACAGTGTAATAGACATTGGGTGAAAAGGAATGGTGTATATGCGGGACCGGCGCAAAGAAATCAAAAAACGGATTGCACGACGAAAAAGACAGAAAGCAGCGATGGGACTGGCAAGAAAGCAGAGTGAATTCGATGGTTTTTATGATCTAGATTATGGCGATCTCCCTTATTATTCCAGCGACGAATATCGGGAGCGCAACGCTCATCCGTTATGGAATAAAGAGGTTTTTGCGATGAAATTGTTGGGTGCGGCGGCACTTGTGTTAATCGTGGCCATTCTTTTTAAAGATCCATCTCCAAAACTCGAACCGGCCCGTGCTGCCATAACGGATATTATGGAAAAAGAATTTCAGTTTGCGGCGGTCGGAGAATGGTATGAAAAAACGTTTGGCAAACCGCTTGCCTTGTTACCGGAACGCCCAAAAGATGATATTGCCACGGACGATGCAAACTATGCGGTACCGGCCAATGGGCAAATTTTAGAAACGTTCAGTCCCGATTCGGAAGGGATAATTTTGCAAACGAAGAGTAATGAAGAGGTTGCCGCCGTCCTGG
This sequence comes from uncultured Bacillaceae bacterium, assembly GCA_937951955.1. Taxonomy (GTDB): domain Bacteria; phylum Bacillota; class Bacilli; order Bacillales; family Caldibacillaceae; genus CALGAD01. The sequence continues at coordinate 11,200 of CALGAD010000016.1, forward strand.
ATGGGACAGTGATTTTCGCGGGAACTAAGGAAGATAACGGGAAAATGGTGATCGTGCAGCATGCGGATGGCAGTGAATCATGGTACGGTGAATTATCAGAAATATTTGTGAAAGTATACGATCAAGTGGAAGCTGGACAGGCTCTTGGCATCGTGAAGTCGACGGGGGCAGAGACGGGAGAGTTTTATTTTGCTTTAAAGAAAGATGAGCGTTTTATCGATCCGGTTCAGGTGATTAAATTTGAATAAAGTTCGGGTACTCTCCAATATTCATATTCACCCGCTTTTTTGGGTCATCGTTGTAATCGCGGTGATTCATGCACAATTTTTTAATCTTCTATTATTGTTTTTGATTGTTTTCATCCATGAACTCGGGCATTTAGTTGCCTGTCTTTATTTTTCCTGGGATGTGAAGCGAGTTCTTTTGCTCCCTTTTGGCGGTGTGGTGGAAACGGATGAGCACGGGAGGCGTCCGTTGAAAGAAGAAATGATTGTTATTTTAGCCGGACCGCTCCAGCATTTTTGGCTCATTGCGTTAGCCAAGATTCTTTTCTTATTTTCCTTCATTTCCCCCGCCACTTATGAAACCTTTGTTCAGTTTAATTGGATGATCTTGTTTTTTAACTGTCTTCCCATTTTGCCGTTAGATGGGGGGAAACTCCTTTATTACATATTTTCTTCGTTGTGGCCGTTTCGCGTTGCATTAGAGCGGGCGATTTACACCTCAACCGTGTTTTTAATGTTGTTTACCATCGCTATCCTCCTTATTTTTCCGACCCACTTAAACGGCTGGCTCATGGTGTTTTTTTTAGCGTACTCCCTTATGCAGGAATGGAAAAATCGCCATTACACTTTTATGCGCTTTTTGTTAGAACGGTATGATGAGGTGCCGCAGGTGATGCGAAAACGGCGGGTTGTTGTCCACGAGAACGATTCGATCCTGGATGTTGTGCAAAAATTTTACCGGGGATTTCTCCATTCTGTTGTGGTCGTTGATAAAGGGACAAATATCGGTATAATAAGTGAGAGGGCATGTATTGAAGCCTTTTTTCAAGGCACGACACCGCCACCGAAAATCAAAAATTTGCTTTCATAACGGGCCTGGATACATTGACAATCTATTTTTTATATGGTACTATCTTACTGTTATGTTTGTAGCACCCGTGCTACAACCGCTCATATCAGGTTTTCAAGTTTTTGCCAACTGGCAAAACACCGAATATGGCGAGTCTGAGAAAAGAGGAGGTGCAATGATGTACGCAATTGTTGAAACAGGTGGAAAACAAGTTAAAGTAGCTGAAGGCCAAACAATTACTGTTGAAAAATTAAACGCTGAAGTTGGCGAAACAGTCACCCTTGACAAAGTCTTATTCATCGGTGGCGAAACGGTTAAAGTTGGCAATCCTTATGTAGAAGGTGCCAAAGTGACAGCAAAAGTTGCTGAACACGGAAAACATAAGAAAATCATTGTTTTCAAATATAAACCGAAAAAGAACTACAGCAAAAAACAAGGCCATCGCCAACCTTATACAAAATTAGTGATTGAAAAAATTGAAGGATAAGGCGACGGCTTATGATTCGTGTGACGATAGATCAAAATAAAAACGGGGACATTCTGTCCTTTACGGTTACCGGTCATGCCAATTTTGCTGAATACGGTTCCGATATCGTTTGTGCAGGTGTTTCCGCGGTAACCTTCGGTGCGTTAAATGCTGTCGAAGCGCTAACCGCTGCCAATCTGGATGTGGTCCAGGGAGGCGAGGGAGGTTATCTTCACTGTCAAGTTCCGGAACATCTGCCAACTGAGCAAATGGAAAAAGTGCAGCTCCTGTTAAAAGGAATGCTCGTCGCACTGGAATCCATTGAACGGGAATATAGCAAATACATTACAATTACCTTCAAATAAGCAGGAGGTGGACAGATATGTTTAAAATGGATCTTCAATTTTTCGCTACGAAAAAAGGGGTAGGTTCCACAAAGAACGGTCGTGACTCCATTGCCAAACGTCTCGGTGCAAAACGTGCCGATGGACAATTCGTAACAGGCGGTTCTATTCTTTACCGTCAACGGGGAACAAAAATTTACCCGGGTGAAAACGTAGGTCGTGGCGGTGACGATACACTATTTGCTAAATGCGACGGTATCGTTCGCTTCGAGCGGATGGGTCGCAACCGGAAAAAAGTGAGTGTTTACCCGGTAGCAAAAGAAGCATAAATTGTTTAAAAAACTCTAGCCTTTACGGTTAGGGTTTTTTTATGCCCATTTCTCCTGTTTAACCTTCCCCAAAATAGAATATTTTTTCGAAATTATGGAGAGTATGGTATACTTTTTTCAAAGTTCGTGGAAAAATGAGGGAAATCGGGATGGAAAAATGGGATGTCGTCGAATTATTGCGCTATGCTCGCCATGATACGTTAAACCAAATTCAGTTATTAAAAGGGTACTTAGCGCTCGGTCGGACGGAAAAGGTGAAAGAAATTCTTGATCAATGGATTCGGGATGCGGAAAAAGAGACGAGCATTTCGAATTTAAACTGTCCTCGCCTCGCTTCCCTGTTTTTAACGTATAAATGGCAGGGCTATACCGCTGAACTCGATTATATGGTGGAAGGAAAGGGGAAGTTTACTCCCCGACAGGACGAGCTTCTCAGCGCTTGGTTCGAACAATTTTTTGAACTAATAGAGCGTGATACATCCAATGAAACGGTATCGGTACTTAAGGTAAAAATAATGATGGAACAAAAGCCCGTTATTCAAATTACCGGGCAGGGAGATACGGTACATAACGAAGCATTGCGGCAATTTTTTGCGAAACGGGAAAAGCTAGAGATAACCGAACAGCTTTTTAAAGATCAATATTTTTTTGTCGAGCTAACAGTATAATGGATGAATAGCTCATGAAAGGAGGCGCAGCTCATGTTTGTTGATCATGTGAAAGTGTATGTCAAAGGCGGAGACGGGGGCAACGGAATGGTTGCCTTCCGCAGGGAAAAATATATACCGATGGGCGGTCCGGCCGGTGGCGATGGTGGGAAAGGCGGCGATGTCGTTTTTGTAGTCGATGAAGGGTTAAGCACGTTGATGGATTTTCGCTACCAGCGCCACTTTAAAGCCCCGCGCGGTGAACATGGCCGGGGGAAAAATCAGCACGGAAAAAGTGCGAAAGATTTAGTTGTCAAAGTTCCACCCGGCACTATTGTCAAAGATGATGACACCGGGGAAATCATTGCCGATTTAGTCAAACATGGAGAGCGGGCGATTATCGCCAAAGGTGGTCGGGGAGGACGCGGGAACACCCGCTTTGCCACACCGAAAAACCCCGCCCCAGAAATCGCGGAAAATGGTGAACCCGGCGAGGAACGCTATGTCACCCTGGAATTGAAACTCCTTGCCGATGTTGGCCTGGTCGGTTTTCCGAGTGTCGGTAAATCAACGCTACTTTCCGTCGTTAGTGCGGCGAAACCGAAAATTGGCGATTATCATTTCACGACGATCGTTCCTAATTTAGGGGTCGTTGAAACGGAAGATCACCGCAGTTTCGTTATGGCCGATTTGCCAGGTCTTATTGAAGGTGCGCACCAGGGGGCCGGGCTCGGTCTAGAGTTTTTACGTCATATTGAACGGACCCGGGTCATCGTCCACGTTGTTGATATTGCCGGCGTGGAAGGACGGGATCCGTATGATGATTTTGTCAAAATTAATGAGGAATTGAAGCAGTATAATCTGAGACTGTTAGAAAGACCGATGATTGTTGCGGCGAATAAAATGGATATGCCCGGAGCCGAAGAAAATTTAGCGAAGTTTAAAGAAAAGGTCGGGGAAATTCCTGTTTATCCGATTTCTGCCTATACGCGCCAGGGGATTCGAGAATTGCTGTTTGCGATCGCCGATATACTGGCGACAGCTCCTGAATTTCCGATCCTTACCGAAGAAGAAAAACCTCAAGGTGTCGTTTATAAATACGAGGAACCGAAAGAAGAATTTACCATCACCCGTGATCCCGACGGCACCTTTGTTGTGAGCGGAGAGAAGATCGAACGATTGTTCAAAATGACGAACTTTAACTACGACCAATCTGTTCAAAGATTTGCCCGGCAACTTCGCAGCCTGGGCGTTGATGAAGCGCTCAGAAAGCGTGGGGCCAGGGATGGAGATACAGTGCGAATTTTAGATTATGAATTTGAATTTATCGAATAGATATGCTGATTGAATAAAAACCCGTTATCGTGACGATACGGGTTTTTTCATTTATGAACATATTTTTGTTAGTTGTTTCATAATTTTTTACGGGGAATGATTGGCAATTTGCCCATAGTTTCATACAATATACCGATATGCTTACAGGAGGGGATAGAGTGAAGATTCATATCGTTCAAAAGGGGGATACGCTCGGAAAGATTGCCGAACGCTATGGAATCAATCTGGAAGAGTTGAAAGCCTTTAATACCCAGCTAACCAATCCCGATAAACTGATGCCCGGTATGAAAGTTCGTATTCCAACTACAGGAGGTACGGTAAAAAAGGAAAAACAAGTGAAAGAAAAACCTCAGCAGAAAATGACTGAAACTGAACATCCGTTTATCGAATATAAGCCACCGATGATGCCCGTTCAAAAAGAAATGCCTGCACCGCCAAAACCACCGAAAAAAGAGGAGCATGAAAAAATTATGAAGGAAAAGCCTAAACCGAAATTACCACAACCGAGTTTACCGAAGATGGAATCCAAAAAAGAATATGTGATGAAAGAGGAAAAACCTGTAAAAGAAATGCCCCCTTATAAAATGCCTGCCATCATGCCAATGCCCTGCTACCATCCGTGTCCACCGCTACCCTGCGGTCCAGTAATGCCTTTCCATTTCGGCCATGGATTGCCTGAATACATGGGATACCAGGATCCGAACACCTATGGATACATGCCAGCGATGAACCCCTGGATGCAACAACCACCCGCCAATTCTCCTTTCCCATACCAAAATCGCGAACCGCTAGAAAATGATGCTAATGAAGAACCGTATAATGAGGAATACCGGAATATGAGCGGGATGGGGAACCCACCGTTTAATCCTATACAATGGGTAAACGGTACATCTGGTTTCCAGGAATCGATGTGGCAAATGAATCCATACCTTTACGGACCGCAAAGCGGGATGCCGCAATATCCTTCGGGATATAGCCTACAGGGGATGATACCACAAATGGATCCATCTTCCTTTGTTCAATCAGGATTCTCGCCCGAACAAGGTTATCCGGTTGAAGGTGGATTCCAGAACATGGGGCAATGGGGAATGCAAGCACAGCCACCGCTGATGCAACCAATGGGTGGATTTGTAAATACACCTTCCGGACAACCGGGACAGATGGGGATGATGCCTTCTCAACCGATGATGGGTCAGCAACCACTTGCTGGTGGAAAAGATTGCGGCTGTGGTGGACCGACCATGCAGCAGCAGGTACCCCAACCATTTAACTGGCAACAAGGATATTATCCGCAACAAGGCTTTATGGGCGGAGGATTCCCCCCTATGAATCCGCAAGGAACCTTTCCATTTGGAGGAATGATGCCCGGTTTTCGTGAAGAACCATCTGCGAATGAAATGAATGAATCGACCTCCTTTGATGGCTTTCCAGCACCCTCTGAATTCGAAGATGAGGAAGACTAAATCACAGAGATGACGATCCTTTAGTGATCGTCTTTTTTAATCGTTTTTCGTTTCGATTAAAATTTTCACGAGTCGGATAAAATAAATATTGCGATAATCCTAAAAATCGAATGATTTCAATTAGGGGTGTCCCGATTGATTACTCGAAAAAATTTCACTATGTTATTTAACTCCATCATGTTAATTTTTGCCATCTTTCTCGGAAGTGGCGATGTGACGAAAGCGATCACGACAAACAATTCGGCCGATGAGGAATTGCGGACGTTTACGATTATTTTACAGTCTGTGTATTTAGATGGTGAAGTGAGCGAAGAAACCGTCGTGCACCACGGGACAACATTAAAGGAACAACTTGATTATTATCAAGACCGGGGCTGGGAGATTGTGCAGCTAGAACCAGGGCAACTCGTTTTTAAAAAATATGTTCAGGATATATCGCCGTTATTAAAGGTAAATGGATATTTCGGTCTCGGTCAAGACGGGACGCTGTCCACTTTTCACGGTAAACCGGAAGAGCAAAACATTATCCAGTCATTTTTTCAAATCGATATTGATAAACTGGAAACACGGATGCAGGAGGAATTAGCTAAAGGCATTCCGGTACGCAATAAACAAGATTTTCTCCAAGTCCTGGAAACGTACAAGCAATATCGGATTGTTAAAGAATATTGATTAGAGGAAGTTGTGAAATTATGAACTAATTGTGAAATATTTCACAAACATATTGAATCCTTGTTATTTAAAGTTATAATAAAGGTAAATAGAATATATTCGATTTAGCGAAAAAAATCACGGAATTGGTAAAACATTTATTTTTTTGATAGTAGAGGGTCATAAAAAGGCTAACAGGGTCAATAAATGTCCCGAAAGTTTTTTCAATCAAATGAATCTATACTACTTTTCTATACTATGCATCAAATTTATTGAAAAAAGAAACATGTTTTGTGAATTACAAAACTATTCGGGACAGGGTTGACCTTAAGATAAATAAAGGAGGAATATCAATGACGACAGCCGTAAAAGAAAAACAGAAACAGGAAACACAAGTAAATGAAGTGGATGTGCTAGTGGAAAGAGGCAAAAAGGCTTTGCAAGAATTCATGCAGTATGATCAAGAACAAATTGATCACATTGTCAAAGAAATGGCTCTTGCCGGGTTAAACAATCACATGCATTTAGCGAAAATGGCATATGAAGAAACAAAACGGGGTGTATACGAAGATAAGGTCATTAAAAACATTTTTGCCACCGAATATATTTACCACGGTATCAAATACGATAAAACGGTCGGCATTATCAGGGAAAACGATCATGAAGGAATCGTAGAAGTCGCCGAACCGGTAGGGGTTATCGCAGGTGTGACACCGGTGACGAATCCGACTTCAACGGTATTGTTTAAATCATTAATTTCGATCAAGACACGAAATCCGATAATTTTTGCCTTCCATCCTTCCGCCCAGGAATCGAGTAAAGAAGCTGCTAAAATCGTATTGGAAGCGGCGGTTAAGGCAGGTGCCCCGAAATATTGTGTGCAATGGATCGAAGAACCTGCTTTAGAAAAGACGAAATATTTAATGGAGCATCCAGGAACTTCATTAATTTTAGCAACAGGCGGATCGGGCATGGTTAAATCCGCTTATATGTCCGGTAAACCGGCATTAGGCGTTGGCCCGGGGAATGTTCCTTGCTATATTGAAAAAACAGCCAATATTAAAAGGGCTGTCAATGATTTAATCCTATCCAAAACCTTTGACAATGGCATGATCTGCGCTTCTGAACAGGCGGTGATCATCGATGAAGAGATTTATGAACAGGTAAAACAAGAGTTAACCAATAGCGGCTGTTACTTTTTAACGAAAGAAGAAAAAGCGAAAGTGGCCAGAACGGTCATTAATGAAAAAACCGGATCCGTCAATCCTGCGATTGTCGGTCAGCCAGCAGCAAAAATCGCCGCGATGGCCGGTGTTAAAGTGCCGGAAGATACGAAAATCTTGATTGCCGAGACACAAACGGTCGGTCCAGAAGAACCGTTATCCCGGGAAAAATTAAGTCCTGTTCTGGCTTGCTACAAAGTGAAAAATGCCGAAGAGGGCATCCAGCGGGCGGTAGAGATGATCGAGTTCGGCGGAAAAGGTCACTCGGCTGTCATTCATTCCGAAAATAAAGACGTGATTTACAAGTATAGCAATCGCGTGAAAGCGTGCCGGGTAATTGTCAATCAGCCTTCATCCCAGGGAGCGATTGGCGATATTTACAACGCCTATATTCCATCACTAACACTTGGTTGCGGTACCTTTGGGGGAAACTCCGTATCCACAAACGTTGGGACTACCCATCTCATTAATAGGAAAATCATGGCAAAACGCCGCGTGAATATGCAGTGGTTTAAAGTACCGCCCCGAATTTACTTTGAAAAAGGGTCCACCCAATATTTAGAAAAAATGCCGGATATTTCAAAAGCATTCATCGTAACCGACGAGAGCATGGTCGAGCTCGGATATGTCGATAAAGTTTTATATTATTTAAGAAAACGCCGCGACTATGTCCATAGTAAAATTTTCACCGATGTCGAACCGGATCCATCCGTGGAAACGGTCATGAACGGTGTAGAAATGATGTTCGATTTTGAACCGGATGTCATTATTGCCCTCGGTGGAGGTTCCGTCATGGATGCAGCGAAAGGAATGTGGCTATTTTACGAACATCCAGAAATTGAATTTAATGGGGCAAGACAGAAGTTTATGGATATTCGCAAACGGGTTTACAAATTCCCGAAACTCGGTAAAAAAGCGAAACTCGTCTGTATCCCGACGACATCCGGTACCGGCTCGGAAGTAACGTCCTTCTCCGTCATTACCGATAAAGATTTAGATATCAAATACCCGCTGGCAGACTATGAGCTGACACCCGATGTGGCCATTGTTGATCCCGATTTCGTCATGTCGGTGCCGAAAACAGTTACAGCGGATACGGGAATGGACGTGCTGACCCACGCAATCGAGGCGTATGTGTCGAATATGGCCAATGATTATACGGACGGTCTTGCATTAAAAGCGATTCAGCTCACCTTTGAATATTTACCAAGAGCCTATCAAAATGGTCAGGATGAACTGGCCCGGGAGAAAATGCACAATGCATCGACGATTGCCGGTATGGCCTTTACAAATGCATTTCTCGGCATCAATCACAGCATCGCCCATAAACTCGGCGCGGCCTTTGGGATTCCCCATGGTCGGGTAAATGCAATCTTGATGCCCCACGTCATTCGCTATAATGCGGAAAAACCGAAGAAATTCGCAACATTTCCAAAGTACGAGCATTTCATTGCGGATAAGCGCTATGCCGAAATTGCGAGATTCCTCGGGCTTCCGGCAAGTACAACAGAGGAAGGGGTTAACAGTCTTATCAAAGCCGTGATCGATTTAGCAAAATCCCTCGATATCAAAATGAGCCTAAAAGAGCAGGGAGTAACGAAAGAAGAATTAGAGGCGAACATTAAAGTATTGGCCGAAAGAGCTTTCGAAGATCAATGTACAACCGCCAATCCGAAACTTCCGTTAATTTCCGATCTCGAAAATATCATTCGCCAAGCTTATAAAGGAGTATAAATATTTTTTGATTATTCAAGCACCGGATTCCAGGCTGAATCCGGTGCTTTTTATTTTAAAAAACTATTTTCATAAACAAAATGGCCGCTAATTTCTAATGATCCTATCAAATTTACTAGTACGAGATTGTCCCGCCTGTTCGTTTTCCCATTAAATTGTGATAAAATGGTAATCAGCATGAAAGAGGAGAGAAGAAACATTGTATGAATATATTACCGGCACGATCGAATATATTTGTCCGGAATACATCGTTTTAGATCATAACGGGATTGGCTATCAAATCATCACGCCCAATCCGTATAAATTTAAAATGGACGGTAATGTCCAGAAAGTGTTTACGTATTTGCACGTCCGGGAAGATGCCCATACGTTATATGGGTTTTTAACACGAGAAGAAAAAGCCTTTTTCTTAAAATTAATTAATGTATCGGGTATTGGTCCCAAAAGTGCTCTGGCAATACTGGCTTCCGGTTCACCGGAGCAAATTGCCACGGCCATCGAACAGGAAAATGAAAAACTATTAACGACGTTTCCGGGAGTCGGGAAGAAAACCGCCCGGCAAATGATTTTGGACTTGAAAGGGAAACTGGCGGAATTCCAGCCCCTAACGGTTGATGATTCGGCCAGTGCAGAAGCTGATACTGACAATCGTGAATTGGCAGAAGCGCTACTCGCCCTGGAATCGTTAGGTTATTCATATAGAGAAATCCAACGGGTCAAACCGATTTTGCAAAAGGAAAAATTATCGGTGGATGAATATATTAAATTAGCATTGCAACATTTTATTTCATAGAGGGGGATGAATGTGACAGAAGCTGAAAGAATCGTTTCCGAACAGGCCGATCCTGAAGATTTATCGCTGGAACCATCTTTACGCCCCCGCTATTTACAGCAATATATCGGCCAGGAAAGAGTCAAGGAACAGTTGAAAATATTTATTGAAGCGGCAAAAATGCGGCAAGAATCGCTCGATCACGTGTTATTATACGGTCCTCCCGGTCTCGGGAAAACGACTCTGGCAACGATCATCGCCAATGAAATGGGAGTGGGAATCCGGACAACTTCCGGACCGGCTATCGAACGGCCCGGGGATTTAGCGGCAATCTTAACGGCCATTGAACCGGGCGATGTTTTGTTTATCGATGAAATCCATCGTTTATCGGTAGCAGTTGAAGAAGTACTGTATCCCGCGATGGAAGATTTTTGCATCGATATTGTTATCGGCAAAGGCCCCAGTGCCCGTTCGATCCGTCTCGATTTACCCCCGTTTACCCTGGTAGGGGCAACAACCCGGGCCGGATCTTTGTCCGCCCCCTTGCGCGATCGTTTTGGTGTCATCAGTCGCCTCGATTACTACCGGATGGAAGAACTGACGGAAATCGTGCAACGAACGGCTGGTATTTTAGATACGGAAATTGATGAGGAGGCGGCAAGAGAGATCGCCTCCCGGTCACGGGGAACTCCCCGGATCGCAAACCGCTTGCTTCGCCGCGTTCGGGATTATGCCCAGGTCAAGGGAGACGGCAAAATCACCCGTGATCTGGCGAAAAAAGCTCTCGATGCGATGCGGGTAGATAAACGCGGACTTGACGATATTGATCATAAACTTCTTTTAGGAATCATTGAAAAATTTCACGGCGGTCCGGTAGGTCTCGAGACCCTTGCGGCAACGATCGGTGAAGAGGCTGGAACGATTGAAGACGTGTATGAACCGTATTTATTGCAAATCGGTTTCTTGCAGCGGACGCCGCGCGGGAGAATCGTAACGCGGGACGTTTACGAACATTTCCAAATGGAGGTTCCGAAGAAATGGCAGGACTAGGTAAAATATTGATGGGAATCGGTGGTATTCTATTACTAATCGGTTTTCTCATGCAATTTACCAATTTCGGTAAACTTCCCGGGGATATTATTATCCGCAAAGGAAGCTTTACCTTTTATTTTCCGCTTGCCACTTCAATTTTACTGAGCGTACTGCTCACGTTAATTTTATTTTTTATTAGTAGATTTAAATAAAGATGGTGGTTAAATGAAAGTAGACGATTTTGACTATGTGTTACCGGAAGAATTGATTGCCCAGACGCCGCTTCCGGATCGGGAGAAAAGCCGGTTAATGGTACTGGATCGGCAAACGGGGGCAATCAAACATCATATTTTCTCAGATATCATCGACTATTTACAACCGGGCGATTGTCTCGTATTAAATGATACGAAAGTGTTGCCCGCCCGACTCTTTGGTGAAAAGAAGGATACGGGAGCCCATGTTGAAGTATTGCTATTAAAGCAATTGTCCGGTGATCGGTGGGAAACATTGGTAAAACCGGCGAAGCGAATCAAGAAAGGCACGATTGTCGAATTTGGTGATGGCCGCTTGCAGGCGGAATGCGTCGATATCCTTGACTATGGCGGCCGGATTTTTGAATTTCATTATGAAGGAATTTTTTATGAAATTCTCAATCAACTCGGGGAAATGCCTTTACCCCCATATATTCATGAAAAATTAGACGATCGCGATCGCTATCAAACGGTGTACGCACGGGAGGAAGGCTCCGCGGCAGCACCGACGGCAGGTCTCCATTTTACAGAAGAATTGCTTGAAAAAATCCGGCAAAAAGGGGTCCATATCGCATTTATAACCCTTCATGTCGGTTTAGGAACATTTCGACCTGTGAAAGTGGAAAATTTAGAAGAGCATGAAATGCATGCGGAATTTTATCATATGGACGAAGAAACTGCCGAATTGTTAAACCGCGTGAAAAAGGCGGGGGGACGTATCATCCCTGTCGGCACAACTTCGACAAGAACGCTCGAGACGATCGCAACGAATCATAACGGAACGTTTGTTGCGGAAAGCGGCTGGACAGATATTTTTATTTACCCCGGTTATGAATTTAAAGCGATCGATGGATTGATTACGAATTTCCATTTGCCGAAATCTACGTTAATCATGTTAGTGAGCGCCTTTGCCGGCAGAGAAAAGGTGCTTGAAGCCTATCGAACGGCAGTGCAGGAACGCTATCGCTTTTTTAGTTTCGGCGATGCGATGTTTATTAAATAGTCATTTTTTCCACGCTAAAAATTGCTTTATCCAGGAGAATTCATTATAATCGACAAATGAGAGTCAGCACAGGAAGGTGAAGCAGCATTGACTGCCATATCATATGAATTAATTAAAACGGAAAAACATACGGGAGCACGGCTCGGTATCTTACATACGCCCCATGGTTCTTACGAAACACCGATGTTTATGCCCGTCGGTACGCTGGCAACAGTGAAAACAATGGCGCCGGAAGAATTGAAGGAAATGGGTGCCGGTGTTATTTTGAGCAATACGTATCATTTGTGGCTGCGTCCGGGGGAAGACATTGTGCAGGAAGCAGGCGGTCTCCATAAATTCATGAATTGGGATCAGGCGATTCTGACGGATTCCGGAGGCTTCCAGGTTTTTAGTTTGAGTAAATTCCGGAAAATTGAAGAAGAAGGAGTCCATTTCCGCAATCATTTAAATGGAGACAGGCTGTTTTTAACTCCAGAAAAATCGATTGAAATACAAAACGCCCTCGGAAGTGATATTATCATGGCCTTTGACGAATGCCCGCCCTATCCAGCGGAATACGATTATTTAAAACAATCCGTGGAAAGGACTACTCGCTGGGCGGAGCGCTGCTTGAAGGCCCATAAACGTCCTGAGGATCAAGGTTTATTCGGAATCGTCCAGGGCGGTGTTTATGAAGATTTACGGAAGCAAAGTGCCCGGGAAATTACATCATTGGGTTTTGCCGGATATGCCGTTGGCGGTTTATCCGTCGGTGAACCGAAACATTTGATGAATGAGGTTCTCGAATACACGACACCGTTGCTGCCGGCGGACAAGCCCCGTTATTTAATGGGCGTTGGCTCCCCGGATTCATTGATCGATGGGGTCATTCGGGGCATCGATATGTTTGACTGCGTTTTACCGACACGGATTGCCAGAAACGGAACATGCATGACATCCAAGGGGCGTCTCGTTGTCAAAAACGCCACATATGCCCGGGATTTCCGACCGCTTGATGAAAATTGCGATTGCTATACATGTCGAAATTATACGAGAGCCTATATCCGCCACTTGATACATACTAATGAAATTCTCGGATTTCGATTATGTACTTATCATAATTTGTATTTTTTGATAAAATTAATGGAGCAAGTCCGCCAGGCGATTCGTGAGGATCGTTTGCTGGATTTCCGGGAAGAATTTTTCGAACAATACGGTTTCAATAAACCGAATGCGAAAAACTTCTGATGATACTGGAGGAAAGGAGGAAGAACGATGAATGATCCGATGATACAAAGTATTATTATGCTAGTCGTGATGTTTGCGATTTTTTATTTCTTATTAATTCGCCCGCAACAAAAACAACAAAAACAAGTGCGGCAAATGCAAGCCAATTTAGCTAAAGGGGATAAAGTCATCACGATCGGTGGCCTTCACGGAAAAATTGACTCTTTAGATGAAACGACCGTTGTCATCCGTTGCGGTGATGGTAGTCGCCTTACATACGATCGCACAGCTGTCCGTGAAGTTGTCCAAAAAGCGAACGAAAATCAAAATGGTGACAAGTAATGCGTAAGAAAAGGCCGGAGAACTCCGGCCTTTTTATTTTGAACGACTCGATAATTCTCCTTATGAATCCCGGCGATTGCCTTGAGCAATATTGACACCAAGAATTGCTCCCATCATGATCGTCAAGTTAAAACAAAGATAATAAATGAGCTGATTTAAAGTAATCGGGGTATCATGGCCTAAATACTGGAAAGAGAAATTAATCAGCGTATAAAGCAGTCCCATGATTATACCGATTAACCAGCCTTTTTCTTTTCCCTTTCCTCCGGCGATAAACCCGCCGATAAATAACACGATAAAAGAAATAATTGTAATCGCTAGTTGAAAATCGTTTTCTTGTAAAGAAGTAAATCTTAATAACAATGAAAATAGCAAACTGACGATAGCCACGAATGCATAAATAATCGCCAGGCCGAAAAAAGCCGAACTGAATAAATTTCTCGTATCCATTGAATTCCTCCTTTTCTCCCCCTTCTCGCTAGTACAAGCATATTCACCCGAAATTGAAATTAGAAGAAAAATAGCTCACGACTTGTTTACTTTTTCAAAAAGGCCATGAAGCGCTGTAAATCTTTTAATCTCATTACCCGAAATAGTAATAATAAGACCGAAAAAATCAGGACCATACAGGCGGATGTGATGGCGATATTCCCGAAGAGGGGAATGGCCAGTTTAAGCGAATACCAAATTCGTTCGCCCAGATAGCCAGTTAATATCGTGCAAAGGAATATTTTCAAATACTCTCTCAAGTAAATCGTGAAGGAAATGGCCTTCATGATCGTTGCCAGGTGAAGAAAAGTAACTAAAACAAAACCGATAATCATTGCTAGAGCGACACCGTGAATTCCGAATTGGGCGTTGGAGGCCAGGACAAAAAACAAAATCAGTTTTACGATCGTTCCAATCAGGCTGTTGATCATAGCCGCTTTCGCCAGATCGAGAGCCTGTAAAGTGGCTTGCAGGGGAGCCTGTAAATACGAAAAGACCATGAAGGGTGCCATGATCGTGATAAATACTGCTGCATTCGTTGAATTGTACAGCAACATCATGAGCGGTTCATTTAATGTATACAGGATGACTGTGGCGAGAGCACCGGTGACGATACAAAATTTTAACGCTTGCTGGATTCTCTTTTCGACAAGCAAGTAATGATTTAAAGATTTAGCTTCACTTATAGCAGGAACGAGAGATGTGCTTAAAGCATTCGTGATGAAAGATGGCAATAACAATAAGGGCAGGGCAAAGCCCGTCAGTAATCCGTACTGTTTTGTCGCATTGATAGAAGCAAGTCCACTAATGGCGAGGGCTTGTGTGACGATAATCGGCTCTAAAAACCAGGAAATGGAACCGATCATGCGGCTCCCGAGGGTAGGTACGGCAATCGACATCAATTCGCGTAAAATCCCACTCCCATTTTGAAAGCTTTGCCAAATTTTCTTGCGGAAAGGAAATGCTTTTTTCAACTTGAACATCGTCAATAAATAAATGAGGGAAACGAGTTCGCCGCAGATCGTCGCGATCATAACAGCGGCCGCAGCAAATTCAACACCGTAAGGAAGGAAGAGCTTGGCCAAAAACCCGATAAATAAAATACGGACGAGCTGCTCGATAATTTGCGAAACGGCCGACGGACGCATGTTTTGCGTTCCCTGAAAATAACCGCGCAGGACGGATGAAACGGCGATGATCGGAATTACAGGAGCAATCGTCAGCAAGGGATACATGATCCGTTTATCGGTAAAAAATGTTTCGGCAAGGTATGGAGCACCGATGAATAAAGCTGGGGTGAAAATAAATGAAAGGATGAGGGTCGTCGCCAAAGCGATGACGAGAATCTTTTTCACCTTTCGCGTCTGTCCCAGGGCAAGGGCTTCCGCAACCCGTTTCGAAATAGCAACGGGGAGACCGAACTGGGTTATTGTCACCGCTAAGATAAATGTTGGGTATGCCATCATATAAAGACCGACCCCTTCCTCCCCGATTGAACGGGCGATGACGATCCGGTTGAAAAAACCGAGGATGCGGGTCACAAATCCAGCGGTTAGTAAAATCAAAATCCCCTTTAAAAATTTGGACATTGCCTTCTCCGCCTTCTCAAGTACTCGTTTTTTTTATACAATGATATATATGCTGGAATGTGGACAAACCATGACAACTATTTCAATTTAGGCAATGACCGGTTGGAAATGGATGTCACGGGTTTAATCTAAAAATGAAGGGAAGGATTTCCTTGGGGAGCAATGCCCATCCATATGAAAAGTACCGGGAACAAGTTCGTGTCGTTTTACAAAGTAAACTAGAAGAATTCCGCCTACTTGATTACGGGGAACTGTCAGAAGCGCAGCTCTGGGAATATTTGCTGAAAAAAAAGTGGCGGAAACCGAAGGAAGATATACATATACACGAAATCGTTCGCGATATTTTCGCGGTTAAGCTTAGCGACGTTTTCCATTATCAAACGATGGAACAAATGCAAAGTGCCGATTGGTTTTCGGAAGAAGGGGCTGAGGAATTGAAAAAATTGTTAAAATGAAAAGGCCAGCGTTGACAACCTTTTTTTCGTATACCATAATAATTAAGATTTAATTTTTCTAAAATGAGGAAAATGGAAAATGAAATCCCTATAACAGCTTTGTTTCGGGTTTTTTCTTTAAGGAGGATTTATACATATGGGTAAAAGGAATCGCATAATCGCCTTCTTTGTTGTCATCGTTGCCTTTTCCATTATCATGGCGACAACAATCAAGCCGATTATAAACGATATTCGCCTCGGTCTCGATTTACAGGGCGGTTTTGAAGTGCTGTATGAGGTGAAACCTGTCCACGACGGGGATGAAATTACGGAAGATACGATGATCAGTACGGCAGAAGCGCTCGATCGCCGGATCAATGTGCTTGGGGTGAGTGAACCGCGGATCGATATCGAAGAAGGGAACCGCATCCGTGTTCAGTTAGCGGGAGTTGAAAATCAAGAGCAAGCAAGAGAAATCTTATCAACAACAGCCGAACTCTCCTTCCGCGATGCTAATGACAAAAAATTATTAGACGGTACGGATCTCGTTCAGGGAGGCGCGCAGCAATCCTTTGACGAATTAGGAAGACCGATTGTCGTCCTGGAATTAAAGGATGGCGAGAAGTTTGGTGAAGTCACACGCCATGTTTTACAACAGGAAATTCCCGTCCTCGTCATCTGGCTCGACTTTATTGAAGGCGAAGATTCATTTTTGGAAGAAGTAAATAAGGAAGATCCGAAGTTCGTTTCTGCACCGCGCGTTCAAGAAGTGCTGAACACCGATCAGGTGACGATTACGGGTCTGTCCTCACCAGAAGAGGCGCAAACGCTGGCGAACTTACTCAATGCCGGCGCCCTGCCGGTCAAACTGGATGAAATATATTCCACATCTGTCGGTGCGCAATTCGGAGAAAATGCTCTCGTATCGACAATCTTTGCCGGTTTACTCGGTTTAATCGCTGTCTTTATTTTTATGATTTTGTACTATCGCTTGCCCGGCTTTATTGCCAGTTTATGTTTGATCGTCTACTTATATTTAACCCTGGCTATTTATGCCGGACTCAATGCGGTGCTTACTTTACCGGGAATTGCCGCCTTGATTTTAGGGCTCGGTATGTCGATTGATGCGAACGTGATAACGGCCGAGAGAGTCCGGGAAGAACTGCGCGTCGGTCGGCCGATGGAAGCCGCTTTCCGGGAAGGGAATAAAACGTCGTTTTCGGCGATTATCGATGCCAATTTAACCGGTTTGATTTCAGCAGTTGTCCTGTTCATTTTCGGGACAAGCTCGGTTAAAGGGTTTGCGACGATGTTAATGGTCAGCACCATCGTCGGTTTCTTTACATCCGTTTATTTATCCCGCTTTTTACTCGGTTTGCTTGTAAAAAGTGGCTGGCTGAATCATAAATACGGCTGGTTTGGTGTGAAGAAGGATGAAATTTACAGCCTTGCCGATGGAATTGATACGATTGATTTGCCGACAAAATTTGATCGCTTTGACTTTTTAAAACGCCGGAAAACATATTTCTCCATTTCGGGCATTTTTATCGCTGTCGGTCTCGTGTTAATGTTCGTGTTCGGATTTAATTTATCAATCGATTTTACGAGCGGTACGAGAATTGATGTGTTGAGCGACAGCGAACTTTCCGTAAGTGAAGTTCAGGACGATTTAGCCAAATTTGATGTCGAAACCGATGACCTCGTTCTGTCAGGGGAGGACAACAATCGGTTAACAGCCCGCTATAAGGGGACATTGACACAAGAGGAAGTCAACGAGTTAAAACAATATTTTAATGATAAATACGGCCATGACCCGAGTGTCAGTGTCGTGTCACCGACAGTCGGTAAAGAACTTGTGAAAAACGCGATCTATGCGTTATCGATCGCGACCGGATTTATTTTACTCTACATTGCCATTCGTTACGAATTTCGCTCGGGATTGGCGATGATTGCTTCAATTTTACACGACGTCTTCTTCATTTTTGCGATCTTTAGTATTTTCCGTCTGGAAGTCGATTTGAACTTCGTTGCTGCAGTATTGACGATTGTTGGCTATTCCGTTAACGATACGATCGTCAGTTTCGACCGGATCCGTGATCATCTCAAACGGAAAAAGCGAATTAAGTCGATGGATGAACTGGCAAACGTTGTGAATAAAAGCTTGCGTCAAGTATTAACCCGTTCAGTCAATACAGCGATCACGACTTTGTTCCCTGTAGTCTTTTTATTGTTAATCGGTAGCGATGCTATCACGGTATTTTCCATCGCGATATTAATCGGTACAGTCGTTGGCATTTATTCCTCCCTCTTTATCGCAGTACAATTATGGACCGTATGGATGGGTAAAGAACTGAAGAAGAAGGGAGTCCTTATCACGTATAAAGAAAAGAAACAGTTTTCACCAGATCAACCGCAAGTTTAATTACGAACGAAAAAAGGACTGCCGTCTTGTACGGAGTCCTTTTTTCTTATTTCTGAACATGAGCACAAAATTATTCTCCCGAAAAACTGCTTGTGTAAAGTGAATGGAATTGAAAAAATTCGTTCTTTCATTGAATCACTTTTGTTACTCTAGTATAATAAAGTGGTTAAGGGGTGAATACTATGTTGCAGTCAAAATCGCGCTGGGTCGTGACCGATACGGATCACCATTTAATCAGTCAACTGGAAAATGAACTGCAATTGTCACCTCTCGTAGCCACACTGTTAATTAATCGTGGAATAGAATCGGTGGACGAAGCACGTTCATTTTTGTATCCTGATGATTGTTTTTACGATCCCTTTCTATTGAACGATATGGATCGCTGTGTAGAACGCGTGAAACAGGCTATTAAAAATCATGAAAAAATTGTCGTATACGGCGATTACGATGCCGACGGTGTTACAAGCACCATTGTTTTAGTAAAGACGCTAAAAAAACTTGGCGCAGATGTTCATTTTTACATACCGAATCGATTTTCTGAAGGTTACGGTCCGAATGAACAAGCATTCCGAAATTTAAAAGACGCAGGTTTTGAATTAATGATCACTGTCGATAATGGGATTTCCGGACTGCATGAGGCAAGAGTTGCCCGAGAAATCGGTCTGGATTTAATTATTACCGACCACCATGAACCAGGTGAAGAGCTTCCGGAAGCAGTAGCTGTTATTCATCCGAAGCGGCCGGATTCTGAATACCCTTTCAAAGAGCTGGCAGGGGTCGGTGTCGCCTGCAAAGTTGCCGCTGCTTTGTTAGGGGAAATGCCTGAAGAACTACTACCCTATGTCGCAATTGGCACGATTGCGGATTTGGTGCCTTTAGTGGATGAAAACCGCATGCTTGCGAAAAAAGGGATCCAGGCTTTGAGAACGACCAACCATGCCGGCTTGCGTGCGTTAATGAAAGTGGCGGGTATCAATCAGGCGGAATTAGATGAAACGACCATTGGTTTCGGATTGGGGCCGCGTATTAATGCGGCCGGACGCCTGGAGGATGCTGCTCCAGTTGTAGAGCTGTTTTTAGAAACAAATGAAGAAAAAGCTTTGAATCTTGCGAAAGAAATCAATGCCTTAAATGAGACGAGACAGGCGATTGTTGAACAAATTACCGCGGAAGCGCTGGAACAAGTGGAGAAGCTCGATATTGATCATAACCCTGTAATCATCGTCGGGAAAGAAGGCTGGCATCCCGGCGTGATCGGTATCGTTGCCTCAAAAATCGTGGAAAAGTTTTATCGCCCAACGATTGTCTTTTCGTACGATGAAGAAACAGGTACTGCCAAAGGATCAGCCCGCAGTATCGAAGGGTTTAATTTATACGAAAATTTATCATTGTGTCGTGATCTCATCCCCCATTTCGGTGGACATCCAATGGCAGCGGGAATGACGCTGGATAAAAAAGATGTTCCCCATCTCTATTTACGCTTAAATCAATTGGCAAGAGAACAGCTGACGGAAGAAGATTTTATTCCCATTACCCAACTGGACGGGGTCTTTTCCATTGATGAATTGACTCTGGAGGCTATTGAGCAGGTTGAGATTCTGGCTCCCTTTGGTATCGGGAATCCAAAACCGAAAATCTTGATTGAAGATATTCATTTTTCCCAGCTGAAAAAAGTAGGGGCGGATGAAACCCATTTGAAGTTCACGATTACCGACCATAGGCAATCCCTGGATGGCATTGCCTTCGGTTTTGGCCATTATAAAGAACAAATTTCTCCGCTGGCCAAAGTGTCTGCCGTCGGGGAGGTCAATATCAACGAGTGGAACAATATCCGCAAACCCCAGCTCGTATTGAAAGATTTAGCCATTCATGAATGGCAACTATTTGACTACCGCGGCAATAAACAGTTGCCAGATTTGTTAAAGCATGTTCCGGAAGCGAAGCGAAAACTAATTGTTTTCCAGGAAAATACGTATAAAATATTGAATGGGGATTTTTCTGACGTCGTCTTGATTCAATCTGAAGAAGATGCCCGAAATTGTAAGCTCGATATGGCGAATGTCATATTAGTCGACTTGCCGCCAACATTGGAATGGTTAAAACAGTTGCTGGATGGAAAAATGTTATCGCGCATCTATGCTTATTTTTACCGCGAAGATCCAGGATTTATCCAGATACTTCCGAATCGGGAGCAGTTTAAAAAGTACTATGGCTTTCTATATAAACAGGGCGTCTTTGATCTGAAACGGTTCGGCGGCACTTTGGCAAAGCGCACCGGCTGGTCGTTGGACACGATTCAATTTATGACCGATGTTTTCGTTGAGCTTCAATTCGTAACTCAACATGGAGGAATGCTTGTCGTTGAAAGATTTCCGGAAAAACGAAGGCTGGAAGAATCGACCGTTTTCCAAAAAAGGGAAAAGAAAATCGAACTGGAAAAAGTATTGCTTTATTCATCATATCGGGAATTAAAACAATGGTTTGATCATTTTGTCGGGTCAAGACAAGAGGAGGAAAAAATATGGATTTAAAAGAATATATTGCCATCGTGGAAGATTACCCACAAAAAGGAATTAGTTTCAAAGATATTACCCCATTAATGAACGACGGGAAAGCATTTAAATATGCAACCGACCAAATTGTAGAATTTGCCAAGGAAAAGCAAGTGGACCTCGTCGTTGGACCGGAGGCACGTGGATTTATCGTCGGCTGCCCGGTAGCCTATTCTTTAGGGGTCGGTTTCAGCCCGGTGCGGAAAAAAGGAAAACTACCGCGGGAAACGATTGAAGTAGAATACGACCTGGAATACGGTACGAATGTATTATGCATTCATAAAGATGCCATTAAACCCGGTCAGAGAGTATTGATCATTGACGATTTACTGGCTACCGGAGGAACGATTGAAGCAACAATCAAGCTCGTTGAACAATTAGGTGGAAATGTTGTCGGTGCAGCCTTTTTAATCGAGCTCACCTATTTACACGGTAGAGATAAATTAAAAGGGTATGACGTTTTAACATTAATGGAATATGATGAATAATTATTGCTAGCGTTGAGATAGCATTTACAACATCAATTTTTTACATGAACCTGTAAAGATTAAGCAAAGTATATTTATTTAATGAATCTCGTTATAAACACGTCGATTGTACAAAAAGTTTCATTTTATTGTACAATAAAGATAGCTTGGCTTATGCCAAGCTATTCCTGTAAAGATAGAAAAAATTTAGTAGATGATAGAGTAGGTTGTTTTCATATTTTAATAGTCGAAAAAATCAAATTTTTAACAAAATAAGTAGTTGTTCATGTGATTTTTTTCTAAAAAATTGGCTATAATGCTTATTTTAAAAGGATTGTATAATTTTACCATGCTACAAACTAAAAGGTGATTTGTAATGAGTACGAAAAATATATTAACGGTCGATGACTGTTTAGAAAAAATCAATGCATATTTGTCGGACGAGCAAATGGCGATTGTCAGGAAAGCCTATGATTTCGCCGAAAAAGCCCATCAGCATCAATTTCGCAAATCGGGAGAGCCTTACATTATCCATCCGATTCAAGTCGTCGGCATATTGGCCGAGCTCAAGATGGATACAGCGACACTCGCTGCAGGGTTTTTACATGATGTTGTCGAGGATACGGATATATCGCTGGAAGAGGTAGAACATGAATTTGGCAAAGAAATCGCCATGCTCGTTGACGGTGTGACGAAATTAGGAAAAATCAAATATAAATCCGATGAAGAACAGCAGGCGGAAAACCATCGCAAAATGTTTGTGGCTATGGCAAAGGATATCCGGGTGATTTTGATTAAATTAGCGGACCGTCTTCATAATATGCGGACATTGAAACATCTCCCCGAAGAAAAACAACGGCGCATCGCAAAAGAAACTTTAGAAATTTTTGCGCCCCTCGCCCATCGTTTAGGAATTTCCAAAATTAAATGGGAACTGGAAGATACCGCCCTTCGTTACTTAAATCCTCAACAATACTACCGGATTGTCAATTTAATGAAGCGGAAAAGAGCCGAACGGGAAGAATACATTCATAATGCGATTGATATTATTGCAAAACGCCTTGAAGAAGTGAACATCAAAGCGGAAATTACAGGACGGCCCAAACATATATACAGCATTTACCGGAAAATGACCGTTCAACATAAAGAGTTTAATGAGATTTATGATCTGCTGGCGATTCGGATTATTGTCAATTCGATAAAAGATTGTTATGCCGTTTTAGGGACGATTCATACCCTCTGGAAGCCGATGCCCGGCCGGTTTAAAGATTATATTGCCATGCCGAAGCAAAACCTGTATCAATCGCTGCATACAACGGTCATCGGTCCGATGGGAAGTCCTCTTGAAGTGCAAATTCGCACCCATGAAATGCACCAGATTGCCGAGTACGGGGTCGCGGCACATTGGGCTTACAAAGAAGGAAGAAGGGTGAGCCCCCATAACGAGTTTGAGAAAAAACTAACCTGGTTCCGGGAGATTTTAGAATTTCAGAACGAAACGGCCAATGCCGAAGAATTCATGGAATCCCTCAAAGTCGATTTATTCTCCGATATGGTGTATGTGTTTACACCGAAAGGGGATGTCATCGAATTACCGGCCAATTCTGTCCCGATCGACTTTGCCTATCGCATTCATACGGAAGTCGGGAATAAAACGATCGGGGCGAAAGTCAATAATAAGCTCGTACCCCTGGATTATAAACTGAAAACAGGCGATATCGTGGAGATTTTAACATCGAAACATTCGTACGGGCCGAGCCGGGATTGGTTAAAGATAGCCCAGACTTCCCAGGCGAAAAATAAAATTAAGCAATTCTTCAAAAAGCAAGCTCGCGAAGAAAATATTGTTAAAGGGAAAGAACTCGTTGAAAAAGAAATCCGCAATATGGATTATGACCCGAAAGAAGTTTTCACACCGGAAAATGTCAAGCGGGTGGCGGAGAAATTTAATTTTGCCAATGAAGAAGACATGTATGCGGCTGTAGGTTATAACGGAATTACTGCAGCACAAATCGCCAACCGGTTAACCGATAAATTAAAGAAAAAGAAAGAATTGCAAGAGCTGGAAAAAGATATTTCCGATCTGCGGCGGATTTCCAGTCCGAAACGATCGAGTACCGGTGTGCGGGTGAAAGGCGTCGATAATCTCTTAATCCGCCTTTCGAAATGTTGCAATCCGATACCGGGTGATGAGATTATTGGCTATATTACAAAAGGAAGAGGCGTTTCCGTTCATCGCAAAGACTGTCCGAATGTGCAGTCGGGTTCATTAGACCGCATTATTGATGTGGAGTGGGAAGGACATGCCGGGAATCGGAAAGAGTACAATGTGGACCTGGAAATCAATGCCTTTGACCGTCCAGCACTATTAAATGATGTGCTGCAGGCGGTGAATGAAACGAAAACGAATATTACCGCCGTTACCGGCAGGACCGATCGCAACAAGATGGCGCTCATCCATATTTCCATCGCGATTCATAATGTCGCCCATTTACAAAAAGTGGTGGATCGGATTAAACAAATTTCTGATGTGTATGCGGTACGTAGAATTATGAATTAATAGGAGGATATCATGCGAGTCGTTTTACAGCGTGTGAAACATGCCAAGGTTACTGTAGATAGTGAAATCACAGGACAAATCGAAAAAGGCTTTGTCCTGCTCGTCGGTTTTACCCATGATGATACGGAAGCAGATGTGGAGTATTTAGCGAAAAAAATCCCCCAGTTGCGAGTTTTCGAAGACGAACAGGGAAAAATGAACGTATCTTTACTCGATGTGGGTGGGAAAATCCTATCAATTTCCCAGTTTACGCTATACGGTGATACGAAAAAAGGGAGAAGACCGAATTTTATGGCAGCAGCGAAACCCGATCAAGCCAATCGGTTGTATGAATATTTTAACCAAGTTTTGCGCGAGCAAGGCCTCACGGTGGAGACCGGGGTTTTCGGTGCGATGATGGATGTCGAGCTCGTCAATGATGGACCGGTTACTTTAATCCTGGACAGTAAAAATCAATAAACAGCATGCGGATTCCATGTTCCCCTTTCTTGTGAAAATTTTTTTGTTAATAGGGAAACATTAAAAGATGAACGGCGATTTTTTAAGAAAGGGTGTAATCATGCGATCCAGCGAAAAAAAAGAACAGGCACATCGTTCCGGCCAATTATTAGGCCTGGATTTCCATGATTTTATTGAAAAAGAAAGACATGCATCCAACTTTGAACTTGCTGCCGAATTCGGTCTATCCTTAAAAGAGGTTCGGATTTTAAAAAAACGAATTCAGCGCAATTAACGTATTGGGAAAAGCTTGACGGGAAAATGTAAAGTAAGTAAGAACTTCAGGCATACCATCAGCGCCCGTTTTGCTCAATCATTCACGGCCCTGATGGATGCTTTTTTTGTGCAAAATTTAATTCGAGTTTGTTAATAGATGTGTTTCATCATCCATATAATTCCGATTAGAACGAACAGGAAAAAATAAATTTATTAAACCATAACAATCTTTGTTGTTTCTAGATTGGAGAATACTGAGCAAATGAATTGAGCTGTTTTGGATAATCTGGTATAATTTGGAAGGATTTACAAAATGGAGGGAATGCATCATGAAACAAACATCAATTAAAAACATATTTTTCGCCACATTGATGATTTTATTTTTGGCCATATTAGCAGCCTGTGGTAACACAGCTGATGAACAAACAAATAACGGTGGGAAAAATGAGCAGGAAACAGCCCGGGAAGAATCCGCCTGGGATCGCATACAAGAAGAAGGAAAAATTAAAGTCGCTACCTCTGGTACGCTTTATCCTACTTCTTATCATGATTCCGAAACGGATGAATTGACAGGCTTTGAAGTGGAAGTCGTGAAAGAAATGGCGAGACGGTTAGACCTGGAAGTGGAATTTGTAGAAATGGCATTCGATGGCATGTTAACGTCCATTAATAGCGGTCAGGTGGATATCGCAGCGAACGATATTTCCATAACACCCGAACGGAAAGAAAAATTTTCTTTTTCCGAACCGTATAAATTTTCATTTGCCAGCATGATCGTGCGTAAAGACGATTTATCCGGAATCAAAACGATCGAAGATATAAAAGGGAAAAAAGCGGCAGGTGAAGCAACAACCGTCTATATGGATATTGCCAGAAAATACGGTGCTGAAGAAGTCATCTACGACAATGCAACGAATGAAATGTATTTACGGGATGTATCCGCCGGTCGAACCGATTTAATTATTAACGATTACTATCTACAAAAACTAGCTCTCGAGTTTTTCCCCGAATTAAATATTACGATACATCCCGACTTGAAGTTCGGAACGCCTGATGAAGGTGTCGGCATCATTATGAAAAAAGATGAGACCGAACTGCAGGAAAACATTAATAAAGTGATTGGCGAAATGCTGGAGGACGGAACGATTCGTGAACTCTCCAAGAAATTCTTCGGTGGCGATGATGTAACGGTGAAACCGGAACTCGAATATTGATCATCCATTTTGATTATCCGGGTAAATAATCGATATTCATTCTAAGGAAAACTGCTCATGAAATGGGCAGTTTTCTTCTTATCGCTCCAGGAAAAATTTAGTTTGTGAGATTCTCCGGGTCCTGAAGCGAGAGGACCAGAAAGGAAAGGGGAAAGAAGATGAGTCAAATTCAATGGGAATACATTTTTAATCCGCAGCTCGCGCTGGAATCGTTCCCTTATATTATCCAGGGGATTGGTCATACCCTGTTTATTGCCCTATCCAGCATGGCTATCGGCCTTTTTATCAGCGTTTTTCTGGCGTTAGGAAAAATGTCCAGGCTGCTGATTTTCCAGCTTCCAGCAAGGGCTTATATCTCTTTTATGCGCGGGGTTCCGGTATTAGTTTTGCTCTTTCTTTTATATTTCGGCTTTCCCCTCATCGGGATTGAATTTACAGCCGTCACGGCGGCGATTATCGGTTTCAGTCTGAATAGTGCGGCCTATATGGCGGAGGTCAATCGCTCGGCAATAGCAGCAATCGACCGGGGACAGTGGGAAGCATCGTATTCCCTCGGCATGACCTACTGGCAAACGTTCCGCCTCATTATTTTGCCGCAAGCGGTAAAAATTGCCCTTCCCCCGTTAGTGAATGTGCTACTCGATTTAATCAAAAGTTCTTCCCTGGCGGCGATGATCACGGTTCCTGAACTATTTCAAAGGGCAAAAATTGTCGGAGGCCGGGAACTCGACTACATGACCATGTACATATTGGTTGCCTTTATTTACTGGGGGATTTGTTCGGTTGTCGAATTTTTCCAGAACCAGCTGGAGAAAAAACTTGGGTAACGTTAAGAACGGTGAAATTTTTTCATCAAATTCGATTCGAAAACCCTTTTAACCGGAAACTTGACAATTTTCCTCTAGGAAAGGGAACGATCGTTCATGATAAAAATTTTCTTAATCCTGGTAATGGTCAGCGAGTATTCCTGGATAAATGAGCGATTCGTATGAATAAATGGGCGGGTAATGAAGCAAATTCAAGATTTGCAGAAAATTTTTCGACACGTATGGATAGGACTTGACAATTGAAATTAGTTTCCGTAAGATAAAATAACTAGATTAAGGTCATATCGAAAAATCCGAAGACGGAGAAAAGTAGTTTCGCCCCACATGGAAAGAGAGGGAATGCCCTGGCTGAAAGCATTCCTCCATGATGACGAAATGAAAGACACTCCCGAGGATTATCTCCGAACGTTTCATCTTTCAGGATGAACCAGTAGGGGATGAACGTACACTGGCGTTAACAGTTCGAGTGGAAAAACGATTGATTCGTTTTTCAACTAGGGTGGCACCGCGAGCAAAGCTCTCGTCCCTTGTTTATGTGACAGGGACGGGAGCTTTTTTATACATAAAATTATATTCCGGAATGACCGAAATAGCGGCAATCAATATCGTAATTGGATAACGATTTAAAGGAGGAATAGTTTATGAAATATCAAATCCCACGTGGAACTCAAGATATACTCCCCGATACAGTGAAAATCTGGCAATGGATTGAAGAAACGTTTAAAGAAATTGCGGAACGGTATCATTATCAGGAAATCCGTACACCGATTTTTGAGCAGACGGAAGTATTTGCTCGCGGTGTTGGTGATACCACGGATATTGTGCAAAAGGAAATGTATACATTTCTCGATCGTGGTGGGAGAAGCCTAACTTTGCGCCCGGAAGGTACGGCACCGGTCGTTCGTTCCTTTGTTGAAAAGAAAATGTACGGGAACCCGAATCAACCGATAAAGCTCTACTATTTAGGACCGATGTTTCGCTATGAACGACCCCAGCAAGGTCGGTTCCGGCAATTCGTGCAGTTCGGGGTGGAAGTGTTAGGAAGCAATGATCCGGCCATCGATGCCGAGGTCATTCAGCTAGCCCTTGATTTATATCGTGCTTGTGGTTTAACGAATTTGAAATTGGTTATCAATAGTCTCGGCGACAAAGAGAGCCGTCTGCGTCACCGGGAAGCTTTAATCGAGCACTTTAAACCGCGAATTCATGAATTTTGCGAGGACTGTCAAAATCGTCTCGAGAAAAACCCGCTGCGCATTCTAGACTGTAAAGTGGATCGTGATCATGAATTAATGGCAAGTGCACCTTCCATTCTCGACTATTTAAATGACGAGTCGAAAGCGTATTTTGAAAAGGTCCGTCAATATCTGGATGCGCTCGGAATTAGTTATGACATTGATCCGACACTTGTGCGCGGACTTGATTACTACAATCACACGACTTTTGAAATTATGAGCACGAAGGAAGGTTTCGGTGCGATAACGACCTTGTGTGGTGGAGGACGATATAACGGTTTGGTTGAAGAATTCGGCGGGCCGGATACTTCCGGAATCGGCTTTGCCCTCAGTATTGAACGTTTAATCGCCGCTTTAGAAGCGGAAAATATCCAAGTGGAAACTGATGAAGCATTGGATGTTTACGTCGTATCGATTGGGGATGACGCTAAATTCCGGGCGATTCAATTGCTGCACCAATTACGTCAGCAAGGTTTAAGTGCCGATATGGATTATACAGGTAGAAAAATAAAAGCCCAATTTAAAGCTGCAGCCCGCTACAATGCCAAATTTGTCATCACAATCGGTGAGGATGAATTGGCGAAAAACATCGGGCAAGTGAAAAATATGGATACCGGAGATCAAAAAGAAGTATCTTTAGATGATATTCACGTGTATTTACAAAGAGAAATGGAATAAGGAGGAATAAACGATGACGATCTACGGTCGTTCTCATTATTGTGGAGAGATCACCGAAGACCATATCGGTGAAATCGTTACATTAAAAGGCTGGGTCCAGAAGCGTCGTGACCTCGGGGGACTCATCTTCATTGACTTAAGGGATCGGAAAGGAATTGTACAAGTCGTTGTTAACCCCGAAACGTCTCGGGATGTCTTCCAAATTGCGGAATCTGTAAGAAGTGAATATGTATTGCATGTCAAGGGGAAAGTCGTTCCCCGCTCCGAGGGTGCCATTAATGAAAAATTGAAAACCGGGAAGGTAGAGGTGCAATGTTTGGACCTTGCCATCATTAATAAAGCTAAAACACCTCCCTTCACGATTGAAAATGAGACCGATGTATCTGAAGAGGTACGCTTGAAATATCGTTATTTAGATCTACGCCGTCCCGTCATGTTAGAAACTTTAAAACTGCGTCATAAATTAGTGAAAGCCGTTCATCAATTTTTAGACGGAGAAGGATTTTTAGAAGTAGAAACACCGTATTTAACGAAAAGTACACCAGAAGGGGCCCGCGACTATCTCGTACCGAGTCGTGTTCACCCGGGGTCATTTTATGCGCTGCCGCAAAGTCCGCAAATCTTTAAGCAGCTCTTAATGATTGGCGGCCTGGAGCGTTATTATCAAATCGCTCGCTGTTTCCGGGACGAAGATCTCCGGGCCGATCGTCAGCCGGAATTTACTCAAATCGATATTGAAATGAGCTTTATGAATCAGGAAGAAATCATGGATTTATCTGAACGCCTGATCAAATACGTCGTAAAACAAGTAAAAGGAATCGAGCTGACGGAACCATTCCCGCGTATAACATACGATGAAGCGATGGAACGGTTCGGTTCCGATAAACCGGATACCCGCTTCGGTCTCGAATTACGCGATGTGTCCGATATCGTCATTGATTCTTCTTTTAAAGTATTCGCCAATACCGTTCAGGGCGGTGGCGTTGTCAAGGGCATCAATGTAAAAGGTGAGGCAGACAATTTCTCCCGGAAAAAAATCGATGAATTAACAGATTATGTGAAAATCTACGACGCCAAGGGACTTGCCTGGTTGAAAGTCACTGAAGAAGGCTTCACCGGTCCGATTGCCAAGTTCTTCTCGGAGGAAGAAAAAGCAAGCTTGATCGAGCGTCTGGAAGCTGAAACAGGTGATTTGTTGTTGTTTGTTGCCGATAAAAAATCGATCGTCCATGATGCCCTCGGTGCCCTTCGTCTCCATTTAGGTAAAGAATTGCAATTAATCGATGAGGATCGCTTAAATTTCCTCTGGGTGATCAACTGGCCATTACTGGAATACGATGAAGAAGACGGTCGTTTCTATGCTGCCCACCATCCGTTCACGATGCCCCGGGAAGAAGATATCGAGTTATTAGAGAAGAATCCGGAAAAGGTACGCGCCCAGGCGTACGACATTGTCTTGAATGGATATGAACTTGGCGGCGGTTCATTGCGTATTTTCAATCGGGAAATCCAGGAAAAAATGTTTAAAGCCCTTGATTTTTCGATGGAAGAAGCATATGAGCAATTTGGTTTCCTTCTTGAAGCATTCGACTACGGTGCACCGCCCCATGGCGGTATTGCCATCGGTTTAGATCGCTTTGTCATGCTCCTTGCAGGACGTTCCAACTTAAGGGATACAATTGCGTTCCCGAAAACAGCCAGCGCCTCGGATCCATTAACGAATGCACCTGGTGAAGTGAGTGAAGCCCAATTAGCCGAGTTGAAACTATCGACGGTTCAACCGGAAAATAGGGAATAATTTCCATTTTCATCTTCTTGCTGCATTAACAGTGCCGTGCTATAATACAGGTAGAAAAGAGATTCCTGATGTGACCGTTTGTTTGCACTGAGTTTTGACCGAACACCAATAAAAAAGGGAGTCCGGATGTTTTCAAGTGGCGTAAATGCCCACCAAAAGGGACTTACAAAGCTTGAAACAGGACACCCACCTGCCGAGAGCGGGTTCAAAACGAAGTCAAAAAACGACGGCACAATTGGGATCTCTTTTTTATCATCATCTCATCAAAAGAAAATGAGTCATATTTCAGCAATCCTTCTTAAACATATAAATCCGATTGGCCTCCTTGTCATTCGGAACTACAAACGATATATGCACATTTTCGCGATGACCAATTAAGTTGGTCATCTTTTTTTATATAATTTTATTTCATTACTATACGATTGACCTATGTTTGCACCTGCAAAAGGCAAATAACTTAAAACATGGTACAATATGGTATATCGCAAATTGATGGAATACGATACAGCAGTTTCTTTGTAAAATTGGAGGGTGTAAATTGGATTACGAACCACTTGCTTATCGCATGCGGCCGACGCATTTAGATGAAATTGTTGGCCAGGATGAAGTGATCGGGAAAAATACGAGTTTATATAAAATGATTATGAAAGGTCATGTACCATCGATGATCCTTTATGGAGAACCGGGTACAGGAAAAACGTCCATTGCCAACGCTATTGCCGGGACGACGAAATTACCGTTTATTGCGTTAAATGCGACAACATCCGGAAAAAAAGATATTGAAATGGTCGTCGAAGAGACAAGAATTCAAGGGAAGGTCATCTTGTTTTTGGATGAGATCCACCGTTTTAATAAAGCCCAGCAAGACTATCTGCTTCCTCATGTGGAACGGGGAGATATCGTATTAATAGGAGCGACGACAGAAAATCCTTTTCACGATGTAAACCCCGCGATTCGCAGTCGTTGTGGCCAAATTAAACAGCTAAAACGATTGCAGGTAGGCGATCTTGTCAAGTTGTTGAGGCGGGCCATCCACGATGAGAAGAAAGGACTGGGGAAATATTCGCTTAAAATTAGCGAGGAACAGATTGAAAAAATCGCCATCGGGGCGAATGGGGATGCACGCCGGGCGTTAACTTTACTCGAATTAATCGTACAAGCCTCCTCGAAAAACGAAGACGATGAAATTGAAATTCTCGATGAAACGATTGCCGATTTTGTACATGATGTGGGTGTTTATGGAGATAAGAAGGGTTCCACTTTTTATAATCTCCTTTCCGCGTTACAAAAAAGTATCCGTGGCAGTGATGTGAATGCCGCATTATATTACCTGGCCCATCTACTAGAAACGGGAGATCTCGTCGCCGTAAATCGAAGACTCCTAGTTATCGCCTATGAAGATATCGGTCTAGCCGACCCTTCCGTTGGTACTAATGTCCTTGCCGCAGTCATGGCCAGTGAACGTCTGGGCCTTCCTGAAGCAAGAATTCCTCTGGCGGTTGCAGTTGTTCAAATGTGTTTATCCACAAAATCCAATTCAGCGTACAAGGCACTGGATCGAGCGATCGATGATATCAAAAAAGGAAGAGTCGGGGAAATTCCTAAATATTTGCGGGATGCCCACTATCAAGGGGCGAAAATATTGGGCCATGTCGGTTATAAATACCCGCACGATTACCCTCTCGGTACTTTTGGCGGCTGGGTGAACCAGGAATATTTACCGGAAAACCTGGTCGGAACCGAATACTATAAGCCGGTAAATGCCGGTAAAGAAAAACAGCTCGGTGCTATTTATCGGAAGCTAAGAGAATTCAAACAAAAAAGAAAATAAATGGCCTTGATTTGCAGTCTAAAAACGAGTATGTGCATCCATCGTCAAGAAAACAAAAATGTGCTATAATTCATAAAGTTATATGGCCGAAATGGCAACGTAAGGAAAATTTGCCCGTACATAAGATAATCACTTTTACCTATATCGGCGAGTATGTCCAAAGGGTTGTTGAGAAAAGAGGTGACACAATGCGCGTTTCAACAAAAGGGCGATACGGATTAACGATCATGATCGAACTGGCAAAAAGTTACGGCGAAGGTCCGGTATCGTTAAAATCCATTGCCCAGAAAAATAATTTATCCGAACATTACCTGGAACAAATTGTTTCCCCTCTTCGCAATGCGGGCCTGGTGAAAAGTGTACGGGGGGCTTATGGTGGTTATATGCTCGTACGGGAACCCGCACAAATCACTGCAGGAGATATTATCCGCGTACTGGAAGGGCCGATTCAATTGGTGGAAGGAATTGAAGATGAGGAGCCGGCCCAAAGAGAGTTGTGGATTCGAATTTCCGAGGCAATAAGAAAAGTACTCGATGAAACAAATTTAGAAGATTTAGCGAACCATGAAAAAGATCGGGATCCCACTGAAGGCTACATGTTTTATATTTAAGGGATGGTGCCCTATTTCTTTACATGACCACTTACTCATTCGAATGTTTTGACGCAACATAAAAAGCACATGATAATAAAGAGTGGAGCAAAAATTGTTGAGCGCTTCGTTTTTGGAAAAAGAAAAGCAGGTGAAAACATGTCCAGGATTTATCTAGATCATGCAGCAACAACACCGATGCACCCTGAGGTCATTCAGGTGATGGCTGATTTTATGCAACAATATTTCGGCAATCCATCGAGCATCCACGCTTTTGGCCGGGAATCGCGCCGGATCGTCGATGAGGCCCGGACGACAGCGGCTCGAGCGATCAATGCCGAATTCAATGAAATTGTGTTTACAAGTGGTGGTACCGAGGCGGATAATTTAGCCCTGATCGGCACCGCTTTAGCCAATCAGGATCGAGGTAAGCATATTATCACGACACAAATTGAACATCATGCTGTTTTAAAAACGTGTGAGTTTCTGGAAAAGGAAGGCTTTGAAGTGACGTATTTGCCCGTAGATAAAAACGGAATTGTATCCCTACAGTCACTTCGAGATTCCCTCCGGGACGATACGATTTTAGTGTCCATCATGTATGCGAATAATGAAATCGGTACGATTCAGCCAATTGCCGAAATTGGCAAAATCTTAAAAGATTACCCGGCTTATTTCCACACCGATGCCGTTCAGGCGTTCGGGGTATTACCGATTGATGTGAGAAAACTCGGTGTCGATCTACTATCCGTATCCGCCCATAAATTTAATGGACCGAAGGGTATCGGTTTTTTATATATTAAAGACGGCGTTCGCATTTTACCGACCCTTTATGGAGGGGAACAGGAGAGAAAACGCCGCGCGGGAACGGAAAATGTGGCGGCCATTGTCGGTATGCAACGGGCGATTGAACTGAGTTTGGAAAACCAGGAGGAAAAATATCAGTTTTACACCCGGCTACGGGAGCAATTTATCGCCGCCCTTAAACAAGAAAATATTCCGTTTAAAATAAATGGTGCTGGCACCGGGCAACTGCCCCATATTTTAAATATCCACTTCCCTGGTGTTGAAGTGGAAGCGATGCTCGTCAATCTCGATCTGGCGGGGATTGCTGCATCCAGCGGGTCCGCCTGCACGGCTGGTTCATTAGAACCGAGTCACGTTCTGAATGCAGTCTGTGGCGAAAATGCACCGGAAATCTACGAATCGATTCGCTTTAGTTTCGGTTATGGAAATACACCAGATGAGATTCAGGAAGCAGCAAAGAAAACAGCGGATATCGTCCGCAGGTTAGCACGTTAAACAGGGAGGTGATTCGATGAAAGATCCAAAAGATACCCGGGTCGTTGTGGGAATGAGCGGCGGCGTCGATTCGTCGGTTACGGCTTATCTGCTTAAAAAACAAGGGTATGATGTCATCGGCATTTTTATGAAAAACTGGGATGACACGGATGAGTTTGGTGTCTGTACTGCCACGCAAGATTATGAAGATGTGATTCGTGTTTGCAATCAAATCGGTATCCCTTATTATGCCGTGAATTTTGAAAAGGAGTACTGGGATAAGGTTTTTACTTATTTCCTTGATGAATATAAACAAGGCCGTACACCGAATCCCGATGTCGTGTGCAATAAGGAAATCAAATTTAATGCCTTTTTGGATCATGCGATGAAATTAGGGGCCGATTACATTGCGACCGGTCACTATGCTCAAGTGAAAGAAGTGGACGGGGAAGTGAAGCTTCTTCGCGGCAAGGATCAAAATAAAGATCAAACGTACTTCTTGAACCAGCTCTCCCAGGATCAGCTCAAAAAAGTGATGTTCCCTCTCGGAGGGTATGAGAAAAAAGAAGTACGGGAGATTGCCAAGGAAGCAGGTCTCGCAACAGCCAATAAAAAAGATAGTACGGGAATTTGCTTTATCGGGGAACGAAATTTCAAAGAATTTTTAAGCGAATATTTACCCGCCCAGCCCGGCCAAATGGAAACCCTCGATGGTAAAGTCATGGGCAAACATGATGGGTTAATGTACTATACGATCGGCCAAAGACACGGACTCGGTATCGGTGGGGCAGGCGAACCGTGGTTTGTTTGTGGAAAAGATCTCGAGCGTAACGTTTTATACGTTTGTCAGGGCTTTGATAATGAAGCTCTCTATTCAGATAGCATCATCGCTACAAAAGTAAACTGGATTTCCGATCGCCCGAAACCGAGCACGTTTCACTGTACGGCCAAATTCCGTTATCGCCAACCGGATCATGGTGTGACAGTGACTATTCTCGATAATCATCGCGTGCGGGTCGATTTTGATGCACCGATTCGCGCTGTAACACCGGGACAGGCTGTTGTCTTCTATGATGGCGAAGAATGCCTCGGCGGTGGCACGATTGATGAAATTTATAAAAATGGCGAACGGTTGACGTATGTCGGTTAATAGAAGGATCACAATTTCCGCTTGCTACCGGGAAGTTGTGATCCTTCTGCCATTTTCTATCCATTTTTTATATAATAGAAGAAAACGTGTTGAATGATAAATGGAGGGACAATCGTGACCGAAGTAGATACTCCATACATAAAGGGGAAAGTGGTCGCAACCATCTTTCATAACGAACAAAATTTATATACCGTTATCCGGGTTCGTATAGAGGAAACAAATACGGAATATTCGGAAAAGGAAATCGCCATCACCGGATACCTTCCCAAAATGTATGAAGAGGAAGTTTATATCTTTTACGGACAATTTCAAGACCATCCCCGCTACGGTCGGCAGTTTCAGGCCACCCACTACCGGAAAAAGATGCCGGAAACGCGGGAAGGGGTCATTCAATATTTATCCAGCGATTTATTTAAAGGCATCGGCAAAAAGACTGCTGAGGCGATTGTCGATACCCTCGGTGAAAATGCGATATCGCGTATTTTAGCCAATCCGGAAGTTCTCGAACAGGTGCCGAAATTGTCGAAAGAAAAAGCGGAAAATTTATATGAAACGTTACAGGAACATCAAGGCCTGGAAAAAGTTATCATCGTCTTGAACAAATACGGATTCGGTCCGCAACTGGCGATGCGTATTTATCAAACGTATCGGGATGAAACGCTGGAGATTATCGAGTCCAATCCCTATAAATTAGTGGAAGATGTGGAAGGAGTCGGGTTTGGTCGGGCGGACGAATTGGGGCAGAAACTCGGTATTACGGGGAAACATCCGGATCGGATCAAAGTCGGTTCGCTCTATACTTTACAACAGCAATGCTTGCAAGAAGGACATGCCTATTTGGATAGAGATGAAGTCATAAAGAGCGTAAAGAAGTTGTTGGAAACCAATCAAACCGAGGAAATCCCCGAAGAAGACATCGATCGTATATTTCTGGAACTGGAAGAAGAAGGGAAACTCATTGCTGAAGATAACAGAGTCTATATGCCATCTTTATTCTTCGCTGAAAAAGGGATTGTGACGCATGTTAAACGGATTTTGCAGCAAGATCAATACGAGAAGCAATTTCCAGAGAGCGAGATTCTTCTTGCCCTGGGAGAAGTTGAGGATGAGCTCGGTATCCAATACGCCTCTTCCCAGCGGGAGGCGATCCAGCAGGCGTTAACTTCACCGATGTTAATTTTAACTGGCGGTCCCGGTACGGGGAAAACGACGGTAATAAAAGGGATAGTCGAAGTATATAGCAAGCTGCACGGTTGTTCCTTAAATCCGAACGATTACAAAAAGGATGAAGTATTCCCGTTTATTTTAGCGGCACCGACGGGCCGTGCGGCAAAACGAATGAGTGAATCGACCGGACTGCCGGCGGTAACGATTCACCGGCTCCTCGGCTGGAGCGGTGAGGATCATTTTGAATTCGATGAGGAAAATCGAATTGAAGGAAAAATGGTTATTATTGATGAAATGTCGATGGTCGATACCTGGTTAGCGAACAATTTGTTCAAAGCGTTGCCGGATGATGTGCAAGTCATTATGGTTGGGGATGAAGACCAGCTGCCTTCCGTCGGTCCCGGCCAGGTATTAAAAGATTTACTGGATGCGGGCGTCATTCCAACGGTACGCTTGACGGATATTTACCGACAAGAGGATGGATCGACCATCATTCCCCTCGCCCATGCGATTAAAAATGGTTCGATACCCGGGGATTTAACGATGCAGCAAAAAGATCGCTCCTTTATTCCCTGTTCCGCCAGTCAGGTAACTCATGTTGTCAAACAAATCGTTGAATCAGCTGTCCGAAAAGGTGGATATACGAAAAGGGATATCCAGGTGCTGGCGCCCATGTATCGCGGGGCAGCCGGTATTAATAACTTGAATAAAGTGCTGCAAGACGTTTTTAACGACAATGCGGAAGGGAAAAAACGGGAAATTCAGTTTGGCGATGTGACTTATCGCGTCGGTGATAAAGTACTGCAACTTGTCAATCAACCGGACAAAAATATTTTTAACGGGGATATCGGCGAGATCAGTGCCATCATTTATGCGAAGGAAAACGAAGAGAAACAGGATCAAGTATTCGTTGTATTTGATGATACGGAAGTCATGTATACACGGCAAGACTTGCAGCAAATTACCCTTGCCTATTGTTGCAGTATTCATAAATCCCAGGGCAGCGAATTTCCGGTTGTGATCCTTCCTGTTGTGAAAAGTTATTATCGCATGCTGAAAAGAAATTTAATTTACACCGCGATCACCCGCAGCAAGGATAAATTAATCCTTTGTGGCGAAGTGAGTGCCTTTGAACTGGCAATTCGCCGGGAGGATGAGGATATTCGTCAGACGACATTGCGAGATCGGCTGTTACATGCCTTCGGGAAGCTGGAAGATGACTCTTTTACAGCGGCAGATGGGGAAATCGCAATGGATTCGTATGAGGAAATCTTGATGAATACGGATCCAATGATCGGTATGGGCGATATCACCCCCTATGATTTTCTGGAAGAAGAAGCCGTCGGAAAATAATCAACTACATTAGAAACATAGAATAATATAGGAAAATTTGGGCAATAATGAAGACAAAAATGGAGGAGGTTGCCATTTTTGTCTTTTTCCTGTCCAAATTGTCATAGTAAAGATATCGGAAAAATTGGTATCAACCAATATTATTGCTGGAACTGTTTTATCGAATTATCGATCGCTAACGGGATGATCTACACTCATCAGGTGGAAGAAGACGGATCGCTATCATCATTAGATGATTTGTTTACCGAAGAAGAACGCCGTTTTCATGCATAAAGCTGGATGTGTAGCGTCCTTTCCTTTACCTTATAAATAGTTTTTGAAATTATTCGATTCAGGCAATCCATGCGGGGGATTGCTTTTTTTATGCATAAAAAAATGGAATTTATAAACCATAATAGCGATAGGGGGTGGAATTTCATTGAATGTGAAAATGAAATGGATTTACCGACTTGGCTTTTTATTATTGTTTTTTATCGTGATTTTCATCTTTTTAAAGCTGAAGCCCTTCTGGGGGCCACTATTGAACGTGTTCGCATCCGCCTCCTTACCATTTCTCATCGGTGCTTTCATCGCATATCTTCTCCATCCGCCCGTTATGTTTCTCCATGATAAAGGACTGCAAAAATGGCTTTCCGTAATCATCATTTATTTGTTGTTTTTTGGGAGTTTAAGTTTTCTCATTTATAAAGGTACTCCGCTGTTTATCGAGCAGTTACGGGAGTTAACGGAGAATTTCCCAGCTGTTTTACGCGAATTTGAAAAATTTTCCCGGGATCTTCAAAATCATACGGCACGGTGGCCCTTTCGAATTGAGGATTATCTCAATCAGGTTGTCTCCAAAATTGATTACATGCTGACGAACTTTGCCAATCACCTCATTGAGCAATTCATGCGCCTGTTTGACTGGTTGATTTTTATCGTGCTCATTCCGATTATCGCCTTTTATTTTATAAAAGATATCGATTATTTACAGGAAGTTTTCTGGGAGTTCGTACCGGAAAAATGGCGCAAACAGCTACAAATTTTCTTTACGAATGTCAATGCCCAGCTCGGCGGTTACATTCGCGGACAGCTATTACTTTGCTTAATCGTAGGTTTTTCTTCTGTCCTTTTGTTCCGTTTCATCGGCTTAAAGTATCCATTGCTGTTAGGAATCATCATCGGGGCGACGAATGTGATTCCTTATTTCGGTCCGATTATCGGTGCTATACCGGCCTGCCTTGTCGCCATCACGATTTCCATCAAAAAGGCGATTTTCGTTATCATCATCATTTTCTTTATACAATTTCTCGATGGCAATATTTTATCGCCGGTCATTTTAGGAAGAAGTTTACGCATGCACCCGTTATTAATCATCTTTTCTATTTTAATTGGTGGCGAACTGGCAGGGGTGATCGGCTTAATTGTGGCTGTTCCCATCGTGGCGATCGGGAAAACTGCTTTTCAGCAAGCGCTTTTACAATTCCGGAAACGGGAGGGGGTGGAATAATATTCTTAATGTTTAAAAAACGGTAATCTGGATATGCTGATTGATAGAGGATTGTGGAGATTTTCCATCATAGCCTTTATTTGACAAATGGAAAAAAGGCGAATATAATCTATTAGTAAAATGTATATGGCAAACACGATGACGGAACGAGTATGTTATCTGGAGTATCACAGAGAGGTATCCCGTGGCTGAAAGGATACTATATGAAGGATAACAGAAGGCCATTCCTTGAGTGCAGCTAATCCCTGCCGCTTGATCCAGCGTTATGGAAATGAGTGATGGAATCCATTTGTGGAGTCCATAATCAGGGTGGTACCACGGCAACTCTTCGTCCCTGCCTTCTGGGGGTGAAGAGTTTTTTATTTGGAAAAATATTCGGTTTAGGAGGTAGAAACGATGAAATATTTATCGAGCAGTGAAATTCGGCGTATGTTTCTAAAATTCTTCGAAGAAAAAGGGCATTCGATCGAACCGAGTGCATCGTTGATTCCGGTCGATGATCCTTCACTTCTCTGGATAAATAGCGGTGTTGCCACATTGAAAAAATATTTTGACGGCCGTGTCAAACCGGATAATCCGCGTCTTGCAAATGCGCAAAAATCAATCCGGACGAATGATATTGAAAATGTCGGAAAAACCGCCCGTCATCATACCTTTTTTGAAATGCTCGGCAACTTTTCTATCGGGGATTATTTCAAGGAAGAAGCGATAGAATGGGCCTGGGAATTCTTAACGAGCCCGAACTGGCTAGGACTTGATCCGGAACGATTATCTGTAACGGTCCATCCCGAGGATGATGAAGCGTATGACATCTGGCACAAAAAAATCGGGGTTCCGGAAGAGCGTATCATCCGCCTGGAAGGTAACTTCTGGGATATCGGGGAGGGCCCGAGCGGACCGAACTCGGAAATCTTTTACGATCGCGGACCGGAATTCGGCGATGATCCGGAAGATCCAGAACTATATCCCGGGGGAGAAAACGATCGTTATTTAGAAGTGTGGAACCTCGTCTTTTCCCAATTCAATCATAATCCGGACGGAACATATACGCCGCTACCGAGCAAAAACATTGATACCGGAATGGGGCTGGAACGGATTACGTCCATCTTGCAAGACGGGAAGACGAATTTCGATACCGACTTATTTTTACCGATTATTCGCAAGATCGAAGCAATATCCGGTGAGAAATATGGTGAAACTGAAGAGAAGGATGTAGCCTTTAAAGTGGTCGCTGACCATATCCGTTCGGTAGCCTTTGCGATCGGTGATGGTGCGTTGCCATCTAACGAAGGCAGAGGATATGTGCTCAGAAGACTCATCCGGAGAGCAGTTCGCTATGCCAAACAGCTGCATGTAGACCGCCCCTTCCTGTTCGAACTCGTTCCGGTTGTTGGGGAGATTATGGCTGATTTTTATCCGGAAGTACAGGAAAAGAGCGACTTTATTCAAAAAGTAATCCGCACCGAAGAGGAACGCTTCCACGAAACGTTACATGAAGGGTTGGCTATCCTCGCTTCGATCATTGAAAAAGGTAAGCAAGAAGATCGGTACGTCATCTCTGGCGAAGATGCTTTCCGGCTTTATGACACGTACGGATTTCCTGTCGAACTTACGGAAGAATACGCCCGAGAGGAAGGGATGGAAATTGACTACGATGGATTCGAAAAGGAAATGGAAAGACAGAGGGAGCGGGCAAGAAAAGCGAGACAGGATGCCGACTCCATGCAAGTACAAGGCGGCGATTTAGGTGAGGTCACGGTAGAAAGTGAGTTTATCGGTTACGACACATTAGAGACTGTTGCCCACGTACAGGCGATTTTTAAAGACGGCTATTTAATTGATGAAGCGCAAACCGGAGAGGAAGTCGAAGTCATTTTAGATCAGACACCGTTTTACGCAGAAAGCGGTGGGCAAATCGCGGATAAGGGTGAAATCATCGCTGATGGATTACGGGTTTCCGTTTTAGATGTCCAGAAGGCACCGAATAAACAAAATCTTCACCGGGTGCTTATCGAAGAAGGTACATTAAAAACGAATGCGATCGTTCATGCAAGAGTTTATGAAAAAGACCGTTTGAACATTACCCGGAACCACTCAGCAACCCATCTCCTTCATCAAGCCTTAAAAGATGTGTTGGGCGAGCATGTCAATCAGGCAGGTTCCCTCGTGGCACCGGATCGCTTGCGTTTTGACTTTTCGCATTTCGGTCAGGTAACAGAAGAAGAACTGGAACAGGTTGAAAAAATTGTCAATGATAAAATATGGGCGAGTCTCCCCGTAATCGTGGATTATAAACCGCTTGAAGAAGCAAAAGCGATGGGTGCGATGGCCTTATTCGGTGAAAAATATGACGATATTGTTCGGGTCGTCAGCATTGGCGATTACTCCTTAGAGTTGTGCGGTGGCTGTCACGTTCCGAATACTTCCGTGATCGGTATGTTTGTCATCGTCTCGGAAACAGGAATCGGTGCAGGAACACGTCGTATTGAGGCGCTCACCGGTGAAAAGGCTTATGAATATATGCTGGAACAGACGGCAATCTTGAAAGAAGCCGCCCGGCAATTAAAGACTAAGGTTCAGGAAGTGCCTTCTCGAATCGAGGCCTTGCAGGAAGAATTAAAAGAGTTGCGGAAAGAAAATGAATCATTAGTTGCAAAACTCGGTAATGTCGAAGCAAACGAATTACTCAATCAAGTCGAAGAAATCGATGGCGTGAAAGTACTTGCAAGCCGGGTTCAAGTTACCGATGCCGGTCAATTGCGCAACATTTGCGATGATTTGAAACAAAAAATCGGTTCAGGAATCATTTTGCTCGGTACGGTAACGAACGGAAAAGTGCAAATGATTGCTGGTGTGACAAAAGATTTGACCGATAAATACCACGCGGGGCAGTTAGTTAAAGAAGCAGCGAAAATTTGTGCTGGCGGTGGTGGCGGTCGACCGGATATGGCCCAGGCCGGTGGGAAAGATCCGGATAAACTCGATGAAGCATTAAACTATGCCAAGAAATGGGTTAAAACTATTTCTAATCACGATTAAGTGATGTACAATATAGACAAGATACGACGTTTCACAGTTGAACGGAGGTGCTTTCCCGATGAGCTCGATGGACAAAACGATGCAGTTTCACTTTCCAGAAGATCCGATAGAAAGAGAAGTAAAGAATGTCATCTTCACCGTCTATGAAGCGCTTGAAGAAAAAGGGTATAACCCGATCAATCAAATCGTGGGTTATTTGTTGTCGGGTGACCCGGCTTATATTCCCCGCCATAAGGATGCCCGGAATATCATTCGGAAACTGGAACGGGATGAGATCATTGAGGAATTAGTCAAATATTATTTAACAACACAGCGTGGCGATATATAGATGAGGATTATGGGACTTGATGTCGGCTCG
Organism: uncultured Bacillaceae bacterium; assembly: GCA_937951955.1. Taxonomy (GTDB): domain Bacteria; phylum Bacillota; class Bacilli; order Bacillales; family Caldibacillaceae; genus CALGAD01. The sequence continues at coordinate 54,309 of CALGAD010000016.1, forward strand.
AAAACGATCGGTGTGGCCATGAGCGATGAGCTGGGCTGGACGGCCCAGGGGTTAACGACAATTACGATTGACGAAGAGGCCGGCGAATTTGGTCTCGATGAGCTTGGCGAGATTATCGAAAAATATGATGTGGACAAAATCGTTGTCGGCCTTCCCAAAAATATGAACGGAACGATCGGTCCGCGGGGGGAAGCGAGCAAGCAATTTGCAGAATTGCTGCAAAGTCGCTTTTCCCTCCCGGTCATTTTATGGGATGAACGTCTTTCCACCGTGGCCGCTGAAAGGGTGCTTTTAAAAGCCGATCTGAGCCGCAAGAAAAGGAAGAAAGTGATTGATAAAATGGCAGCCGTGATGATTCTCCAGGGGTATTTAGATAGTTTAAGCTGAGAATAACGGATGAATTTTTCACTTTTTCTCATAATAATGAATAGAATTGTTGCGACACTGCCAAAAAAGTTTGGAGGTTTAATCAATGGAACATGGCGATAATTGGATTACGGTAATTGATGAAGATGGTAACGAAGAGTTATATGAGATTTTATTTACTTTTGAATCGGAAGAGTTTGGAAAATCATACGTATTATACTATCCTGCCAGCTCAGAAGAGGATGAAAACGGGGAAATTGAAGTACTGGCCGCCAGTTTCACCCCCGGAGAAGAAGAGGGTGAATTGCGGGCGATTGAAACCGAGGAAGAGTGGGAAATGATCGAGGAAATGTTGAATACGTTCCTCGATGAGGATGAATAAAATTTACGAATATGGACAATCGCGTACGCAACGAACACGGACCGGAGACGGTCCGTTTTTTAATGCGAAAAATAAATGAAATATCCCGAAATATTATGGTATAGTATAATGGTGCAAGAATAGAAACTTGCACCTTCCTAAAGCTCAAAGGAGGATATACATGGCAGATCAAGAAGAAAAACGAAAGAAAATCAAGCTGGAAAAGGAAAAATATTTACATGAACGGGCTCAAGAAGCTTCCATTGTCCGTAAAATCGTTCTTGCGATTACCCTGGCCGTATTTTTGCTGGGGAGTGGTGCTTTAATCGGTGGTTTTCTCTATATACGTTCGGCTTTAGAACCGGTTGATCCGGATAGTCATGAAGAAATCGAAGTGGAAATCCCGATGGGCAGTGGTATTTCCCAAATCGCGAAAATTTTAGAAGATCATAAAATTATCAAGGACGATACCGTTTTTAAATATTATGTTCGCTTTAAAAACGAAACGGGTTTTCAAGCGGGTACCTATCATTTCACACCTGCGATGACATTCGATGAAATTATAAATATGTTAAAAACGGGGAAAGTTTTTAATGAACCCGTGTTGATTCTGACCATACCTGAAGGATTATGGTTAAAAGATATCGCGGGCATAATTGCTGAGGCGATTGACTCAACCCCCGATGAAGTGTTTGATACATTAAATGACCCTGATTTTATTCAAGAAATGATGGAGTTATATCCAGAAATTTTAACCGATGATATTTTGCAAGCGGATATTAAATATCCTTTAGAAGGATATTTATTCCCGGCGACGTATGATTATTATGAAGAAGATCTAACGGTTAAAGACATTGTTATACCGATGCTGGATAAAACGAAGGAAGTAATTGCCAAGTATCAAGAGGACATGGAAGCCAAAGAGATGTCGGTGCACGAATTACTTACCCTGGCATCTTTGATTGAAGAAGAAGCTGTGTCAGAAGAAGATCGACGGACAATCTCCAGCGTATTTTACAACCGGATGGAAATAGGCATGAAACTACAAACGGACCCAACGGTTATTTATGCGATGGGTGAACATCGGGACCGGTTGTATTATAAAGATTATGAAATTGAGGATCCGTATAACACCTACTATACGGACAGTTTACCGCCGGGGCCGATCGCCAATCCAGGGGAAATGTCGATTGAGGCTGCCCTTTATCCATCTTCTACGGATTATTTATTTTTCCTCGCAACTCGCGAAGGGGAAGTATTGTTTTCCAAAACATTGGAAGAACATAATCAAAAAATCGAGGAGCATATTTCTCAGTAACTTCATCTATTTTGAAAACTTGTCGTATTTATTTGGTAATTTATGATATAATAACGAAAGTATATTTTCAGGGAGCTAAGCGTCATTGCACAAAGAGTTTTCATGTCATGAAAACTCTTTGTTAATGACACTTTTCTTTTTTTCTTTGCTTTTTAATCATGATTAATTTTCAGGCTTTTCGCCCAGCCTTGAAATAGCAAGTTTTGGGGGTGTTTTTTTATATCATCACCTTTTCCTTGAAAGTATCTTTTTTATTGAGTTGTTACAGCGCAATTATCCAGAAATAAATGAAACAACGGTCATTTTAGCTGAAAGGAGTACTATCATGCAACGAAAACCAGTCTTAATCGGTGTAGCTGGTGGCACGGGTTCTGGAAAAACGAGTGTGACAAGAGCCATCAGTGAAAATTTAGGGGAAGATTCGATATTAATCATTGAACAAGATGCTTATTATAAAGATCAGAGCGATAAATCATTTGAAGAAAGACTGAAAACAAACTACGATCATCCCTTAGCCTTTGATACGGATTTGCTGATTGACCATTTACAAAAGTTATTACGCTATGAACCGATTAACAAACCGGTTTATGATTATAAAACCCATACGCGCTCAAAAGAAGTAATTCCGTTACAACCGAAGGATGTCATTATTTTAGAAGGTATTCTTGTTTTAGAAGATAAACGTTTGCGCGATTTAATGGATATAAAGTTATATGTGGATACCGATGCTGATTTGCGAATCATTCGTCGGATTCTCCGCGATACGAAGGAAAGAGGCCGCACGTTAGATTCGGTGATCAATCAGTACATATCTGTCGTAAGACCGATGCATAATCAATTTGTTGAACCGACGAAGCGGTATGCGGATATTATCATCCCTGAAGGAGGACAAAACATCGTTGCCATTGATTTAATGGTGACGAAAATTAAAACGATTTTAGAAAAGGAAAATTCCATTAATATTAAAGATTGAAAATTTTGCATAAAAGACAAATCTTTCATAATATATAATATCAATACTCACTGATGGAAAGATTTGTCTGTACATAAAAAATGAAAACGGATTACTGAAATTCTGGAGGAGGAAGTACAATGGTAGAAAAACAATATCCTATGACAAAAGAAGGTAAAGAAAAATTAGAAAAAGAATTAGAGGAATTGAAAACGGTAAAAAGAAAAGAGGTTGTGGAAAGAATTAAAATTGCTCGCAGCTTTGGCGATCTTTCCGAGAACTCCGAATACGATTCAGCTAAAGAAGAACAGGCTTTTGTTGAGGGGAGAATTGCTGCAATTGAAAAAATGCTTCGCAATGCAGTGATCATTGAAGACGATAAAGAAAATAAGGATACCGTAACCCTCGGTAAGTCTGTAACGTTTATCGAATTGCCAGACGGCGAGGAGGAAACGTATACTATTGTCGGAAGTGCTGAATCAGATCCCTTTGAAGGGAAAATTTCCAACGATTCCCCGATTGCAAAAAGTCTTCTAGGGAAAAAGGTTGGCGAAGAAGTAACGGTTCAAACACCGGGCGGGGAAATTAATGTAAAAATTATTGCTGTAAAATAAAAATTTGCACATAGATTTTTGTTTAATAAGAGGGAGGCTGTCTTTCGGGACGGCCTCTTTTTCTTGTTCGCCTCTTTTTTGAAGATATTGTCTCATACACAATTAGCAATGCTTCATCGCCTCATTCACGGTTAAAAGAAGGCTTTTTGGTACATATTGGTAATGGTGATCAAGATGAAAAAACGATTATTATTCCTCGCGATTAGTTTACTTTTTGTGATCATCCTGTATATCGCCCGACTCGTGCAAATTCAATTAGTGGAAACGGAACATTTTTCGAGGAGAAATATCAATTTATTGAAGGAAAGCGTCAGCCAGCGGTCCCAGGAAATGGTGATTGATAATGGCCGGGGCAAATTTTTCGATCGCAACGGGCAATCATTGACGGATGAAACGAAACCTTCATTAATTCTGTTTCCCTTTTTAAAGCACATCCATTTCGATTTGGACGAGCTGGCAAGGATTTTACAGGTCGATCCGGAAATATTACAAAGGGCGATCGATGATAGTGTGGAACCTTTTGTTTTCGGTGATCCGGAACCCATGCAATTAACCCCGTCGCAGATGAAAGCCATTAATGACCTGGAAATTCCCGGGGTATTTGCCGTGACGAAATCCTTTGCCCGGGAATATACCCCTGCTGAACATTTAATCGGGATTGTCGGTGAAAATCCGGACTTATTGAAAAAACGCTATCCGGACAAAAAATTACCGGCAAATACATTGCTCGGAATCAGTGGGTTACAGGCGAGTTTTGATCCCTTTTTGCTTCAGGAAGAAAAAGCAAAACTCGTTTATCACGTTGATGGAAGAGGGGGTCCTTTATTCGGGATCGATGTTAAATATGTGGAACCGTCCAACCCTTTTTATCCCGTTCACATTAAAACAACCCTTGATTTAACGATTCAGGAACAAGCGGAAAAAATTGTTGATGCACATAACTTGAAAAAAGGGGGACTCGTCCTGCTCGATATCGAAACGAATTCTATCCTGGCGCTTGTTTCCCGTCCGAAGATTGATTTTAGCGCTCCATATCAAAATGATAGCTTGACGAATCGCATGCTGCAGGCAGAAGTGCCCGGATCAGTTTTTAAAACGGTGATCGCAGCGGCGGCGATTGACCAAAATCTCGTTTCCAGCGGACGAACCTTTAATTGCGATGAAACGATTACCGGTGAACCGGATCCAAATCGCCACGGCACCCTCGATTTATTGACAAGTTTTGCTGTAAGCTGTAATAATACGTTTGCTACTCTGGCACAGGAATTGGCGAAAAATGATCCGAATTTGATCGAACAATATGCGGACAAGCTCGGTCTTTTACAACCCGTTGGTTGGCGGGGAAGAGTGTTCCATTTCGAAGACTTTGTCCAGCTCACCGAGGAGAAGAACGGCCAGATTTTTCTGAACGAGAAGGACCGGAAAGATAGCAATTATGTCGCTTTAACGGGGATTGGCCAGTACAATGTTCGCCTCACCCCTCTGGCGATAGCGAATATGATGGCAACGATTGCTCGGGGTGGTGAAAAATATGCCGTCCGCGCTGCTTTTAGTATCGAATATAAAAACGGGAGCGAGCTTATTCAATTTCCGATGAAAAAGTTAGATTCCAACCGTCTTTCTCCCTATGCTACGATGAAGTTACAACAGCTACTCCGGGAAGTTGTTCAGAACGAAAAGGGAACGGGTAGAGGACTGCAAGACTTACCGTATGAAGTTGCGGGAAAAACGGGGACAGCGGAGACGAATCGTTTTGCAGGGAATCAGCAATATTTAAACAAATGGTTTGCCGGTTATTTCCCTTTTGACAAACCGAAATATGCCCTTGTCGTTTTGAATGAAGATGTCTTTTCTAATGAAGGTAGCGTGATTCCGGTATTTCGTGATATGGTAAACTATTTGTATGAATTCGATCATACCCGGTAACAAAAGGAAAAAGAAACTATTTTCTATCCTGTGCATTTCGTATAAAATGGTAATGAATATGGAGGGAGGAGAAACAATGACGAAAAAAAATTCTCACCCCTTTCGTCGTTCTCGGACGGAAGTGTATGCCAAACAGAGAAAAAAGAATTTTATTTTAAATGTTTTAATAGCCGTCGTCTTTGCTTTAATCGTGATCGTCGGCTGGGATTTACTGTTTGGTAATAAAGGAACTGTTGAAGAAGCGGCGACCGATACGGAAACTGAACCGGCGGAAGTCATCACCGAAGATGATAAGGAAAATAACGAGGGCAATGGTGATACCGAAAATCGCGATACGGAAACGGTCGAAGGTGATGAGCAACAGACCGTTGTTGAAGCAGAGCGCGATGCCGGAGAAACCGGTACTGAAGATGAAGAAGAAAGCGATGAGAGTACAGAAGAACTGATTATCGAAGAAAGTGACGACCCGAATGTGATTAAAACGGTCATCGATCCGAATTGGCAACCGGTTGGTACAGTCCAGACAGGGGAACATGTCACGCAATACGATAAAAATTCTGTAGACTGGCAAGAAATGCTTAAAGCCATTTCTTATGCCACCGGGATTTCCGAAGACAATATGACCGTCTGGTTTATTGGCCGTGGTGAAGTTCCGAATAAAAATGTGATCGGAACCGTATCACCGAAAGACCAAAATGAAACGTACCGGGTTTATTTAGAATGGGTGGACGGTCAAGGCTGGAAACCCGAAAAAGTGGAATATTTAAAGGAAAATGATAAAAAATAAAAAGTTAAGGTTGTGAATATAGATGAGAATTGCAATTATTGGCGCGATGGATGAAGAAGTAGCGATTTTAAAAGAAAACTTTCTTGATGCAAAAGAAGAGACGTCGGCTAATTGTGAATTTACATTAGGAAAAATTCACGGTCATGAGGTCATTGTCTTGAAATCGGGGATCGGTAAAGTCAATGCCGCCCTGGCAACCGCCATCGCGATGGAACGCTACCGTCCAGAGGTGTTAATGAATACGGGTTCGGCCGGAGGATTGAATCAGGAATTATCCGTCGGCGATCTTGTCATCTCTTCGGAAGTCCGCCATCATGATGTGGATGCAACGGCTTTCGGTTACGAGTACGGCCAGGTCCCGCAAATGCCACCGGCTTTTATCGCCGATGAAAATCTCGCTGATCTGGCCTTGCAATGCGCCCGAGATATTCCCGATGTAAAAGCGGTGAAAGGATTGATTGCAACAGGGGATTCCTTTATGAGCGATCCTCGCCGTGTTAAAAGGGTGAGTGAAATTTTTCAGGATGTGCAAGCGGTGGAAATGGAAGGAGCTGCCATTGCGCAAGTAGCCTATCAATATGATGTCCCGTTTGTCATCATCCGTTCCTTATCGGATATTGCCGGTAAAGATTCTGCGGTCTCTTTCGACCAGTTTTTAAACAAAGCAGCAAAAAATAGTGCAGCTTTGATTCTTTCCATGTTAAAAAAATTACCCGCCTGAATCTGGCAAAATTTACACGAACCAAAAATGCTTCACATCTGTTAATCTAGTATTATCTGAACTAGATGAACGAGGTTGATCAATGTGAAGCAGTTAAAACAAAAAATTGTCGATTATCAAAATTTCGCAACGATCTTAATCGCTGTTTCGAGCTTTTTTTACTTAGGGATATTATTTACAGGAATGGATAAAAGTCCTTCGCAGATTAATCTATTGTTAAGCACCACTTATTTCTTTATTCAGCTCGCTTTTACATTGAGGTTATGTTCGTTAAAGTGGCTTAAGGAACTCGAAAAGAATGAGGAACAATAAAGCTCCCGGTACTTCCGGGAGCTTTTTCCTTGCATTTTTACTCTTGATTTTCCATACGGCTTTTCCTTTCCTTTTCCGCGCGATAAAATTCGTGGAACATTTTCATCAAGGCTCGTTTTTCAATACGGGATACGTAGCTGCGGGAGATTCCCAGTTCTTTAGCAATTTCCCGCTGGGTTTTCTCCTTATTCAAATCCAATCCGAAACGGCCGATGATCACTTCCCGCTCCCGTTCATCGAGCACATCAATATATTGTTTGACCTTTTCTAGTTCCATATTTAATTGAATCATTTCGATCACATCTTCTGAATCGGACTTTAACACATCGATTAAACTAATTTCATTTCCTTCTTTATCCTGGCCGATTGGATCATGTAAAGAAACGTCTTTTTTTGTCTTTTTTAAAGCACGTAAATGCATGAGGATTTCGTTTTCGATACAGCGAGCCGCGTATGTAGCCAGTTTCGTTCCTCTATTTTCTGAAAAGCTCTCGATCGCTTTGATCAATCCGATCGTTCCGATAGAGATCAAATCTTCCTGATCTTCGCCGGTGTTTTCAAATTTTTTAACGATATGGGCGACAAGGCGTAAGTTATGTTCAATTAATATATTCCGTGCTTCCGGATCGCCCTGGGCCATCAATTTTAAATATTTTTTTTCTTCCTCTGGTGATAGGGGCTGAGGGAAGGCATTGTTTTTAACATAGGAAACTAGAAAGACGATCTCTTTAAAAATAAGCGCTAATCCAGACAAAAGGCTGGACATGGACACACCTCCAGTTGAAAGTTACAGTTATATACCTATGTGTGAGCGCCTGGAAATGTGTCTGTCCGATTAGTTTCGTAAGAAAGTAAAAAAATTGGAATTTAAAAACAAATCTCCCGGTTTTAGACTTGCGGGAGACAACATACTCACTATATGATTATTTGATGATCCATTGGTGCGATGAGAGAAGAAAAACATCCATATTAAAATAAGCAAATGAGTCATTGCGTTTAAATAGGTTTATTGATATGGATGGTAAATTTTGGTGTGGACATACGTGGTAGTGCAGGGAATAGTGGTAATGATGGTAAAGGTGTGGTGTTCCATGATGCGAATTTTCGCTTGATCGATGTTATATCTGAACAGGAGCTCCGTCTGACGATTGTTTCCTGATTCTATCCGTGAGCAGCCGTCGGTGAATTTCTTCTTCGATCAAACGAATAAACTCCTGGGACAGATTCAACTCTATTGCCTTATAATACGTTTCAATGAGCAGATCATCGGATAATTGTTTCATCGTTACAAAAAACCTGTTTCACCTCCTGATTCCTGGAATAAATATACGGAATGATGCATATAATAAATTCTTTTATACAAATCTGTAAATCTAATGTAGCAAATCCCGATTCGCTAGACAACCTGTGAAATTATCCACTTCACTTGTTGATAAACTGTTTATAAATTGTTGATAAATGTGGAGATTCGTCGAATGACAACGGGGATATTGTGGATGAACTTATCCACAGTGTTGAAAAATATCCGAATTTGTCGAAAAGTTTTTTGTTATCATCCTTTTACAATACATGCACACAAAATGGACAGGACTTGTTATAATAGGCAATGATGTGATTTGTCTTCCTGATTCTAGTTCACAAAAGACAGGAAATCCGGTATGATAAACGGTAGAATAATGAGGTGTAGAAGATGTTGAAGAGGTTTTTGCCTAAAGATTATAAGCGATCGATATTTGAAATCACTCCGGAATACTTGCAAGAGCGGAATATTAAAGGGATTATTACGGATCTCGATAATACGCTAGTCGAATGGTATCGTCCCGAGGCGACTCCGGAAATTATCGAATGGTATAAACGAATGCAAAAAAACGGGATATCCGTGATGATCGTTTCGAATAATAAAAAGAAAAGGGTAAGTGGCTTTGCCAAACCCCATGGAATTCCGTATTTATATGATGCGCAAAAGCCCCGCAGTAAGTCTTTTAAAAAGGCTTTAGATTTGATGGGGTTAGATATCGACGAGACCGTCGTTATCGGTGATCAGCTGCTTACGGATATTTGGGGTGGAAATCGCCAGGGATTCCACACAATACTTGTGGCACCTGTTGCCAAAACGGATGCGATCTGGACAAAACTGAATCGAAGAATTGAGCGGTGGATTCTCCGCTGGTTCGAGAAAAAAGGCTTGCTTGAGTGGGAGGAATTGTCGAGTGGTAAATGAGGGAATCATTTGTATCGGCTGCGGGACGAAAATCCAAACGGATGACCCTAAGCAGCCTGGTTATACACCGGAATCTGCATTATCGAGGGATCCCGTAATCTGTCAACGGTGTTTTCGCCTCAAACATTATAATGAAGTCGTCGATGTGGAAATGGACGACGATGAATTTTTACAAATTCTGAATGAGATTGGTGAAAGCGATAGTCTCGTTGTAAAAATAGTCGACATTTTTGATTTTAATGGCAGCTGGTTGCACGGGGTGCAGCGATTTATCGGTAACAATGAATGTTTACTCGTCGGCAATAAAGTTGATTTATTGCCGAAATCAACGAATAAAAACCGCGTGAAAAATTGGCTAGAGCACGAAGCGAAAAACCTTGGTTTGCGCCCGGTAGATGTAGTATTAGTTAGCGCGGAAAAAGGATATCATATCGATGAAGCGATGCGGATGATTGAATATTACCGAAAAGGGAAAAATGTATATGTGATTGGCTGCACGAACGTGGGCAAATCGACCTTTATTAACCGGATTATTAAGGAAGTTACCGGGGAACAGGATATTATCACAACTTCGTTTTTCCCCGGAACAACGTTAAACCGTATAGAAATTCCGTTAGATGATGGCCAGGCGATCTATGACACGCCCGGTATTATTAACCATCACCAGATGGCCCATTATGTCTCGAAAAAAGATTTGAAGGTGATCACGCCAAGGAAGGAAATCAAACCGAAAGTGTATCAGCTCAATGAAAAACAGACGTTATTTTTCGGGGGACTCGCCCGGCTTGATTATCTCAAAGGTGAACGGCGTTCTTTCGTTTGTTATCTGTCGAATGATTTACGCATTCACCGGACGAAACTGGAAAAAGCGGATGATTTATATGAAAGACAGAAGGGAGCCCTGCTTGCGCCACCGGATAAAAGTTATCTCGATGAATTTCCACCACTTGTCGGCCAGGAGTTTTCCATCAAGGAAGGCAAGACCGATATCGTATTTTCCGGTCTCGGCTGGGTAACGGTTACCGAACCGGATGTAGTCGTTCGTGCCTATGTGCCAAAAGGGGTTCATGTCTATTTACGGAAAGCTCTGATTTAAAAATCACGAAAGGAACGATGTCATGTTAACAGGTAAGCAAAAACGCTTCTTACGGGCAAAAGCCCATCATTTAAATCCGATTTTTCAAGTTGGTAAAGGCGGCGTCAATGCCAATATGATTCAACAGCTCAATGATGCTCTGGAAGCACGGGAATTGATCAAGGTTTCGGTGCTGCAAAATAGCGAAGAGGATAAACATACGGTTGCGGAACAAATTGTGGCCGGAACCGGCGCGGACCTCGTACAAATTATCGGGAATGTGATCGTCTTATATAAAGAATCCCGGGATAAAAAGCGGATCGAATTACCCGAGTAGGTTGGTAATATATGAAGAAAGTTGGTATTTTAGGGGGCACTTTCGATCCGGTACATACAGGCCATTTAATTATTGCCGATCAAGTGCTCTCCATTCTCGATTTAGATGAGATAAGGTTCATGCCAAATGGTCGGCCGCCGCATAAAATAAAGGAAACGAACTCGACGAATGAAGATCGGCTCAACATGCTGCAACTTGCAATCAGTGATCATCCCCGGTTTCGCATTGAAACCATTGAATTGAACCGGGACGGGAAATCATATACTTATGATACAATGGTTCTGTTGAAACAACGGGAACCGGATACCGACTTTTATTTTATTATTGGTGCCGATATGGTGGACTATTTACCGCATTGGTACAGGGTGGACGATCTCATTTCCCTCGTTCAGTTCGTCGGTGTCAACCGCCCGGGATATCAAGGGAAGACGGATTATCCAATCGTGATGATCGATATCCCGATGATCCATATATCCTCATCGATGATTCGTGAAAAAATTAAAAAGCGGGAATCGATTCGCTATCTTGTACCCGATAAGGTACTGGAATATGTGAAGGAGCATCAATTATATGAATAGTGATGAAGCGTTAACGATTATTAAAGACCATTTACCGGAAAAAAGATATATCCATACGATCGGTGTTTATGAAACGGCGAAAAAACTAGCTGAACAATATGGTGCCAGTGTTAAAAAGGCAGAACTCGCTGCTATCTTTCACGATTACGCTAAATACCGTCCCGTGGAAGAAATGCGCGCGATCATTTTGCGGGAAAATTTCCCCCGGGACTTGCTTGATTTCCATCCCGAATTGTGGCATGCTCCCGTCGGTGCCTGGTTAGTTCGGGAAGAACAGGGCATTGAGGATGAAGAGATATTAAATGCGATAAAGTACCATACGACAGGCCGGGCCAATATGACGACGCTGGAGAAGATTATTTATCTCGCTGACTATATTGAACCGAACAGAAGGCCTTTTCCCGGTCTGGAAGAAGTCCGGAAACTGGCGGAAGTCGATCTCGATCGAGCCGTCTTTCAATGCACGAAAAACTCCATCGAATATTTGCTCAGCAAAAATGCCACGATTTACCCGGATACGATTCATACGTATAATAGTTTTTTATTAAAGAGGAGGGATAGCGTTTAATGTCCATTCGTCAGTTATTAAATATCGCTGTTCAGGCAGCGGATGATAAAAAAGCAGAAGATATTGTCGTTTTAAATGTTCAAGGCATTTCCGCCGTTGCAGATTATTTTGTCATTTGCCATGGAAATACGGATCGGCAAGTCCAAGCAATCGTCCGGGAAATTGAGGATAAAGTGGAAGAAGCAGGCTACGAACTTTTCAGCCGTGAAGGGTATGAAGAAGCCCGCTGGGTCCTGTTAGATTTAGGCGATATTGTTGTGCACGTATTTCATCGGGAAGATCGTGAATATTACAAACTGGAAAAACTGTGGGGCGACGCACCGATTGTAGATATGGAAAGTGGACTTGCTCAATGATATATGAAAAATTTGCCTGTCTTTACGATGCATTAATGGAAGATGCGCCGTACGATCGGTGGCTTGATTTCTTTTTAACGCAACAGAAAAAATGGCATCCGGAGGCGAAAACGGTTCTCGATCTCGCCTGTGGTACCGGCGAGATTACGATTCGCTTGCAGAAAAAAGGATTCGATGTAACCGGTGTTGACCTGTCAGTCGATATGCTAACGGTTGCCCAACATAAAGCCATGGAAGCAGGGTTTACAATCCCTTTCTATGAACAGGATATGAGCCGGCTCGAAGGGCTCGGTCCTTTTGATATCGTCGTGATTTTTTGTGATTCGTTAAATTATCTGGAGACAGAAGAGCAATTTATCGCCACATTCGAGCGGGTTTATGACGTATTGAACGAGAACGGTTTGCTTCTATTCGATGTTCATTCTCCATACAAAATTGAAAATGGGTATATCGGAAAAACCTTTGCATATAATGGAGATGATATCGCCTATATCTGGAATTGTTTTCCCGGTCCATATCCGGATTCTGTCGAACACGAACTAACGTTTTTTGTTTATGATGAGGGTACGAAACAATACGAGCGCTATGATGAGTTGCACCGGGAACGTACATTTCCTGTGGAGCAATATGAAAAATGGCTAACTGATTGCGGATTTACAATCCGCTCCATTACCGGTGATTTTACCGATGAAGGTTTCACGGACCGGACGGAACGGGTATTTTTTACGGTTCAAAAATAATTAACGGTTGTACATAAAAAGTCAGGGAACAGGCTCCCTGATTTTTTCTATTTTCTACGGGATCGAGCAGGATTTTTGCGAATCGTGTCGAAAAATAAAGTAGCATCTATCCATCCTGAAAATATTTTTTCACTTCCCCGATATCTTTTTGGAATTTTTGTTCGGTGGCGGCGAATATTTTCTCAAAAGTTTTATTCACTTGAGCTTCCTCTAACACTTTTATTCCTTCTCCGGTAATCCCTCCTTTGACTAACACTTTTTCCTGCAATTCCTGCAGGCTATAATAATTTCCTTCCAGTAATCTTGCCATACCGATGAGCATATTGCTGCCGAGGGTACTGGCTAATTCCTCATCAATCGCTGTTTGTTTTACAGCAGCTTCAATAAATTTTTGCAGTAAATAGCTAAAAAATGCGGGACCGCAACTGGCAATATCCGCAGCGATGCGAACCCGCGCATCATCCACTTCAATCGGGTTGCCGACTTTCGAAAACATATTCCATATCGTTGTTTTCCAGTCTGGATTGCACTTTTCGCCGAACGTGAGCAAGAATGTCCCTTTCAACGTGCGGTTCGTAATGCTGGGTATAAGGCGCAGGCATGAAGCGGGGAGCCATTTTTCCATCTGTTCCGTTGTAATGGTACTGGCAATGGAAATGAGGCATTGATTTGGGGTGAACAGAGACTTGTATTTTTCGAGAATCGTGATTAAATCGATTTGTTTAACGCATAAAAAGATCACTTCACTATTTTTAATTAATTCTTCTACCGTCGGGTAATACGTTAGCCGGGGGTATTTTGCCAATAACGGCCTTGCTTTTTCCATAGTGCGATTCGTTATCGCGACCGCTTCTTCACTCGCTGCTTTTCCATCGAGTAAAGTTTCTACGAGAACTGTACCCATATTTCCGGTGCCGATGATACCGATACGCAAACCAATCCCTCCTTTACAAACAATTCATAAAACTTTATGTAAGGAAGTGAAATTTTATGACTTGGGAGAAGGTATTTGCGTGGCTCCAGGAAAAGAAGCACTGGATTTTTATCTCTGCTGGAGGCGTAATTTTCGGTATCTATTATTTATACGGTGAGTCCGAAGATTCCACTTCCGATTATTCTTCCTTCTCGGGGGATGTGGAAGAGGAAATGCTTGTAACCGATGAAGAGTATTCTGTTGAAACGGAAGAAAGAGAGGAAAATCTCGTGATGATGGTCGATGTCAAAGGAGCGGTGGAAAAGCCCGGTGTTTACCCGGTTTTTGAAGGGGAACGGGTGATCGATGTGCTGGAGCGGGCCGGATTGCAGGCGGAAGCGGATGATTCGAAAATCAACTTATCGCAAAAAGTGTACGATGAAATGATTATTTACGTCCCGCATAAAGGGGAAGAGCTCGATCAATCTTTCCTTGAATTTTCAGGCAGTGGGAGTCCCGCGAGTGAAGCGAATCGCAAAGTAAATATTAATACAGCGGATAGCAATGAATTGCAGAGCCTGCCCGGTATTGGACCGGCCAAAGCCCAGGCAATTATCGAATATCGGGAAAGTTCCGGTCCTTTCCAAAAAATAGAAGATATCATGAATGTATCCGGAATCGGTGAAAAATCGTTTGAAAAGCTGAAAGACCATATTTCCGTGAACTAGATTTGTTATCCATGTTGACGGGCTATTCTTTTTCCGATTAAACTAGAGATAACTGATTGTAAAGAAAGAGGGACTGACATTGGAACGAATCGACTGGAAACAATATTTTATCGCAACAAGTTTCTTGCTATCATCGCGCAGCACTTGTACAAGGCTAGCTGTGGGAGCTACCATCGTTCGTGATAAACGAATTATCGCCGGCGGGTATAACGGATCAATTGCCGGTGGTGAACACTGTATTGACAAGGGCTGTTATGTAGTTGACGGGCATTGTATCCGCACCATCCATGCGGAAATGAACGCCATTTTACAATGTGCCAAATTCGGTGTACCAACGGAAGGTGCAGAAATTTATGTGACCCATTTTCCTTGCCTCCAATGTACAAAATCAATTATCCAGGCGGGAATCCGTACCATCTTCTATGCGGAAGATTATCGCAATCATCCGTATGCCCTCGAGCTATTAAAAGAAGCGAATGTCAAAGTGGAAAAAGTCCCCTTTGATCTTGAGTATTTAACGAGAGTGATCGACAACCGCCAGAATGCTACAGGAAATCATTAAATCGATATTAAACCTTTTATTCTATTGATATCTTGCAAGCGGTGAAGGGGGGATTCGCATTTTTTACGGGATTTTTAGCTATTTTTGCTTAACCTCCCTTATCGCCTTTTTATCCTATCACCATTTTCCGTTGGGGTTCGGGACTGCACTTTTATTGTTTCTTCTGTGGAAAACACGTTTTTCAAGAAAACATTTATATGTACTTGTGGCCGGATACTTTTTCTGGTTTCTTTTCTTTAATATGGAACTTGGTGATACAACTAGCGAAATGGAAGCGGAAATACGAAATTTCAACATTCGCTTCATCGAATTTCCTGATTTTGATGGCAATCGCCTCCGGAGTTTCGTAAAAACGGAAAATGGAGAAAAGTTTCAACTCATCTATTACATAAAGAGAAAAGATGAAAAAGAGCAGCTGCAAAACGACCTGCAACCGGGAATCATCTGTTCTGTGGAAGGTCAGCTTAAAATCCCGATGGCACCAACGAATCCGAATGCGTTTAATTACCGAACCCATTTGCGGACACAAGGTGTGGCATACATACTCTCGGTTGAAAAATTCAATGCGTGTTCATACGGAAAGAAAACGTTGCTGGACCGATTACGTATGATTCGGGAGCAGGGAATGCAACGGATCGAGGAAGCTTTTCCGGAAGAAGCGGCTCCGTTTATTAATGCCCTCTTGTTCGGAGAATCTGGCGATATTGAACGAACGATTATGGAGGATTATCAAAAACTCGGAATTTCCCATCTATTGGCGATATCCGGAACGCATATTACCATTTTGACGATTTTTCTATATGTTTCTCTCGTTCGTCTCGGTTTAACGAAAGAGACGGCATCTGTTACTTTACTTATTTTTTTACCGATTTACTGTATTTTAGCCGGCGCTTCCCCATCGGTGAACCGGGCGGTGGTGATGGCCTGGATGGTATTGTTTTTCTCGCGCCAGCGTTTTTTCCTGCAACCCCTGGATGCATTAGGAATCACGTACACGATCTTTATGTTGATCAATCCGTACAATATATATCATGTCGGTTTTCAACTGTCGTACCTCGTCACTACGGGAATCATTTTATCACGAAAGCTTTTGCAAAAGTGGCAGCATCCACTGCTGCAAACCGCCATGGTTTCCGCAATTGCACAATGGGTGAGTATCCCTATTCTCCTTTACCACTTTTATGAGTTTTCATTAATAAGCTTTTTCGTCAATATTTTGTATGTCCCCTTGTACTCCCTGTTGATTTTGCCCCTTTCTTTTATCGTTTTTATACTGCTCGTCGTCATTCCCAAACTCACCGCTCCTCTAGTCGCATTTCTTACTTTCCTTCTCCATCTTGCCAATGAACTGGCGCAGTGGTTCCGCTCGTTTTCTCATTTCTCTATCATCCTGGGTAAACCGGTTATATTCGTGTTTTTGCTTTATTGTTTCTGTTTTTTACTCGTCCTTATTTTTCTGGAAAGGAAAATTCTTAATAAAAGACTTGTCGTTTTGATCATCACTCCATTTCTTCTCCATTTATTGACGGGCAAATACTCGCCACAAGGTGAAGTAACGGTTCTCGATGTTGGCCAGGGCGATAGTATTTTTATTCGTCTGCCCTTTAACCAGGGGAATTACTTAATTGATACCGGGGGAGCGGTCCCTTTTAACGAGGAAGCCTGGGAGGTGCGGAAAAATCCTTTTGATCCGGGACAATATATTATTATTCCTTTTTTAAAAAGCCGCGGGGTTGACCATCTCGATAAACTAATCATAACCCACGGTGACTGGGATCATCTCGGTTCTGCCCGATCAATCGTAGATACGTTTTCAGTGAAGGAAGTGGTAGTGGGAAAAACGGTGACAAAAAAGGAGACGGAAAACGAATTGCTTATTTATCTCAGGGAACAAAATCTTCCCATCGTTGAAGGATATCAAGGATTAAAATGGGAACAGGGACATTACCGTTTTTACATCCTTGCGCCAGAAAAAGGGGCTGTCTCCGGAAACGATGCGTCGCTCGTTATTTATACCGAGCTCGGGGAATACCGCTGGCTTTTTACCGGCGATATTGAAGAAGAAGGAGAAAAGAAACTGTTACAAGCCTATCCGAATCTTCGGGCAGATGTATTAAAAGTCGCCCATCATGGCAGCCGCACTTCCACGACGGATTTCTTTTTAGATAAAATTCGCCCGGAGATCGCCATCATTTCCGCCGGCAGGAATAACCGGTTTGGTCATCCCCACGCGGAGGTTATCGCGAATTTATCCGAGCGTCATATCCAAATATACCGGACCGATCGCCACGGTGCCGTCACTTATTCCTTCTTTTTGGGGAAAGGCTGGTTTACGCCATACTATGTAGAGGAGGGGAACCTTTTTAAAGAATAAGCATATGAATAATAAAAGAAAGACTGCTCGTTAAAGCAGTCTTTTAATAACCTCTTTTCTAAATATTTATGAATGAGTCCAGATGTATATTTATGTATCAAGAACCGAGGATTTGAATCACCACGGCAATGATAAAAATAGTGGCGAAAAATCCAAAGGAAACGATAAACCCTACGGCAGAATCAACAAAATCATTGCGTTTCGATTGCACATCGTGTTCAAACTCGTTCACATACACCCCTCCCTTTGTCTGAATCCAGTATACTTGAAAATTCGAAAAAAATCTACAATTTCATTCCCTTCCTGAATTGTTAACTGTTGTCACAAATAAAGGGGCATGATCGTGGGAAAAAATATAGATACACCGCTGGAAAATTTGTTCCCGGGACAGGTTCTCCAGCGTTTATCATAAATCGGGAATTGACCATCCGGTCAATTCCCTGTACTCTCTTATAGAAAACTACATAAAAGATTTTCCTTCCCCACTTGTCAGGGAAGGTTTTTTTTCATAGGATGAAATTATCATACATAATCAAGGAGAGACCCTTCGTGTTTTTGAAAATATGGCAGGATATCAAAAAGAAAAAATTTGCACCGCTTTACCTATTATATGGAAAGGAAGATTTTTTAATTCAGGAAACGAAAAATTTAATCATCCATGAAGCTTTGGATGAACAGGATATGGATTTGAACCTCAATGTTTATGATATGGAAGAGACTGGTGTGGAAATTGCGGTGGAGGATTGCGAAACGATTCCTTTTTTCGGTGAAAGAAAGGTTGTCGTTATTCAAAACGCCTATTTTCTTACAGCAAGTAAGGAGACCGAGAAGGATAAGGTTGAACATAATGTGAAAGTCCTGGAACAATACGCTACAAGCCCGGTCCCTTCCACCATTTTAATTATTGCGGCGCCTTATGAGAAATTGGATGAACGGAAACGCATCACGAAGACATTAAAGAAACAGGCGACTGTACTCGAAGCGAAAGAATTGTCGGAACAAGAAGCGATACAATGGATGTTACACTTTGTGGAAGAGCGGGGGGGCGCGATGGACCGGGAGGGTGCGGAAAGATTATTCCAGTTAATCGGACCGAATTTAGCGATTATCCATAATGAACTGAACAAACTGTTATTATATAGCGATGGCGCGCTCATCACTGATCAGATGGTTGAGCAAATGGTGGCGAAATCGCTAGAGGATAATATATTTGATTTAGTCGATAATGTGGTACAAAAAAGATTGGATAAGTGTTTGGAAATCTACCACGATTTATTAAAACAAAATGAAGAACCGATTAAAATCGTCGCGGTGATCGCCTCACAATTGCGGTTACTATATCAGGTGAAGACTTTGATGGATAAAGGGTTTGGTCAAAAGCAGATCGCCTCACAACTGAAAGTTCATCCGTTCCGGGTAAAACTGGCGATGGGAAAGACGAAACAATTCCCGCTTAAGAAAATATTACAGATGCTCAATGACCTGGCAGATATGGACTATCGCATGAAAACGGGCGGGGGTAATCGCGAAAAGCTGTTAGAATTATTTTTTATGAAACATATTCATTAAAAAAACGGGTCCGGGTATCATACCGGACCTTTTTCGTTGCAAATGTATTGTGAGACAGGAAAAAAGCATATGTTTTCCGTTACCAGAAGGTTTACCCTGTTCTGGCAAGAAGAACATATGCTTTACCGCGCTTCATTGCACATCAAGTGATTAGCCAATCAAGCTATTGACTTTGTTATAAAGTTTGGATTTATAACGGTTTGCCGTATTTTTATGGATAATTCCTTTTTGTGCAGCTTTATCTATTTTACGAACTGCTAATTTTAGCGTTTCTTTCGCAGTTTCCACATCGTTCGCATTCACTGCTTGTTCTACTTTTTTCATGTAAGTGCGCATTTCGGATTTTTTCGCCATGTTGCGAACCCGTCTCTTTTCGTTTGTTTCAATTCGTTTAATCGCAGATTTAATATTTGCCAATCTTTTCACCTCCTACTAAAGAAGCCAAAAATACGAGTCGTCCATATTCATATAGAACAAAAGTAATTTTACCAGACGATTAAAAAATATGCAATAGGAAGCGGGAACAATCCGTTCGAATGAATAGGTCAATTTTGGAAATAATGGATAATTGAAATGAAATTTCGCAGAAAGGAACGAGCACGATGGAAGAAGAGTTGCAAAAATATGCGGTCCGGACGGATTTAGCCGTTGAAGCAAGAGAGATGGTCATGGAGGAAGAAGAAAAAACAGGGAAAAAGGCCAGGGATTTACAAGGAGTAATCGTAAAGGAAAGAATGGAAGGGGAAATCCAGATTACCGAGGTCGAAATTACCGAAGAAGGAGCGGAAACGATCGGGAAAAAGGCGGGACATTATTTAACGATCGCCTCCCAGGGAGTCCGGCGTCAGGATGAGGAACTGGAATTGCAAACGGGCCAGGTTTTTGCCAAAGAATTCAACCGCTTTTTGAATTTGAAGGGCATTGAAAAGGATGCGAGCTGCTTAATTGTTGGTCTCGGTAATCGTAATGTGACTCCCGATGCATTAGGTCCTATCGTTTGTGAAAACGTGTTGATCACCAAACATTTACTTGATTTACCGTATGAAACCTTGCATGAAGGATACCGTCCCGTTAGTGCCATCGCACCTGGCGTGATGGGAGTGACCGGCATCGAAACGAGCGATATTATTTTCGGTGTTGTGCAGAAAACAAAACCGGATTTTGTCATCGTTATTGATGCACTGGCATCCCGCTCCCTGGAACGGGTCAATGCCACGATTCAAATCTCCGATACGGGCATCCATCCCGGTTCCGGTGTCGGCAATAAAAGAAAGGAGATTAGTGAAAAAACGTTAGGGGTGCCGACGTTTGCTATTGGCGTTCCAACCGTTGTCGATGCCGTTTCCATCACAAGCGATACAATTGATTATATATTAAAACATTTCGGGAGGGAATTGCGGGAAGGAAACCGGCCATCCCGAGCGCTGGCGCCTGCCGGATTAACATTCGGAGAAAAGAAAAAGCTTTCTGAAGACGACATGCCCGATGAAGAAAAGCGGAAAACGTTTCTCGGTATCGTCGGCCTCTTAAGTGAAGAAGAAAAGCGGTCGTTGATTCGCGAAGTGCTTGCTCCTTTGGGACATAATCTCATGGTGACACCGAAGGAAGTGGACATGTTCATTGTCCGGATGGCCAATATTATTGCAACCGGTTTAAATAGTGCTTTGCATCCAGCTGTGAATGAGGATAATACCGGTTTTCTAACCCATTAATAATGACAATTCTAGCAATCAGGTCTATTTATTTACCTGATGGACATAATTATTAGATAAGAATTGATTTTTTAAAGGGTGAGGGACATGTTCCGGTTTTTCGTCAAAACGGCTGGATTAATGATCGTTCTTTTGATTGGAATTATCATCGGCATGCAAGAAGCCCATACCGGAATCTTAAAGATGTCAGGTTATGACGATCTTCGTTTTAAAAATGTGCTCGATATTGAAAAAACAGAGGACGGTGAAATGGAAGCGATCGTTCTCGGCGAGCAAATATCGAGTCACCACTTAGAAGAAAAGAAAAAAATACTCGAAGATTTGAATGCCAATCACATCTTGACGGATTTAACAAAAGGATTTAATGAGTTTTTTTCAGATTTGATCACGAAAATCTTGCCTGAATAATGAACGATTGGTAAAGACCATGATGCAAAAATTGTTTTTGCATCATGGTCTTTTTTATTCTATTAAAAAGATCGAACTCTATTGAAAAAATGCAGCAATGATAAGAAGTTCCGTTTTTTGTTCCTGGTAAAATATGCTATAATCATTGCTAGTGATTTTCTTATTATGTAGTGATAGGATGAAATGCGGCAAATTTAATTATTATCGTTATATAATGTTCATCCTAATAAAGATGGCTTTAACGAGCTTTTTATTAAGAAGCGTATATCAGGAGTGACAAACATGAATCGTGAAGAAAAATTAAACCGGCAAAAACGGATTCGTAATTTTTCCATCATTGCCCATATTGACCACGGGAAATCTACTTTAGCCGATCGGATTTTAGAACGAACGAATGCCCTATCCGAGCGGGAGATGACAGACCAGCTCCTTGACTCCATGGATTTAGAACGGGAGCGGGGTATTACGATCAAATTGAATGCCGTCGAATTAACATATACAGCCAGGGATGGAAATGAGTATATTTTGCACTTAATCGATACACCTGGACATGTCGATTTTACATATGAAGTTTCCAGAAGTCTCGCTGCCTGTGAAGGTGCGATATTAGTTGTCGATGCAGCCCAAGGGGTGGAAGCCCAAACGCTCGCAAACGTGTATCTGGCTATCGATCATGATCTAGAAATTATTCCCGTTATCAATAAAATCGATTTACCGAATGCCGATCCGGAATACGTGCGACAAGAAATTGAAGATGTTATCGGTATCGATGCCTCAGAAGCTGTTTTAGCGTCTGCGAAAAAAGGAATCGGGATCGAGGAAATTCTGGAACAGATTGTTGAAAAAGTGCCAGCCCCCAACGGTGATCCAGATGCCCCCCTTCAGGCGCTCATTTTCGACTCCCAGTACGACCCGTATCGCGGCGTCATCGCGCTGATCCGTGTCAAAGAAGGGTCCGTAAAAGTCGGCGATAAAATTCGCATGATGTCATCAGGCAAAGAATTTGAAGTGACGGAATTAGGGGTACTGACCCCGCGGGAAGAAAAACGGGATGAGCTCATGGTGGGGGATGTAGGTTATCTGGCTGCTTCCATCAAAGATGTAAAAGATACCCGGGTCGGGGATACGATCACCCTGGCCAATAATCCGGCGGAAAATCCGCTACCGGGATACCGGAAATTAAATCCGATGGTTTATTGCGGGATGTATCCGGTCGATTCAGGAAAATATAATGATTTGCGCGAAGCCCTCGATAAATTGCAATTGAACGATGCTGCTTTACAGTTCGAGCCGGAAACATCGCAAGCCCTTGGTTTCGGATTTCGCTGCGGATTTTTAGGTCTACTCCATATGGAAATCGTTCAAGAGCGCATTGAACGGGAATTTAACAT
Source organism: uncultured Bacillaceae bacterium (assembly GCA_937951955.1). Lineage (GTDB taxonomy): Bacteria > Bacillota > Bacilli > Bacillales > Caldibacillaceae > CALGAD01. The sequence continues at coordinate 77,198 of CALGAD010000016.1, forward strand.
TGATATCATCACGACCGCACCTAGCGTTATTTACCACGTTTACAAGACAGACGGGACACTAGTTCCGGTTGATAACCCTGCGAAAATGCCGGAACGACAGGAAATCGATCGAATTGAAGAACCGTATGTGGAAGCCCGTATTATGGCACCGAATGACTATGTCGGTGCGATTATGGAACTATGTCAAAATAAGCGGGGGATTTTCAAAGATATGCAATACCTGGATGATGTGCGCGTATCCATTGTGTATGAAATCCCGCTGTCAGAAATCGTTTATGATTTCTTTGATCAATTGAAATCGAGCACCCGGGGATACGCATCCTTTGACTATGACATTATCGGTTATCGCGAATCCAATCTCGTGAAGGAAGATATCTTGATCAATGGCGAGAAAGTGGATGCCCTCAGCTTTATCGTGCACAGGGATCAGGCATACCACCGGGGTAGAGCGATTGTGGAAAAATTAAAAGAAATCATCCCCCGGCAACAGTTCGAAGTACCGATTCAGGCGGCGATCGGGACGAAAATTATCGCCCGTTCGACGATTAAAGCCTTGCGTAAAAACGTGTTAGCGAAGCTGTACGGTGGAGACGTGTCCCGGAAAAAGAAACTGCTTGAAAAACAAAAAGAAGGAAAGAAACGGATGAAACAAATCGGATCCGTTGAAATTCCCCAGGAAGCCTTCATGGCTGTATTGAAACTGGATGAGGACGAATAATCCCGTTCTTTTTCATATAGGAGCTGAAGACTGTCCCCCAAGCTTTTTGCGGGACAGTCCTTATTTTCAGAAAAGGTTGTGATCATTTGGCAAAGGCGATCTATATCCATATACCTTTTTGTACGCAAATTTGCCATTACTGTAGCTTCAACAAAGTATTGATGAAAGGCCAACCGGTGGATGAATATCTCGATGCATTAATTAAAGAAATTGACTTAACGTTTGCGCAAATTCCTCCTCGTTCCATCCAGACGATCTATATCGGCGGGGGTACACCGACTGCTTTATCGGAAAAACAACTGCAAGTGTTGCTTGAGGCCCTTCACTCCCTTGTCTCGCTGGAAAGTCATTACGAATTTACGATGGAAGCCAATCCAGGTGATTTGACGAAAGAGAAGCTCGCCATTTTACGGGAATATGGCGTAAACCGGTTAAGCATCGGTGTGCAGAGTTTCAATGATCGCTTGCTGGAACGAATTGGCCGGAAGCATCGGGTAAACGATGTGTATCAATCGATCGCCATGGCCCGGGAGGAAGGTTTTACAAATATGAGCATCGATTTAATGTATGCATTACCCGGGCAAACGATGAATGATGTCGTCCATTCCTTACAGGAATTTTTCCGCCTCGGCATCGAACATTGTTCGGCTTACTCGCTAATTGTTGAACCGAAAACGATTTTTTATAATTTATTGCAACGGGGAAAACTAAGATTACCCTCCCAGGATTTAGACGCAGATATGTACGAACTCATTATGAACGAAATGAACGAACACGGGTATAATCAGTATGAAATATCCAATTACGCCCGACCAGGTTATGAAAGTAAACATAATTTAGTTTACTGGAATAACGATGAATATTACGGTTTTGGTGCCGGTGCTCATGCGTACTTGAATAAAACACGCCGCGCAAATATCAATCCGGTGCGCAAATATATTCAAACGCTGGCCGCTAATCAATTACCGATCAATAGTGAAATCGCCTTAACTGAAAAAGATATCATGGAAGAGGAAATGATTCTCGGCCTTCGCAAAAATGAGGGTGTCTCGATTGCCCGCTTTATCGATAAATTTGCCATTGATCCACTCAAACTTTATCAAACCCAAATCGATAAGCTCGAGAAAAATGGCTTAATTAAAGTGGTAGATGGTTTTATTCGGCTCACCCATCGAGGTCGAATGCTCGGTAATAATGTGTTTATGGAATTTATTGGTAACTAATGCCGTTTGGTGACAAATTCCCTGCAAACCGCATGCCGCAACATCTTTCAATAATAAAGAAACTTTTCACATTTATTGACAGATCAAGGCTAATTTGATATTTTATAATGTAGGATTAGCACTCAAGGGTGTTGAGTGCTAAAAGGAGTGAGGGGAATGTTATCAGACCGCCAATTAATGATATTGCAGGTCATTATCGATGATTTTATCCGCTCTGCCCATCCAGTAGGTTCCCGGAGTTTGGCAAAGAAAAAAGGCATTTCCTTGAGTTCCGCAACGATTCGCAATGAAATGGCCGATTTAGAAGAGTTAGGTTTTATTGAAAAAACCCATGCTTCATCTGGCAGGATTCCATCTGAGAAGGGTTATCGGTTTTATGTCGATCACTTGCTATCACCGGAGAAAATCGATTCCGTTGACATACAAAAAATCCGTTCGATTTTTGAAACAAAGATTTTTGAGATTGAGGAAATTATTCAAAAATCTGCTTCCGTCCTCTCGGAATTAACCGAGTATACGGCAATTGCCCTGGGACCTACGGTTAAGGAAACGAAATTGAATCGATTTCAAATTGTGCCCTTAAATGACCGTACAGCCGTAGCGATTATCGTGACCGATACCGGGCATATCGAGCACAGGGTATTTACATTGCCGGAAACGGTGGCTGGTTCGGATTTAGAAAAAACTGTTAATATCTTGAACAGCCGGTTATCCGGTATCCCCCTTATTCAATTGCAAGATCGACTTGAAATAGAAGTACATGATCTGTTCAAGAAATATTTAGATAATTATCACACGATGTTTTCCGCGATGGTGGACGTCTTGGATATCCCGCCGGAAGATAAAATCTTTTATGGCGGTAAAACGAATATGCTGAAACAGCCGGAGTTCCAGGATATTAACAAACTCCAGCAAATCCTCAATGTATTAGAACAAGAAAAGCACGTATCCTATATACTGAAAAACGTACCGTTAGGTATTCATGTGAAAATCGGTTCGGAAAACAAATTGAAAGAAATGCAAAATTGCAGCCTGATCACGGCGACGTATCGCGTCGGGAATAAGGAAGTTGGAAAAATAGCTGTTTTAGGACCGAAGCGCATGAATTACGCGCGGGTGATTTCCGTATTAAATATTTTAAGCAAAAACTTATCGTACGAATTGACGAAATTATATCTCGAATAATGAAACTTTTTTGTCATAGTTTACGTAAGTAAGATGTCATGAAAATTGGTGAACAATTTTCATGACTATTATTTGTTCATTTTTGCGGCTGGACCGCTTGGATATAGGTTAGGAGGTGACACCGTGCTCGAGAAAAATAATATACATAATGATGAAACAGTGGAAGAAGAGCATGTTGAAGAAGAACAGGTGCATAGCGAAGAAGTGCAAAATGAAGAAACAGAAGAAAAGATAAACCCGGAAGAGCCGACCGATGAAAGTGCTCAAGACGAAAAAGAAGATGTCCGGGATGAAGAATCAACCGATACAGATGAGAAAAGTGATGATGAAGTGGCAAAATTAACAGCTAGAATTCAAGAACTGGAAGCACAAATCGAAGAAAAGGAAAATAGACTCTTACGTTTACAGGCAGATTTCGATAACTACCGGAAACGTACCCGGAGCGAAATGGATTCCTTTAACAAATATAAATCCCACGATTTAGCGCTCGAGCTCCTCAATTCCATCGATAATTTCGAGAGAGCGCTACAAACGGAAGCGCAAACGGAAGAAGGAAAGGCTATTTTAGAAGGTATGGAGATGGTATATAAAAGCATTCTGTCTGCCTTTGAAAAAGAAGGCATCAAACCGATTGAAGCTGTTGGACAGGAATTCGATCCGAAATACCATCATGCTGTCATGCAAGATCAAAATGAAAATTACGATTCCAATATCGTAACAGAAGAATTGCGCAAAGGATATATGATCAAGGACCGGGTATTACGTCCATCCATGGTAAAAGTCAATCAATAATTTGAAACGAAACTAGGAGGTTTTGGATAATGAGTAAAGTAATCGGAATAGATTTAGGAACTACTAACTCATGTGTTGCCGTACTGGAAGGCGGCGAACCGGAAATTATTCCCAACCCGGAAGGGGGCCGGACGACACCATCGGTTGTTGCATTCAAAGACGGTGAACGGACCGTTGGTGAAGTGGCGAAACGTCAGGCTATTACGAACCCGAATACGATTCAATCGATCAAACGGTATATGGGTACGTCACACAAAGTAGAAATTGAAGGAAAAGAATATACACCGCAAGAAATTTCGGCGATCATTTTACAATATTTGAAATCCTACGCTGAAGACTATATCGGCGAACCCGTTACAAAAGCGGTTATTACCGTACCTGCCTATTTCAACGACGCACAACGTCAGGCAACGAAAGATGCCGGTAGAATTGCCGGACTCGAAGTAGAACGGATTATTAACGAACCGACAGCAGCAGCACTCGCTTACGGATTGGATAAAACGGAAGAAGATCAAAAAATTCTCGTCTTTGACCTCGGTGGTGGTACATTTGACGTTTCCATCCTCGAATTAGGAGACGGTGTATTTGAAGTAATTTCCACTGCTGGTGACAATGAATTAGGTGGGGATGATTTCGACGAGGAGATCATCAAATATTTAGTGGAAGAATTTAAAAAGGAACACGGCATCGATCTGTCTCAAGATAAAATGGCCTATCAGCGTTTGAAAGATGCGGCGGAAAAAGCGAAAAAAGAACTGTCCAGTGTTACAAGCACACAAATTTCCTTACCGTTTATTTCTGCCGGACCGAGCGGCCCGTTGCATTTAGATGTCACGTTGACAAGGGCAAAATTTGATGAATTAACATCTCATCTTGTCGATCGGACAATGATACCGGTTCGGCAAGCGTTAGAAGATGCCAATTTATCAGCTTCCGACATCGATAAAGTGATTCTCGTTGGTGGTTCTACGCGGATTCCTGCTGTACAAGAAGCCGTCCGGAGAGAATTAGGTAAAGAACCGCATAAAGGTGTGAACCCGGACGAAGTGGTAGCCATGGGTGCAGCGATTCAGGGTGGTGTCATCACCGGAGACGTGAAAGATATCGTCTTGCTGGACGTTACTCCACTCTCCCTTGGAATTGAAACGATGGGTGGCGTCATGACGGTGTTGATTCCCCGGAATACGACGATTCCAACATCCAAATCACAAATTTTCTCAACGGCAGCGGATAACCAAACAGCGGTTGATATTCATGTTCTCCAAGGGGAGCGCCCGATGGCCGCGGACAACAAAACCCTCGGTCGTTTCCAATTAACGGATATTCCACCGGCTCCACGTGGTGTACCGCAAATCGAGGTAACCTTTGATATCGATAAAAACGGTATCGTGAACGTATCCGCTAAAGATTTAGGAACCGGTAAACAACAAAAAATCACGATTAAATCCTCCTCTGGATTATCCGATGAAGAAATCGAGCGGATGATAAAAGAGGCGGAAGAAAATGCCGAACGGGATAAGAAACGGAAAGAAGAAGCCGAACTTCGCAACGAAGCCGATCAATTAATCTTTACAACAGAGAAAACATTAAAAGAAGTCGAAGGCAAAGTTGATGAAGCAGAAATCAAAAAAGCTCGGGAAGCAAAGGATGCCTTGAAAGCTGCCGTTGATAAGAATGACATTGATGAGATTCGTGCGAAGAAAGACGCTTTGCAAGAAATTATCCAAAACATTTCCATCAAGCTGTATGAACAGGCCAACGCTCAGGCTAATGCTCAAAATGCAAATCAAAGCGGTAGCACAACATCCGGTCAAACTAAAAACGATGATAATGTCGTAGATGCAGAATTTGAAGACATCGAGGACAATAAATAATAGGTACATGTGTAAAAAGTCAAAGTCAGGTTCGCTTGGCTTTGACTTTTTATATGATAGTAGGAGTGCAAACCGATGCTCACTGCATCCATCATATTGCATGACTGGCCAGAAATTGTTAGAATTATTTTCATGAAATTCAGGAGTGGAAAAGATGGCAAATCGAGATTATTATGAAGTGCTAGGTGTCGATCGCAATGCGACACAAGAAGAAATAAAAAAGGCCTATCGGAGATTATCAAAAAAATATCATCCTGATATCAATAAGGCACCGGATGCAGCCGAAAAGTTTAAAGAAATCCAGGAAGCCTATGAAGTGCTCGGAGATGAGCAGAAACGGGCGAATTATGACCGCTTCGGCACGGCCGATCCGAATCAGGGCTTCGGTGGTTTCGGCAGCGATTTCGGCGGCTTCGGTGGTTTCAGTGATAGCTTTGGTTTCGATGATATTTTTGAAACCTTTTTCGGTGGTGCCACAAGACGGCGTTCCAATCCGAATGCTCCGAGACAGGGGGCTGATATTCAATATTCGATGACGATTACGTTTGAGGAAGCTGTTTTCGGAAAAGAAGTCGATATTCAAATCCCCCGGGAAGAAGAATGCGATACGTGTCACGGGAGCGGAGCGAAGCCGGGGACAAGTCCGGAGCAGTGTCCGCACTGTCATGGAACGGGACAAATCAGTTCGGAACAAACGACACCTTTTGGTCGCATCGTGAATCGCCGGGTTTGTTACCATTGTAATGGAACCGGCCAGTATATCCGGCAAAAATGTACGACCTGTCGCGGTACTGGTAGAGTGAAAAAACGCAAGAAAATCCATATTAAAATCCCCGCAGGAATTAACGACGGCCAGCAATTGCGCGTTCCGGGTCAAGGTGAGCCGGGAATTAACGGGGGGCCGCCAGGAGATTTATACATTTCTTTCACCGTTAAACCCCATGACTTCTTCGAAAGAGATGGTGACGACATTTACTGTGTGATTCCGATTACTTTTGTCCAGGCAGCCCTCGGTGATGAAATCGAAGTTCCGACTCTGTATGGAAAAGTGAAGTTGAAAATCCCTGCCGGTACTCAATCGGGAACAAAATTCCGCCTGCGCGGTAAAGGGGTTAAAAATGTACGCGGTTCTGGAACGGGCGACCAGCATATCACAGTAAAAGTTGTCACACCGACAAAATTAACTGAAAAGCAAAAACAATTATTACGGGAGTTTGCTGCCATTAGTGGCGATTCTTATGATGAAGGCGACCTGTCATTTTTTGATAAAGTAAAAAAGGCATTTAAAGGAGATTAATGGATGAAATGGTCTGAAATTAGTATCCATACGACCCATGAAGCGGTCGAACCGATTTCCAACATCTTGTATGATGCCGGTGCCAGTGGTATCGTCATTGAAGATTCTTTTGATTTAGTAAAGGATCGGGAGCAACGCTTTGGTGAGATTTACGAACTGGATCCCGAAGATTATCCGGAAGAAGGGGTCATTGTTAAAGCGTATTTACCTGTTAATAGTTTTTTAGGGGAGACGGTCGAAGAAATTAAAAATGCCATCAACAATTTGCTCCTTTTTGAAATTGATCTCGGCCCGAATAAAGTAACGATTAGTGAAGTGAATGAAGAAGAATGGGCGACGGCATGGAAAAAATATTACCGTCCTGTGAAAATTTCCGAAAAGTTTACGATTGTTCCGACATGGGAACAATATGAACCGACGTCCGAGGATGATCTCGTGATTGAGTTGGATCCGGGAATGGCTTTCGGTACCGGTACCCATCCGACGACCGTCTTGAGTATTCAAGCCCTGGAAAAACTCGTAAAGCCAGGCGATGTCGTCTACGATGTTGGTACGGGTTCAGGGGTACTCAGTATCGCAAGCTGTCTGTTAGGGGCAGAAAAAGTCCATGCCGTTGACCTCGATGAAGTGGCGATAAAAAGCGCCCGCTTAAATATTAAGTTGAATCAAGTCCATGATAAAATCGTTTTAAAACAAAACAATTTACTCGATGGTTTTCAGGAGAAAGCAAATATTATCGTTGCAAATTTGCTTGCGGAAATCATTCTTTTACTGACGGATGATGCTTACCAGTTATTAACCGATGACGGTTATTTTATCGCGTCGGGAATAATTAATCAGAAGCGAAAAGAAGTGGAAAAAGCACTGAAATCTAGCGGTTTTACAATCTATGAAACATTAATGATGCAAGATTGGATCACAATCATTGGCAAGAAATAAAAGAACCAGGTGGGAATGGCGTGCAGCGGTATTTTTTACAAAACAACCATTACAAAGATAGAAACATTCACATTGTTGGTGACGATTATCATCATATCGTTCGCGTGATGCGGATGCAGCCGGGCGACCGTGTCGAAATCGTGTTTCCCGATGGGAAGACGGCAATCTCGGAAATCGTTGCGATTACAGAAGACGTTGTAGAACTGACTATAGTCGGTTGGGATGAAAAAGTTCGGGAACTGCCGGTGGAAGTCACGATCGGCATTAGTTTGCTCAAAAAAGACAATTTTGATATGGTAGTGCAAAAGGGAACAGAATTAGGTGCGAGCCGTTTTCTCCCCTTTCATGCGGAACGTTCCGTTGTAAAGCTGGATGATAAAAAAGCGGCGAAAAAATTGATACGATGGCAAAAAATTGCTAAAGAAGCGGCGGAACAGTCCGAACGTAATTTTATTCCGGATGTTGAAAAGCCGTGCTCTTTAGAGGCTATCATCAGCAGGAAAGACACCTTTGATTTTTGTTGTGTTGCCTATGAAGAATCCGGCCGGAATTTTGAAAGTGGAAATTTTTTCCAGACCCTGGAACAAATGGAAAAAGGGCATTCCATTCTATTTCTTTTCGGTCCGGAAGGGGGCTTTAGCGAAACCGAAATTCGTCTTTTAGAAGAAGAAAACTTCATATTTTGTGGCTTAGGGCCCCGGATTTTGCGGGCAGAAACGGCTCCGCTTTACGCATTATCAGCAATTTCCTTTTATTTCGAAAATGGTTTGAGGTGAAATGACAATGACGTCTACGGTAGCATTTTATACCCTTGGGTGCAAAGTCAATCATTATGAAACTGAAGCCATTTGGCAGCTATTCAAAAAAGAAGGATATGAACGTGTCGATTTCGAAAAAATGGCCGATGTGTATGTGATCAATACGTGTACGGTCACGCATACCGGTGATCGAAAAAGCCGGAAAATGATCCGCCGGGCCATACGCACAAATCCCGATGCCGTAATTTGTGTGATGGGCTGCTATGCGCAAACGTCGCCGAAAGAAGTGATGGCCATCCCCGGTGTTGACATCGTCATCGGTACCCAGGACCGGACGAAAATTCTTGATTATATCGAGCAATACCGGAAAGAGCGGCAGCCGATTAATGCGGTACATAATGTGATGAAAAACAGAGTCTTTGAAGAAATGGAAGTGCCTTACTTTACTGACCGGCATCGTGCCTCATTGAAAATTCAAGAAGGGTGTAATAATTTCTGTACTTTCTGCATCATTCCCTGGGCACGGGGTCTCATGCGTTCGCGCGATCCGGAAAAGATTATTGAACAGGCACAGACGCTTGTTGCAAGCGGTTATCGGGAAATCGTTTTAACCGGTATCCATACCGGCGGGTACGGACAGGATTTGAAAAACTATAATTTGGCGGCACTTTTGCGGGATATTGAAGAAAATGTGAAAGGATTGAAACGTCTGCGCATTTCTTCAATTGAAGCGAGTCAATTAACTGATGAGGTCATCGATGTGATTCGCAACTCGAAAGTAATTGTCCGCCATATGCACGTGCCGTTACAGTCCGGTTCGGATACTGTCCTCAAACGGATGCGGCGGAAATATACGATGGCAGAATATGAAGAGCGCTTGTTAAAACTGAAGGAAGCCATTCCGGGCGTTGCTATTACATCCGATGTCATCGTCGGCTTTCCGGGCGAAACAGAAGAAGAGTTTATGGAAACATATAATTTTATTAAAAAACATAAATACGCGGAGTTACACGTATTCCCGTATTCGATGCGTGCGGGAACTCCGGCCGCGAGAATGGATAATCAAATCCCGCAGGAAATTAAAGATGAACGAGTACAACGTCTCATTGCACTTTCCAATGAATTAGCGGAAGAATTCGCTTCTCGTTTTAAAGATGAAGTATTGGATGTTATTCCGGAAACGAAATATAAAGAAGATCCTGAAAGCGGTCTTTATGAAGGATATACCGATAACTATTTAAAAGTTGCTTTTCCAGCTACTCCGGATATGGTGGGAAAAATTGTTCGGGTGAAAATTACAGAACCTGGCTATCCTTATTGCAAAGGAGAATTTGTCCGGGTTATGGATGACGACATACCGGATGAACAGATGCGGGCGATGTAAATTGGGCAATTTTGCCCTTTTATTTTTTTCCTATTGACAAAAATTACAAATATGACAACATAAAAAGTGAAAGTATTTCACAAAGACCAAAATTATTAAAGGAGATCGAGCGATGAAAAGTATTGCGTCCTATATCGACCACACTTTATTGAAAGCGGATGCGACTGTCGAGGAAATTGAAAACCTTGTCAATGAAGCGAAAAAATATCAGTTTGCATCCGTCTGCGTGAATCCGACATGGGTGAGCTATTGTGCCAATTTATTAGAAAATACTGATGTGAAAGTGTGCACAGTAATTGGTTTTCCCCTCGGGGCCACTACACCAGAAGTAAAACGCCAGGAAACGATTAATGCGATTGAAAATGGTGCCGAAGAAGTAGATATGGTTATTAATATCGGCGCCTTAAAGAGCGGAAAAACCGATCTTGTAAAAAGGGATATTGAAGCGGTCGTCGAAGCGGCCAAAGGAAAAGCTTTGGTGAAAGTGATTATTGAAACATGTCTCTTGACCGACCAGGAAAAAATCCAGGCTTGTAAATTAGCAGTAGAAGCCGGATGTGATTATGTAAAAACATCGACCGGTTTTTCCCACGGGGGAGCGACCGTTGAGGATATCCGCTTAATGCGGGCAACCGTAGGACCGGATATCGGTGTGAAAGCGTCCGGTGGTGTTCGAACATACGAGGATGCCATGAACATGATCGAAGCCGGGGCGACAAGAATCGGTGCCAGTTCCGGTGTGAAAATTGTTGAGGAAGAACAAGCCCGGAAAAATAACTAAAAGAAAAAAGGCTGGGACAAAACTCGCCTCTAGAATGAAAAATGCCGGTGGCATTTTACGAAAGTAAAATGTCGCCGGCTTTTATTATTTCGTAATAAAAATAAGGAAACTTTTTAGTAAAATTAGGTAGCCAACAAAATTTACAGAAAGAAGTGTCCTAATGAATAAAGATAATAACATGAATCAGCTCGTTTTACATCTAAATTTAGAAATTAAATTGCAAGAATTAATTGTCAACGTAAAATCGCTGTGGAACCGGTTTTTGGATTCTTGAATGCTAATTTTCGTTTCGTTCGCTTTACTGTTCGTGTAAAATCGAAGGTAGAAAACGAAATGGGATTTGCGTTAATGGCGGTGAATTTAAGAAAATCTCCAAAATAATAAAAAAACAGAGACAGGAGGATTTGAGGACAATTCAAATTCTCCTGTCTCACTATTTAAAGTTAGTTTTGTCCCAGCCTCTTTTTATTCTCCATTATTAATTTGGTCTTGAAAGTCCTGATAAAACTGCAACACGGTCACGAATTTGAGGTATTTTATTAATTATATTTGTTTCTGGACATTCAGTTGCAGTAAGTGCCTGGTGATAAGTAATAGCAGAAAAGCCATAGAGAGAAAATAGCCAAGCTATTAGACTCACTGTTGAGTTCAATTGGGCAATTGTAAATGATCTGGTTCGATAATCACCTTGTACAACGATTCCCAAAAATTATGATTGTTGGCCAGCCACGTGAGTTCTCTGATAAATTTTTAAACGTCCTTCGAAAATAGTACGATTTTTCTCAATTCCATAATGATACCCAATATCAACCCAACCTCTTATTTATGTTGTTTTCCCATGGACAAGTTCTACGAAGTTGGCAAAAAGGTTTGCAAACGGCAGGAAGATGAGAGAAACTGCGACATTAAAGATCACGCTGGCGTGAGCTAACTGTCTTTCCGGTATCACTTCGAATTGGGCGATCCATCCGGCAAAAGAATCGATGAACGGAAAAAACAAGCAAACACCGAATAGATTGAGCCAGATATGTGCATAGGCGGATAGTTTCGCCTCTTTTCCTCCTCCGATACTGGCGATATAGGCATCAACACATGTGCCGATATTGGCACCTAGCATAATTCCGGTGGCACTGGCCAGTCCGATCACATGATTGTGAACAAATCCCATGGCGATGCCGATCATTGCTGTACTGGACTGAATGATTGCCGTGATGATGCAGCCGATGATAACGGCAAAAAAATGGGAATGATTGATTAGGGTAAACACGGATGTGAATTTTGGACTTTCGCTAATCGGAACGGCTAACTGTTCAAATCCAAACATCGCGAGAAAAATGGCCCCGAGTCCGTAAAAAAAGAGACCGGCACTCCTCATTCGCACGGAAGGAATCACGATGCAGAAACTCCCGATAATCAATAAAGGGATGATCAGCTCTTCCGTACCGTAAGCGAGAAATTCCAGGGTTACGGTTGTCCCGATATTCGTGCCGAGAATAATCCCGATCGAATCGGAAAAGGAAATGACCCGGACGGCGATTAAACCAATCATGATGATCATCACCGCCGAACTGCTTTGCAATATAACCGTGATCAAGATGCCGAACAACATACCAATGACATGATTTTTCGTGAACATTTTTAACATCGTGCGAATGCGGTTTTCGGCGATACGGAGCAGTCCTTTTTTCATAATAGCCATTCCCGAAAGGAATAAGAATAAATATAAAAGAAATTGAAAAATATACAGCATGTCCCCACCTCTTCTTTTACATCTATATGCAGAAAGAACGGGGACAATCATTTGAAATGAGAGAAGGAATGCCGGAAAGGGATTTTCTTCATACATTTTTATTTATGGATGGTTGACCAAAAGATTGAGGTATTATATAATTTCTAGGTAAAGTTTTTTTACTGTGATTGATGTAGGGTTTTTTTGGAGGGAGGGAAAAGTATGTCAAAAACAGTCGTTCGTAAAAATGAATCCCTGGATGATGCATTGCGTCGCTTCAAACGTCAAGTTTCCAAAACAGGGACATTAAAAGAATTCAGAAAAAGAGAATATTACGAGAAGCCAAGCGTAAGACGTAAGAAAAAGTCTGAAGCTGCGAGAAAACGCAAGAAATGGTAAGAGGGTGTATATATGAGTCTTCTCGAACGTTTGAATGAAGATATGAAAAAAGCGATGAAGAACAGGGAAAAAGAACGACTCAGCGTCATCCGGATGATAAAAGCTTCACTTCAAAATGAAGCATTGAAGCTCGGTAAAAAAGAGCTTACGGAAGATGAAGAGTTGACTGTCCTGAATCGCGAAGTTAAGCAAAGAAAAGACTCCCTCCAAGAATTTGAAAAAGCAGGTCGTTCTGATTTAGTTGAAAAAGTAAATGCAGAACTTTCTTACGTACAACAATATTTACCGCAACCACTTACGGAAGAAGAAATTATCCAGATTGTCAAAGAGACCATCGCCGAAGTTGGTGCTTCTTCTAAAGCCGATATGGGCAAAGTCATGGCTTCCATTATGCCGAAGGTGAAAGGAAAAGCCGATGGTTCTCTCGTGAATAAATTAGTATTAAAAGAGTTGTCGGAATAAAAGGGACTGTTAATCAGTCCCTTTTTATTATTCCTCCATTTCTTACCTCCATCGATCCAGATACTATCCACCTTTCGTTTTCGATCATGATAAAAATCCCTTAATGATCACCGTGTTATAATCTTCGGGTAAGATCATCCTTGTTGCTTCAGTGGCCGTTCAAAAATCTCTTTAACATGAAAAACTGTGCTATTTCCCCCTTTTCGTTCATAAATTTGATATGAAAGGGGGTCTTTACATGGCAAAATCGTTCAGGAATAAATTGCAACAATGGTTGACAGCCAAACTCGACCTTCCTGAAGATGTCACGATGGACATCCCCCGCATTACAATGGTCGGCCAGCTTCATGTGTACATAGAAAACCATAACGGGTTAATTTCCTTTAAGGAAACGGAAATACGGGTGTTATTAAAAGATAACCAAGGTCAATTGCTCGTCAAAGGACACGATTTAGTCATTAAAACAATTTTACCTGAGGAATTGCTTCTCGAGGGGACGATCGAGCAAATAAAGTATATTAAGGATGATCAAGGGGAGAACCGATGAAAAATAAAAGTATGATTCATCTGACCGGTTATTTAACGGTGAAAGTTAGCGGAAGAGGATTGGAACGGTTTATCAATGCAGCATTAAGAGAAGAGATCGCCATCTGGCATGTAAAAAGGCTCGGGACGGAAACGATAGTTTTGCGGGTTTATGCAAAAGATTTTGCATCGTTTCAGGAACTGGCCGCAAAATTCTCCGTGGAGTTCGTCATCGTGGACAAGTCCGGCATCCCATTTGTTTTGCGAAGAGCAAAAAAGAATGCGGGCTTTATCGTTGGCCTTCTTTTTGGACTGGCTATCCTGTATTTGTTGGCGAACATGATTTGGGATATAGAAATTAAAGGTGCTAGCCCGGAACTGGAATACAAACTCACCAATCAGTTAAAAGAATTGGGTGTCTATAAAGGTGGCTTGAAGTATTTTGTGGATGATCCGCAAACTTTACAGAAAACATTGACCCAAAATAATGAGGAAATTACGTGGATTGGTGTCACTATCGACGGAACGACTTATACGTTTCAAGTTGTGGAAAAGGAACGCCCGGAAGAAGAAGAAAAAACGGGTCCGAGGCATTTAATCGCCAAAAAGGAAGCGGTGATCGTCGATTATTTCATTGAAAAAGGGGAACCGGTCGTATCGATTAACCAGTTTGTAAGACCTGGACAAATGCTCGTTTCTGGACTGATTGGAAAAGAAGACGAGCCCGAAATCGTTTCTGCCAAAGGAAAAGTATGGGGAAAAACGTGGTATAAAACAGAAGCTGCGGTTAACATGAAAACGAAAACGTTGCGTCTTTCTGGTGAAAGTCAGGTAAAACGTTTTTTACAGATTGGCTCTGTAAAAGTACCGATTGCAGGATTTACTTTGGAGCAATATAATAAAAAGGAAGTAATTGAAGAAGTCATTCCGATACAATTGCTTCGCTGGGAACTACCAATAGCAATGATCGAGCAAACGATTTATGAAGCGGAGGAAGTAGAATTCCTCTATAGCGAGGAAGAAGCGCGAAATTTGGCAATGGAAGCAGCGAAAAAAGATTTACTCCGGCAATTACCGAAAGATGCAAAGATCGTGGACCAAAAAGTTTTGCATGAACAAGTAGAGAATGGTACATTAAAATTATCTATTCTTTATGATGTCATAGAAGATATCGCAACGGAACAATTGATCCGATAATCGAAAAAGTTGAGGAGTGTAGTCATTATTGAAAGCCGTTGAGTTTCAATTACATCCATTACAAAATCCGGTTGAATTGTTCGGAAACTCCGACAACCATTTAAAAATGATTGAAGATGAACTGCAAGTCAATATATTAACCCGCGGGGATCAGGTTAAAATTTCTGGAAAAGAAGAGTCATCCGTTCAAAGTGCCATTCGCATTATTCAAAGTCTTGAGAAATTGCTGCAAAACGGCACAGCAATCAGTCCTCGCGATGTGGCTTTAGCTTTGCAAATGGAAAAAAAGGGCACGCTGGAATACTTTGCGGATTTATACAACGAGGTCATCACGAAAAATGCAAAAGGCAAATCGATTCGCGTGAAGACGATCGGGCAACGGGAATATGTAAAAGCGATTGAAAACAATGATATGGTTTTCGGAATCGGACCGGCGGGTACCGGTAAAACGTATTTAGCGGTTGTACTCGCTGTAAATGCCTTAAAAACAAACCGGGTGCAGCGCATTATTTTAACCCGACCGGCAGTGGAAGCGGGGGAAAGCTTAGGATTTTTACCCGGAGATTTGAAAGAAAAGGTCGATCCGTATTTACGACCACTATATGATGCCCTTCATGATGTGCTCGGTGTGGAGCATACAGAGCGGCTCATCGAACGCGGCACGATTGAAATTGCGCCACTAGCCTATATGCGCGGTCGCACGTTAGATGATGCGTTCGTTATCCTTGATGAAGCGCAAAATACGACGGAAGCGCAAATGAAAATGTTTTTAACCCGGCTCGGTTTTGGCTCAAAAATGGTTATTACCGGTGACCGGACCCAGATTGATTTACCAAAAGGGGTACGCTCTGGACTTTTGATGGCGGAAAAAATCTTGCATGATATCCCGGGTATTGCTTTCGTCTATTTGGAACAAAGCGATATCGTTCGCCATCCACTGGTCGGTAAAATTATTGAAGCATATGATCAATATACAAAGAAAAACAGAGATAGCCAATAAGTCCGTTCCCGTAACGGACTTTTTTATTGTCGAATGATGATTCGGAATGTTTTTTTAGAACATGGAAAAATTGGCAATCCTTTTAAAGAACTGTTATTTTTTTATGAATTTACAAGAAACAGATGAATTTTTAAAGGAAAATTGGTATATTTTACATAATCAGTTTACGCAATGGGAGTGAGAACGACATGAGGATAAAAGATACATTCATTACAAAATTCAGGAGATTGTTGAATCATAAAATTTTTTTATGGTTGATTCTCTTCACATTAGGAGTCGTTCTTTATACTTCCATGTACAGCAATGTAAAACCGGAAAAGTTAAATATTAAAAAGCTGGAAGTTGCCGAGAAAACGATTCGCTCACCGATTACGGTCGAAGATGTTGAAAAAACGGAAGAGAAAAAACGGGAAGCAGAAGAGCTCGTGAAGCCCGTTTATGTCGTTAAACAAGAATACATGGAAAACCGGGTGGATCTAGTATCTTCGATTTTCGATGCGGCCATTGAAGTTCACGATCAAGTTCAAGCGATGGAAAAAGAAAATCTTCAAGAAGCACAAGTTGAGGATGAGGAGAATCCACCTGTTGAAGAGATATTGTTGAATGAAAAAGTCGATATGTTGAAAGAACGGTTAACGGAAACGATTGTGAATGATTTATCACCTTCCACGTTACACGCATTAGTGAACCATTCGAAAAATGACTTGCAAATTGCAAAAGATGCCACGGTGACGGCGGTTCAAAAAGTTATGAGCACGCGGATTCCGGCAACGGAAGTGGAAAATGCGAAAAAAAAGGTGGAAGATGAAATTCGCTATATTTCCCTGCCGCTCAGTTTGAAAAATGCCACGATCGAACTCGGACGTTATGCGATTATTCAAAATGAATTTTACAGTCCGGAAAAGACTGAAGAAGCGCGGGAACAGGCAGTGGAAAATGTCGAGCCAGTGCGCATCCTTCAGGGACAGGTCATCGTGGAAGAAGGGGAACTCGTAACGAATGAGATTTACCGGCAATTGGAAATCGTCGGGCTTATCAATACGGAAGATAGTGTTATTCCTTTTATCGGGTTAGGATTATTTGTATCCTTGATCATTTGTTTCATTTACTTTTACTTTTCCAACACCCATCTCCGTGAAAAAAATAAGCGAATTTCCATTTTTGCCGCGGTGTTACTGTTCGCGATTGTGTTCATGAAGGCGCTGAGCTGGATACCGATTAATAATTTTGATATCGCTTATCTCTTTCCAGCGGCCATGGGCGGCATGTTGATCAGGATTGTTCTGGATGAAAAGCAAAGTGTTGTCAGCACGGTGATTCTCAGTCTTTGTGCCACGATTATTTTTAATGGGGAAAGTTCCGGGGTATTTCATATATCCGCGGGATTATATACGTTAATCAGCGGTTTATCCGGCATTATCTTTTTGACAAATCAAAATCGGCGGTCTAAAATATTTGAGGCTGGTTTGTTTGTATCCTTTGTCAATATGGCGACGCTTGCTTCGTTTATGTTTATGCAAAATCTCCAATTTGCAGATACGCTCCAGTACATCATGTATTTCACTCAAGGGATTATCTCCGGAATAGGGTCCAGTGTCTTGACAATCGGTTTGCTTCCGTTTTTGGAAGCCTCTTTCGGTATTTTGTCATCTATTAAATTAATTGAACTATCCAATCCGAATCATCCACTGTTGAAAAAGATCTTAACGGAAGCCCCCGGTACGTATCATCACAGTGTTATGGTTGCCAATCTTTCGGAGGCAGCCTGTGAGGCGATAGGTGCTAATGGTTTGTTAGCGCGCGTGGGCAGCTATTACCATGATATCGGTAAAACGAAAAATCCAAATTTTTTCGTGGAAAATCAGATCAATATCGGCAATCCGCACGATCACTTACCACCGGAAAAAAGTAAGGATATCATTATCTCCCATACGACCGACGGGGCAAATTTATTGCGGAAATATCGGATGCCGAAAGAAATCATCGATATCGCGCAACAGCATCACGGGACAAGCTTGTTAAAATACTTTTACTTTAAAGCAAAAAACAACGGGCTGGAAGTTAAAGAAGAAGATTTTCGCTATCCCGGTCCGAAACCACAAACGAAGGAAGCGGCGATTATTAGCATTGCGGATAGTGTGGAAGCGGCAGTGCGATCGATGAAGAATCCGACCCTGGAGCAAATTGCGACGACTATTCATACGATTATTCAAGATAAACTAGCCGATCAGCAGTTCAATGAATGCGATATAACATTAAAGGAACTTGCTATCGTCGAAAAAACATTAAATAATACTTTACACGGGATTTTCCATCACCGGATCGAATATCCGACATTTAAAGATGGGGATTCCGCTAACGAAGGGTGAGACAAATGCCTTTACATATTGATTTGAATGATGAACAAAACTTTTTAGACGAGGAAATAAAAAGGCAAATTAGTGAACTTTTGGAAACGGCATTTCAAATGGAGAAGCTCGAAGGGGATTGTGAACTATCCCTTACGTTCGTGGATAATGAAACGATTCATGAAATCAACCAGGAATACCGGGGGGTGGACCGCCCAACAGATGTCATTTCCTTTGCCCTTGAAGAAGGTGAGGAATTAGAAATTGTTGGTGCCGACCTTCCCCGGGTCTTGGGCGATATCATTATTTCCGTACCGAAAGCCCGCGAACAGGCGGAGGAATACGGTCATTCCTTTATGCGGGAGCTCGGGTTTCTCGCCGTGCACGGATTTCTCCATTTGTTAGGGTATGATCATGAGACAGATGAGGAAGAGGCGTTGATGTTCCGTAAACAGGAAGAAATATTGCAAAAACACGGGCTAACAAGATAGGGAGCAATCATGAAAGGATTGTTCCGATCTTTCCGCTTTGCCTTTCAAGGGCTATATGCAGCATTTAAAGCGGAAAGAAACTTGAAAATTTACCTTGGAATCACGATCCTCCTCCTCATTTTGTCTATCTATTTCAAACTGGCACCATGGGAATGGACGGTGCTGATGTTAACTATCGGCATTATGTTCATTTGTGAACTTATCAATACAGCGATCGAACGGCTTGTTGATCTGGTCACGAAGGAATATCATCCCCTGGCCAAACAAGCGAAAGATATCGCTGCTGGAGCCTGTCTCTTCTTTGCAGGTGTAAGTGTAGTCATCGGAATCATTATCTTCATTCCCAAAATCTTTCAATAATCCATAAGCTTGTAATTTTTACCTGAAAACGTTAACAAAGCGATGTTTTTATAGTAAAATGATTGATACAGAAAGAGAAT
This sequence comes from uncultured Bacillaceae bacterium, assembly GCA_937951955.1. Taxonomy (GTDB): domain Bacteria; phylum Bacillota; class Bacilli; order Bacillales; family Caldibacillaceae; genus CALGAD01. The sequence goes on from CALGAD010000016.1 coordinate 96,740, forward strand.
GAAGGGAAGAGATAAAGATGAATACAAAACAATTAATTGAATTAGCCAATGATGCAAGAAAATATGCCTACGTACCTTATTCAAATTTTGCAGTTGGTGCTGCACTTCTTACAAAAAGTGGTAAAGTTTATCAAGGTTGCAATATTGAAAATGCTGCCTATAGCATGTGTAATTGTGCCGAACGGACAGCGTTTTTCAAAGCTATTTCCGAAGGGGAAACAGAATTTACCACCCTTGTTGTCACCGCAGACACGGATCGGCCTTGTTCACCATGTGGTGCGTGCCGGCAGGTCATGGCTGAATTTTGTTCAAAAGATATGAAAGTCATTTTAACAAATACGAAAGGCGATATTTTTGAAACAACGGTAGAAGAATTACTACCAGGATCATTTCAAGCGGAGGATATGGATGGAACAAAATAACGACAAGAAAAGCTTTAAATCCGGTTTCATATCAATTGTCGGCAGGCCAAATGTTGGTAAGTCGACGTTGTTAAATCATCTAGTCGGGCAAAAAATCGCAATCATGAGCGATAAGCCGCAGACGACGAGGAACACGATTCAAGGTGTGTTAACCCTGGATGATGCCCAGCTCATTTTCATCGACACTCCGGGAATTCATAAGCCGAAACATAAATTAGGCGATTTCATGGTAAAAGTTGCCACGAATGCCTTAAATGAAGTTGACTTAATTTTGTTCATGGTCAATGCTACCGAGCGGTTCGGTCGCGGGGAAGCCTTTATTCTGGAGAAATTAAAACAAGTCGATACACCTGTATTTTTAGTGATTAATAAAATCGACCTCGTTCACCCTGATGATTTAATTTTGATCATCGATGAATATAAGGATCAGTTCCCCTTTGCAGAAATTGTTCCCGTTTCCGCACTGAAAGGGAACAATACGGAGCGATTGGTTGAAGTTATAAAAACGTATTTGCCAGAAGGTCCCCAGTATTATCCGACCGATCAAATCACCGACCACCCGGAGCGATTTATTATTGCAGAACTGATTCGGGAAAAGGTTCTCCACTTAACGAGGGAAGAAGTTCCGCATTCTGTAGCGGTTATCATCGAAAAAATAGAAAAACGGGAAAACGGTACCGTCCACATTATGGCCGCGATCATTGTGGAGCGGAAATCCCAAAAGGGCATCATCATCGGTAAGCAGGGGAGAATGCTGAAAGAAATCGGAAAACGAGCCCGGCTGGAAATTGAACATTTACTCGGTTCGAAAGTATTCCTCGAATTGTGGGTAAAGGTGCAGAAAGACTGGCGGGATAAAGTGACGATGTTAAAAGAATTCGGTTATCGTGAAGACGAGTATTAAATTGTTATACTTGCTCAGTCTAGTAATTTGCAGGGAAATATTCACTGACATGTTTTCTGTGGGAACTGTCAAAAATAACAATAGGTTGTGGAAGTCGCTAGTTAATTCATTTGAAAGGTGGGAAATTCCATGTTACATTTTACTTGGAAGGTCTTCAGTGAAACCGGAAATATCGATACGTACCTTCTATACAAAGAAATCGAAAAGGAAATGGAAGAAACACCAGAAGCAACAGACGATGAACTAGCGAACATTGATGTATCCATAACCTAGGTTGCTCCACCATCTGGAGGCGTGTATATTGTACAAAAAAATAGAAGGAATTGTTTTAAAAACAACGGATTATGGTGAAGCGAATAAAATATTAACGATTTATTCCCGCGAGATGGGAAAAGTCGGCGCTGTGGCACGGGGGGCAAAAAAACCGAAAAATCGGTTTGTCTCCCTGTCACAGCCTTTTACATATGGTTATTTTATTTGTTATTTCGGAACCGGTCTTGGAAACTTACAACAGGGAGAAAGTATTGACCATTTTCGCAATATTAAAGAAGATTTACTATTAACCAGCTATGCTAGTTATGTAGCAGAGCTACTGGATAAAGGGACGGAAGAACGGGTTCGCAATCCGTATTTGTTTGAACTTTTTTTACAAACGTTACAATATTTGAATGAAGGTTATGATCGGGATATAATAAAAAATATTTTTGAAGTGAAAATGCTGCAAGTGCTCGGTTTACAACCGAATTTCTCGAGTTGTGTTATGTGTGGCGATACAGCCGGTCCTTTCGTTTTTTCTATTCGCGAAGGCGGTCTATTATGCCACCAATGTTCTCATAACGACCCGATGCATCTGGCGGTATCCCAGGCAACGATTAAATTGTTGCGTCTTTTTTCACTCATTGATATAAATAAAATTGGTACAATTAATGTGAAAGAGAAGACAAAAAAAGAACTGGAATTATGTATTTCTACCTATTATGATGAATATTCCGGGTTGTATTTAAAAACGAAGCGGTTTTTAAGGCAGCTGAAGGACATGTATCGGGATGAAAATTAAAATCTTGTAAACTAGTATATTTTTACCATGCTATAATGGATTAAGCATGAGAAAGAGTAGTAGAGAGGTGGTGAGGACAATCGAACTGAATAAACGGCAACGGCAAATTCTCGAAATTGTTAAGGAAAATGGGCCTATTACCGGTGAACATATTGCGGAAAAATTAAATTTGACAAGGGCAACATTGCGACCGGATCTGGCCATTTTGACGATGGCTGGTTTTCTCGATGCCCGACCACGGGTGGGCTATTTTTATACAGGAAAAAGCCCGACACAACTATTATCAGAATCGATTTCAAAAATTAAAGTTCAGGACTATCAGTCGATTCCAGTTGTCATTAATGAACATATATCTGTATATGATGCGATCGTTACGATGTTCCTGGAAGATGTGGGAACGTTATTTGTTGTAGACGATAATTCCTTGTTAGCTGGTGTCGTATCGCGAAAAGACCTTCTCCGGGCAAGTATTGGCAATTCCCGTTTGAATTCCATTCCGGTGAATATTGTAATGACGCGGATGCCGAACATTACGGTATGTAAAAAAGATGATTATTTAATCGATGTTGCGGAATTGATGATTGAAAAGGAAATCGATGCGATACCGGTCGTTAAGGAAAAAGACGGCGGATATGAAGTGACGGGAAGAATTTCAAAAACAAATATTACAAAAGCATTTGTAACCCTGTTCAAAAAAGATTAAGCGAAGGAGTGGTATTGTTTGGATAAGCTGCGCCCACCGATCTACCTGGTCTCCGACTCCGTTGGCGAAACCGTTGAATTAGTCACAAAAGCGGCTTTAAGTCAATTCAACGGTTCCACCGTCGATATATATCGAATTCCCTATGTAGAAGATCTATCGACTATTGAAGAGGTGATATCGTTAGCTAAATTAAATAACGGCTTCATTGTCTTTACACTCGTCAAACCGGAAATGCGCCGTTATTTAAAGAAACGAGCGGAGGAAGAACAGATCTCCAGTTTCGATATCATTGGCCCGCTGATTGATAAATTTGCAGAAGTATCCGGTGTTCCCGCCAAAAACGAACCAGGGCTCGTCCGGAAACTGGATGATGATTATTTTAAAAAAATTGAAGCGATTGAATTTGCCGTCAAATATGATGACGGGAAAGATCCGCGCGGAATATTAAAAGCGGACATTGTATTGATCGGCGTTTCGCGTACATCCAAAACCCCCCTTTCCCAGTATTTAGCTTTAAAGCGGTATAAGGTGGCAAATGTACCGATCGTTCCCGAAGTGGATCCACCGGAGGAATTATTCCAGATTCCGAAAGAAAAATGCATCGGTTTACGAATCAGTCCGGAAAAATTGACAGAAATTCGCAAAAAGCGCTTGCTTTCTCTCGGGCTCAACGAAAAGGCACATTATGCAAATATCAATCGCATTAAAGAAGAGTTGGCTTTTTTCGATAATATTGCTGAACGGATCGGCTGCCGGGTGATTGATGTAACGAATAAAGCAATCGAAGAAACGGCTAGTGAAATCATGAATTCTTATATACGAAAAGTTGAGTTATAAAAGCACATGTACATGTGCTTTTTTA